>JBGTKO010000257.1:0-38088 GCA_041744595.1 Pirellulales bacterium
CTGCTTCGCTCCTGGTAAGCCCTGCGGCAGCTTCGATCACACGGGGGAGATTTTCTGGTGTCGGGAGTTCGCCAGGTTCCGTTGCGACTTCCCGGGCGATCCATTCGAGCTGCGTGTGGTTGGGCAGCTCATGGTCGATCACCGTGAACAGCTTTTCGAGCTCAGCGGGAATCTGGATCACCGGGGCCAGGACGACGACAAAACACCGGCTGCTCTTCCCGTGATGAATCTGCCGGACGAGAGCCTGAATGATCTCAGTGGCTCCCAAGAACCGGTGCAGGCTTTCAAAGACCACGAGGGTTGTTGCGGCACCGACTGAAACCTGTGGAAGAGCCCGGATGACAGCGAGCGGATCCTGGGTATCGGTCATGCCAGGAAGTTCGACGGGCTCAAGCGGGAACGTCATGCCGCGGTCGCAATCCCAGGTCGCGAGTCTCCAGGTTTCAGAGCGGCACAGGGCGGTCAGGTCACGGGTTGCTTCGGCGGGTTCGTGCGTTTGAATCCAGATTGCCGAGAAGGCTGCCTGGATGAGTTCACGGAGGTTGGAGGTGAGCGTGGGCGTGGTGGTGGGTGTTGCGGGTCGGTTTGTCGTGTTGGTTTTGGGTTTTGGCATGTGGGTTTTGGGTGTGAGGGGTGGTGAGGTGGAAGAAGCGGTCGGTCGGTCGGTCGGCCGCAATGGACAACGCCAAACAGCCTTCCTCCAGCTACCAAAAATGCTGGGACGCTATTCGGCATCTCCAGCCGGTTTCGAATGTGCCATTGAAGAGGGTAAGATTCTCTGCCGAATCTCGACTCTGCAGTTTTGAGGCCCTCTAGTCATGTTTGCTCGAACTCGAAAACAGTCTCGGACAGGCACCCGTTCCATCGCTTCTCGTTTTGAGCAGCTTGAGTCTCGCCAAGCGCTAGCTGTCACAGCCGTTCTCGATGGAACCACGCTTCGCATAGCCCTTGATGCAGAGAATGACATGGCCTCTCTGGCGATTGAAGGCGCAAGGTATGTCGTCAGCAGCCCGGCTGGGGTCGTTCGTTCATTCGTGACGAACGCCGTCAAGGCGATTGTTGTCGAGGGATCACCGGCGCCTGGACAGGGCTTTGAAATCACAGGTAGCCCAACAACAGCCGTGACCGGCTCGCTACGAGTCGCCTCATCCGTCGAATTTACGAACATTGGCGTCCCAATCGACACGCCTGGCCGCGTCACCGTTGGCTCGCCGCAGATCGAAATCGCGAAAAACGTGCGCTCGTCTGGGCCGCAATCGTGGGGTGGTGCAGTGCGATTGCTGCCTCCCGTCTCAGGCGGCACGACGCTTGTGCCCCTTCCTGCTGATGTCAACGTCACTGCATGGAACTCCAGTGCCGTGTCGGGTGACGGCCGCACGCTGGTGGTCGCGTCTCAGGTCCCGGGCACTGTCGCGATTGTTGATCCAGGTGGCACGAAACCAGCATTGATCATTCCACTAGCGCTCCCGTCATCCATCGCCATCTCACATGACGGGCGGCACGTGTATGTGGCTCACGACCATGTGTTCGTGGTCGATGGTGGTGGATATGTGTCTCAGCCGATGGTCTCCGTCCTCGATGCCACCACCGGAGCAGTGACGTCGACCATCGAGGTGCCATTGCAGGGATTCTCTCGAAAGATTGCCGTGTCACCTGACGGCGACCGAATCTACGTCTCGTTTCGGTCAACCAATGGAGCCTCGCAACTCATCGTTATTGATGTCGGTCCAAGCGAGCTCACACTGGCCGGCACCGTTGATCTGCCTTTTGGTCGCAGTTACACGGTCAGTGACGTTGCTGTGAGTCCAGACGGAGCGCGGATCTACGTAGCCGACCAAGGCGTCAATCAGGGGGGGGGGCTTTCGAGCTTCATTTACCCGTCCATTGCGGTCGTCGATCGTGACGCACTTGGGGTTATTGGCACCATTCCGCTGATCAACCTCGATTTCGGCGGTTTGCAGGAGTTCCGTCTTTCTCAGGATGGGAGAACTGGCTATGCGCTCGGAACGTACAACAGGCTGAGCGTCATTGATACTGAGGGACTTGTCGTCTCACGCGAGTTGTTTCCCGAGAATTTCGAGCCGAATCTGTTCCCGAAGAGTTTTCATGTTGCAGCAAACGGGACCAGCCTGCTGATCAACTACACATATCGCTCGGTTGCCGATGTCGATCCGATTTCTGGAAGAGTCCGTCGGGTGTGGCCCGTGAGTAACGCTGGGCAAGTGTTCGGAACCCCAGATGGAGCCAAGGTCTTCGTTCGTGCGGGCGCCAGTGCTGTTGCCTTTGAGTCGCCGGTCTCCCAGTCGATCACGCTCGCCGGTCAGTCTGTCACACTCAGCCAGGCCGTCGACGGCCCAGCCGGACTCCTCGTCCGCTCACCCGGTGCGACTGTGTTCAACGCGGCTGCCGGGGCTTCGACGCCTTTGGCGAGGTTGGTGACAGATGCCGGTGGGACAACGCGGGTTCAGTCTGTGACGACCGTTGGACCTCAGCGGTATGCCGACAACCTCATCCGTCTCGCCGGTGTCTACCGAGTCACCGCTTGGCATCAGTCCGCCTTCGAGGCGTTAGGCCGCGTGCAGCTCATGGGTGATGTGTCGCTTCGTGTGATGGGTGGTGACGTTGTGTTCGCAGGGACGATCGATGCCGCATCGCGAGGTGGCAGCCGATTGTCGATCACATCAGACGGTAATGGCACAAACGTCGCGCTTCGCGGGCGGGTTGGCGGCACCAATGCTCTGGCTGGGCTAGAGTTCCATGGTGTCACCCGGGTTGTTTCCCCAGTCGCAGTGACACTCGATGGCACCTCATCGCAGTTGCAGCGGGATGGGCTCGTGATTGGTGCAGGCGTGCAAGCGGTAAGATTCACCGGTCGCGGAAGCAGCATTCGCAATTTCCAAGGGGGCGGTGTCAACGTTCTCGGAAGCTTGCGGAACTCTCTCATTAGAGGCTTCACAATTCGAAACAACGTTGGCCATGGTGTTCACTTTGGCTTGGGCGACCAAGCTGGCACGGTGGTGTCGGGCAATACCATTGCAGCCAATGGAAGTCGATCGACGGGGATTGGCGACGGAATCTCGATTGAGGGGTTCGGTGCTACGCTTTCAGGCAACACGATTCGAGGCAATGGCCGCGCTGGAATCTCGTTGGAAGGAGCCGCAGCCCGGGCAATCGTGCTCTCAAACTCGATTGCCGCCAACGGACCGGTTGGCTCGGGAACACCGGGGATTCGCTTCGCCGCGGGGGCAGACCTGGGGGCGACACCCGTCATCGAGGCTGTGCGAAGGCGCCAAGGATCCCTGATCGTAACCCTCCGATTGGCAGGTGACCCGACCCAGTGGTTTAGGCTTCAGTTGTTTGCGTCGTCTGGGGCTGCATCGAGTGCGGGCCCCCAGGGGGAACGCCTCTTGGCTAATCTTCGACGTGTTTCAGGTGGGGCATTCGTAACGGTGTCGTTGCGGACTGATCGACTGAAAGCAGGCGATGTCCTGACCGCGACCGCCACGGAGTTGAGTGGGACTGCGCTGGTGGCCACCTCCTCGTTCTCAGAACCGGCACGTTGACGCTCGATTCAGAGTCGAAGCTCTCGCAACTCTACGAGCCCACCATCGGAAGGCGAGGGTAGCATGTCTTGGCGCGCGACGGACGCGAACGTTCAGGTGCTGTTGCGATGCAGGCATGGTCGCCATCGATGGCAAACGCAGAAGGTTGGCCAGCCGTCTCCAAGCTGCCACATATGATGTGCCCTTGCTCCAGTGGTTCGACCTTAGCCAGGTGGCTGGCCTGAAGTAGCGGATGGCCGGTCGATGCCCACGCAATCCGATAGAACGGCCGGTAGACTCATAACTCGCTTTGACACCAACGTCTACGAGGTCATCCGATGAGTGCGCCGGCGAACCCTGTCCGGTGGTTCGAGATATACGTTCAGGACATGCCGCGAGCGAAGGCGTTCTATGAGCACGTCTTCGGCCGCACGTTTCAGCAGCTCTCAAACGGCGGACCAGACCAGCCGGAGATGTGGGCGTTCTCAGGCAGTCCAGATGGTTCCGGTGCTCCTGGTGCGCTCGTGAAGATGGACGGCTTTGACAGCGGCGGGAACTCGGTGATCGTCTATTTCGGATCAGACGACTGCGGCAAAGAACACGAGCGGGCCCTTGAAGCAGGTGGTCAGAGCATCAAGCCCAAGACGCCAATTCCGCCGTTCGGCTTCATCGCTCTGATTCGCGACCCAGACGGCAATCGGATCGGCATTCACTCGATGGCGTAGGTCGTGAAGCTGGCATTGAACAGCCGGCCTACACCCCAATCTCCTCCCGTCGTCCCAGCATCCATGGTTCGGGATGAATCTTCGCGAGCCAATCTGCGACGGTCGGAATACGCCCCAAGTCTTCGATGACATGCTGCTCTCCGATGAACCGGACGGGAAGAATGCGGCCGGTCGAGAGGGTGATCGTGCTGCCAAACAGAGCTTCGAGCATGAAAATCCCCTCGCTGTGATGTCGAAGGGCCCGGTGCCGAAAATCCGCCATGTGGCTCTTTGAGGCGTCGAGCCATTCGTGCAGCTTCAAGTACTCGTCAGGCTCACCACCGAATTTTCGAGATGAGCTGACGGCGTGGTGGTAGGCGTGTGCCATCAGAGCGCGTACTCCATGGTCGAGTCGTGGTGCTCAACGAAGTTTTCTTGGTGTTCGAGCGTGACCGTGCCTGCCTGAACGTCGATCGTGATCTCGCCCTGGCCACCGTCGTTGTTCTCGAAGCCGCCCGGTAGAAAATCATTGAGCACGTCATCGATCGCGGGAACAGTGGTCGACCGGGGCTTTGGCACCTTCACGGGCTGGTTGTTGGCATCGAAGTAGTCCACGGTCTCGATGCAGCCAGAGTCACCGTAGCCTGAGTAGTACGCCCGGACGGTTGCGACTCCTCTTCTCTTGAGCCGCGGAATAATCTGGCTCCTGAGCGTGTTCTTTGCGGCATCGATCCGGTCGTCCTCTCGCTTCTGGCACTCGGCAAGAAGCGTCGCCATGTAGTCGTCGTCGGGTGTTGCCATTGATATCTATGTCCTGGGGTGTGGGGTGGAGAAAGTGGGCGATCATGCTGCGAACTCAATGTTGGTTTCGCGCGTCACCTGGAACTGCTCCTCGTGTTTGATCTTCACGACGTACTTCTCGACATCGACCGTGAAGACGCCGCGGTAGCCGTTGTTCTCTTGAAGGGCCCTGGGCGGCAACAACGCAGTCAGGCAGCCCTCGATCGCGTCCAAGAAGGGCCACGGGAGACTGCGCTGCTTTACGAGCTTGTTTGCCGCATCTCGAAACCGCATGCCGTAGATCACCGGCGCGCCTTCCTCATCGGCGTACAGAGCCTCGCACGAGCTGACGCTGAATTCGATGAGCTGAGGAACGATGACGCCGCGGAGACTGGCTTTGGCCCATTTCAGTCGGTCGTCTTGGCTGAGTTGCGATGGTAAAGGAGCCGGGCGATTGGATTCCTCGGGTGGATCGGGGCGGCTGGGTTTTGCCATTGATATCTATGTCCGGGTGTTGGGGGTGAAAGCAGGGAGGGGAGGATGGCGGAGACGTTTTCATCTCCACCATCCACCCACCGACCAATCGCGAGGTTTCTGGGCACCTATTGGCCCTGCTGAACCTGCTGACCGACGCTGCTCCGGCCATAAAACTCGGGCAGCAACGTTTCAGTACCGGCGACACCCAGGGATCGTTCCAGCTCACGTGTGGCATCCCGACATGAGCCTCCGGCAAAGCCCGATGTTTTGATGCTGGTCGTGCCCTGTGGCGATACGGTGATTTCGATCTTTCTCTCGGGAGTGCTCGTCATGCCGCACCTCCTACTCGAACGGTGACGCGGATCGAACCGTCATTGAGCCGGGTTTCAGAGCACGTATGGCCCTTCTTCCTGGCTTCGATCTTGGCTTTCTCGACCGCGTAGCCCTGAAGGAACGAGTCCAGGTGCTTTTGTTTGCCCCAGTGACCTCCGTAGTTGTCGTACTGGAGCTGGCCCGTCTTGAGGTTGCACACGACGGGATATGCCCACCGCGGAAGGTAGACACAGAGGCCCGTTGCTGTCGCGTTGAAGAGCTTGGTGGTGGCGTGCTCAGGCGGTTCGAGGTGCAGACGTGAACAAGCTGCCCGTACGGCTTGCTCGTCACGTATTTCGGTTTTGATTTCGACGACGTGGCTCAAAGGTGGTGGTCTCCTGTGGGTGTGGTGGTGGTGCGGGATTCAAAATGGCGGCGGATCGTTTGGGTCTGCGTCGTCATCGGGTGGCAGTGCAAAGTCCTGGTCGTCTGAGAACGCGCTACCCGGCCCCATCAAAACAGGGACACGGCTGGCACCTGCACGACTCGGTAGCAAGGAACCCGACGACGCCTGGGCCGGTTCGTACGCGGCAACTTCCATCGCAAGAAAATCGATCGCGTCACTGAGCTCGGCCTGGTCTTGTGGGCTGGTTCTCGTGACGCTCCAGAGTGCCAAGCACGCGACAAGAAGCACAGCCACGGAGATCACGATCGGAGTAGTAGCCGAAAGCGCTGCTGCCCACTGTGAGTCCTGGGTGTGCATTTCAACCAGGGTCGTGATGTGTCCGGCGAGGTTTTGGCGTTCGTCCGATAGGTGGCTGAGAAGTTCGGCCACACGGGCATTCTGGTCTGCTTGAGCTTGTGCCTGTTCTGCCTGGGCTATCGTGCTGGCACTGGTGACACGAGCTGCTTCCTGGGCGATTTCCGTAGATCGCTCAAGTTGTGTCGTGTCAGAGCTCCCGAACCAATCGAACCATCCGGCGTGAGCTGACTGGGCGCTCAAAGCCAGCATTCCGACTATGGCGATGATGACCCACGCCGGCCACAAAAGCCGCAAGAGCCAGGTGAGCACCGCGAACGCCGTGGTGATCATGAATTCGAGGACGGCCATGAGAAAGCCGCCGAGAAGCGAGAGCATGTAGTTCATCTCCGGTAAGGGCGGGATTGGGAAGGACGACGGCTTTGGGTAGGGCCAGCGTGGGAACTGGCAGCGTCGGCAAGCCGTGTGATGAGCCGACGACAAAGAGACTGGAGCGCCCGGCGAAGTTTGGTTTCGCGAGCGAGGAGCAGGGCTAAACCTGCTGCGAGAAGGGTCAGAATCACCCCGACGAATAACGTCATGCGGGGCCTCCTTTCGAGGATTGGGTTGGAGGAAACAGCGGCGACAGCGCGTACTGCCGCAAGAACGGGATGGGAGCTGGAAAAGGCGAAGCCGGAGAATGGGCGTCGCGGGAGGAGCGAGCGATGAAGGCTCGAAACCGCCACCGGTATCAGCAGGTGGCGGCACGAGTCAGCCGAGCGTTGATGGCTCGATTGTGCTCACGGAATATGCCAGGATTTGGATAGGAATGAAGGGCGGAGCGAGAGGCGACCATCGGGTTTCTGCTACTCGTCCGGCCCTTCCTTGGGACGCTTCTTCTTGGAGGCTCTTGGCCGTTTTGCGCGTGGTTGCCGGGCTTTGCCGAATTCCTCTGCCACCGTCTCGCCCACCCATTTCTGCATTGCTGACATGAGCGAGTTGGCCACCATGAGCATGCCGATCTGCTGGTTCATCGGGGCGTCACAAAGTTCTCCAGCAACAGCCATCAGCATCCCGCCAACCTCAGCCAGCGTGAAATCGTCGTCGCCGGCTTCGATTCTCTTCTGAATGTCGGTCCTCACGGATGGCAGGGTTATGAGCACGACTCGATCGAGGTCTTCCAGGACAAAGCTTTCGAGCCGCTTGTTCTTGGCCCTGTGTTGTTCGGCGGCCTGAAGAACACCAGCCGCCCACGTTGCCAGGAATACGGCTTGCTCCGAAATCTTCTGCTGCCGCTCGGCTTCGTCTCGCTCTTTGGCGAGCGCCTTCTTGGTCGGTGGCTTGCCCGTCTTCTTCGCGGCTGGTTCTTCATCCGTGAACTGGTCGAGAAGATCCGTCATCTTGGTGAACGCACGGTCAAGGATCGTTCGGAGCTTCTTGTTGGTCGTGTGGTTGGACTCCGCCGCGATATACCCTGAAAAATCTTCAAGTTCATCCAGCGTGAGCAACAACGGCTGCTCTGGATGGACTTTCTTGAGCAGGGCCTCGTATTCGGTGGGCAAGCACATCAGCTCATCAAGGATCGTCTTCCGCTCGACTGGCGTGAGGTCGAGTTCGAGTTTCTGACCCGGCTGAATGTGGGTGCGTTTTGAGGGCATGAGTGGGGTGCGAGAATGTCGCCGATGAATTTGGAGGGAGTAGACCGGCAGCCTTAGCTGTATTCGCGCATCCGCCTGGTGGCATCCTTGGGGCTGACGCGTTCTGGATCGAAATCGCCCGACCACTGGCGGAGATCTTCATACTCATCATGCGTGGGATCAGCCAGGACATCCAGCAAATGATCGTAGCCAGGCTCGCCTCCACAATCGTCCGGCGAGCATGCTCGCTCCCCTTCAATGCAGACCCCGGTCGGCGATGAGGGTAGCTGTGCTCTCTTTCCCATCATCACTCGCCTGGTGAAGCCGGTGTGGCATCGCGCAGGACCGCAGCGGAAAACCATTCGGGGATTTCGCTTGCCTTGATCTCGATGGTGCGGCCGTCGGTGATCTCGGCGAGCCAGACGCGAGCCTTGTCATGGCTGGAGTTGTCGAAGATGTAGGCGCGATTCGTGTGACTTATCGCCTGCTTCAAAAGTCCGATCGACCGGTGGTATCGATTCACGATTTTGTCTTCGGGCACCCCGTGGCCCCCCTTTCGCACACGGTTCTCGACACGCGAGATGTTGATCGTGGGATCGGCGGTGGCAACGAAATAAAGATAGGTGCGATAGCCGAGGTGCTGGGCTCGTGCGAGAAGGTCCACTTTCGTGGGTGACGACATGACCGTCTCAAGCGTGAACGAGGTCTTCTGTTCCAGGAGACGATGGCGAAGAAAATCGGCGACGACGGAAGCGTGGTAAGAGTTGACCTCCACATGAGCAAAGTCGATGAGGCCGCCGGAAACCGAGAGCTTTGCGACATCGCCCGACAGGGCAGTGTCTCTCAGCAACGTCGACTCCCCCAGGAACTTCATCAAGAGCGAGTCGACCTTGTCGTCGACGGCGACTCCAAAAGCCCGAACGTCGAGGAACCCACGCGCCCGAATGGCGGCTTCAATTTGGTCTGGGTTCAGGTACACGCCGAGCAATTCGGGAGCGAGTACCTCGTTGAGCGTGCTTTTTCCCGAACCATTCGGTCCGGCAAACATCCGCAGTCGCGGCGTGCTGGACATCACTGGATCGTGTATCTCGCGCCCGGTTGAGAAGGGGATGGCCCGACGATGATCTTGACTACGCGTTCTTGGCCGTCGGGGGACACTTCGACGATTTTGTCTCCCTGTGAAATGACGACCGTGAGCCCGGCCTGGATGGCGTTGTGGTAGGCCGTGGAACAGGTCACGCCCGACGCGTGCACGAACTCCGTCTCCAGCCGCGTAATTCGTTCTTCATCGACGGGGCTAATGTTCGCTGCCATGACGCACCACCTCTCCTTCTTCTACGATATCGGTCACCACGAGACAGGGCAAATGCAAAGGCCAGCAAGCGAAGATCATGCCACCCGAATCTGTTGACGCCAAGCATTTCAAGGCAATGTACGCAGGTCTTCCCCCGTGGGATATCGGCAGGCCACAGCGGGCATTCATCAGCGTGGCCGATCAGGTGGCCGAATCGATCTTGGATGTCGGTTGTGGCACCGGCGAGAACTCGCTCTACTTCGCCGCACGAGGGCACAAGGTCACGGGCATCGATTTTCTGGCCGGGCCGATTGCCGCAGCGAAGCAGAAGTCTGCCGAGCGGAGATTGGCGGCAACGTTCCTCGTGATGGATGCCCTGGCACTTGGAGAGCTACCCGAGGTCTTTGACACGGCGATCGACTGCGGCCTCTTCCACGTCTTCAGTGACGAAGATCGACGCCGGTATGTCGATGGTTTGGCGACCGTTTTGAAGCCCGGTGGTCGGCTGTACCTGCTCTGCTTCAGCGACGCCGAGCCCGAGGGACAAGGGCCGCGGCGGATTTCACGCGGGGAGATCGAGGAAGCGTTTGCCAGCGACTGGGTTATCGAGTCGATTGAGCTGTCTCGATATGAAGTGCGTGCTGACCGGGAAGACATGGATTTCAGCGTGGGCGGGCCGAAGGCATGGTTCGTGACGGTGAGACGAGTGAAGTAGGCCCAAGGGATTACTCGACGGCGTGTTTGTTTCGCCTCATACCCCGAACTATTCTCCGGGGTGCAGTGCCCACTTACTCCCAGGAACCAAATGCAATGGCGAAGGCGAAGGTCAACAAGAGCGACGTGATCCGGAAGATACTCAGCGACATCGGAGCTATCGCTAAGGACGCTCCCGGGGGTTGGGCAAAGACCGTCAAGGCCAAGCTCGAAGCCAAGGGCATCAAGGTGTCGGATCCGATGATCTACCAGTTGCGGAACCGAGAGATGGCCAAGGCCGGAATCGCGGTGAAGGGCAAGCGGGGACGAAAGAAGGGCGCTGCAAAGGTGAATGCAGTTGTCGTTTCAGCACCCGCAGATAAGACGAGTGGCAAGTATGACGCCCTCTTCGCCGTCAAGAAGCTGGCGAATGAGCTCGGTGGCCTGGAGCACGTGGAATCGGCCGTCGCAGTTCTGAAGCGGCTCGGCTAATAGCTCGCCACAAGAGACACACGCATAAGCCCTTCCTGGTCCGCCTCATGAGAGAGGGCCAGGGAGGGTTTTGCTGTTTCTGGGCTCGTGCGTCAAAAGCGCGGGTGCCTGTCGCCATAGATATCAAGTCAGGATCGGCCAGGCTCGTTTTTTGCCACTCGTAGAAAACGTGGGTGCGGCAATGACAACAATGCCAAGGGCGGTCATCCTGCATGTCCGACCACTCGACACGGCGCCTTTTTGCCGACCCCGCTGAATTCCTATCAAAGTCCGGCCAACCCAACTCGTCTTTGATATCAATGAGAATCGCCCACTTGCCACCCCCTCTTTTCGCGACCTCATACACGGCCACAGGATAAAAATCCGATATGCCGCCAACGACACGCAAACCCCAACCCAAATCCCAATCCCGACACCCCCACCAAAAAGTCCTCGGGCAAGATCCGGTCATGCGCGAGGTGATGGATGCTGTGGGCCCTCTTCCTGGCTTCTACAGAGATCGCACCGACTTCGAGACCGTTTGCAGGATCATCACAGGGCAGCAGCTTTCGTACGCAGCGGCAACAACGATCTGGAAACGCGTCCGGGCTCTTCGTGAATCCTGGCATCCCGACACAGTAGCCCGGATGAAGCCGACGACGCTGACCCAATGCGGCCTGAGCAGAAGCAAAGCCGCGTTCATCATCGAGGCAGCCAAACGCGCAGCCACCCACGACCTCGAATTCGCGAGTATCCGGGATTTGCCTGACGAAGAAGCCCATGCCCAACTCCGCTCCATAAAGGGGTTCGGGCCCTGGTCGGTCGAGATGTTCATGATCTTTGCCCTCGACCGCCCAGATATCTTTTCAGTTGGTGACGCCGGAATACGTAGGGCCGTGTGCTCGCTCTACAAGGTGCCGAAAGCCAAATACGAAACCCGCGTTCTCAAGCTCGCGGAAACCTGGCGCCCCTATCGGAGTTTCGCCTGTAGATATCTATGGGGCTGGCTCGATGTCGCCGCTAGAAAATAGGCCGGACGAATGTGTGGCAGGTTCACGCTCTTCTCATCTGCCACCCTTATTGCGGACACGTTTGGCGTAGAAGTTCCGCCTACGCTCCCCAAGAGATTCAACATTGCCCCTTCCCTGCACGTTCTAGCCGTCCGAGAAAAACCCGCTGCCACAAAGCCAGCCATACGCGAACGTGAACTGGTCTCGCTCCAATGGGGTTTTGTTCCATCTTGGGCCCGTGATCCGCATTTGGCAGGCCGGATGATCAACGCACGCTCCGAAACAGCGGCAACCAAACCAGCGTTCAGAGCCAGCTTTCGTTCGCGGAGGTGCCTGGTCGTCGCGGATGGTTTCTATGAGTGGCAGACCGACCCCGATACAGGCAAAAAGCAGCCCTGGTACGTGCGTTTGCGATCCGGTCTGCCATTTGGGATCGCCGGCCTTATGAGTCACTGGGAAAAACCGGGGAAGCCAGTTATCGAGTCGTGTACGCTTTTGACCTGTGAACCGAACGAGCTCATGGCGGCTATTCACGACCGTATGCCTGTCATGATCCCGCCAGAAGGTTTTGACGCCTGGCTCGATGTTCAGGAGTACGCCGAAGGCAATGTATCGAAACTTCTGCGGCCCTTTGATTCGGACCAGATGACTGCATATCGGGTCAGCACCTTCGTCAACAGCCCCAAGAACGATTCAGAAAAATGCGTGGATAGGGGGTAGGTGAGCGAGGTGAGGGTGTTGGTTTGGCCTGGTGTGGTTTGGTATTTTCTGGGTTGGGTTGGTCGGATGCTGTTGGCTTCGGTCTGTGCGGCCCATCCCACCACGCGTTTCTCTGGCAGCCCGGAAAGTGGTGCGGAGGGGGAGGAGATGGAAATACGAGGGGCAGGTGGGTGAGTGCCGCGTTTTGGGATCGTAGAGGGGCGCGGACGGGGAGAAAAAGTCGTGACGCCATTGATATCATGGAAACGGCGCCGAACGAAGAACGCACGTCGAATTGGGCTTTTCGGGTTAAAACTCACAAATGCGATATTTGTGTTAACAAACGATCTACCGTGGCAACTTTTCGCGATTGGCTCGGTGTGTGTGGCGGTTGTTGGTCGCTCGGGGATGTGTGGTTTTGCGCCGAGATACGTTGTTTTTCAGGGATGGCAGGGGGAATTTCGGTCGGGTTTGTTGTCTTCAGCAACAGGAAACACGACCGGGAATTTACGTCCGCGTTTGATCGGGGCCAGGGCGTTCAGGAGCGTTGAATCACCGAATGGTCTGCTCGGGGCGGTTGTTGTTGTCGGGGTGGGCATGCGGGAAGTGCGGCGACGCGCAAGCGGAGCCGGCTTCCAAACGCATCACTGGCCGGCCGATGCTCTTGATCCTGCGACCAGCCGCAATTTCTCGAAGCGTCGTAACTTCTTGATTGCCACCTCCCGCTTCAGGGCGCTCGATTTGGACCGATGCGGCTCTGTGTAGGCCAGCGTCACGGGGAGTCGGCTGCGGGTATATCGTGACGCCTTGCCCGAATCGTGGGCCTTCAGCCGCTTCGGCAGGTCGTTTGTGATGCCCGTGTAGAGCGAGCCGTCAGAGCACCGCAGGAGGTAGAGGAGCCAGCAGGGCAGGGGAGCGGGGCCGTTGGGACGCGATTTTCGCATGCACGAGTGTCGCCCGGAATCAGGTTCTGTGCCCATCCCGAACAATGGCGAGGATTGCCGCCTTGGTTGCAGCGGCCAAATGCGCCCAGCCGGCAATGACAGTGCTCAGCTCAACGTCGTCGGCCTCCTGCTGTGCCGCCGAGTTACCCCGATTAGCACCCCGACCTGTAGCGTCAGCGGTGGTTTCACCCGAGGATTCCGGGGGTGGCCCCCCGATTGCAAATCCGCCATCGTCGGTTCGACTCCGACCGGAGCCTCTTACTTCGTGAGTTTCTTGTACCGGAAGCGGTGGGGTTCGTCGGCGTCGATGCCGAGCCGCTCGCGTCGGCTCCGCTCGTAGACCTCGAAGTTGCCCTCGCAGACGTGGACGTAGCCGTCCCCCTCAAACGCAATGATGTGCGTCGCGAGCCGGTCGAGGAACCAGCGGTCGTGGGTGATCACCACGACACTGCCAGCGAAGTTGGTAATCCCCTCCTCGAGCGACCGAAGGGTGTCGATGTCGAGGTCGTTGGTCGGCTCGTCGAGTAGCAGGAGATTCGAGCCGGTGCGGAGCAGCTTGGCGAGATGGACACGGTTGCGTTCACCCCCGGAGAGCGTGCCGACCTTCTTCTGCTGATCAGGGCCCATGAAGTTGAACTTCGCCACGTAGCTCCGGGCGTTCACCGCCCGTTTGCCCAGTTCGATCGTGTCGTGACCGCCCGAGATCTCCTCAAAGACCGACTTGTTTGGGTTGAGGGCGTCGCGGTTCTGATCCACATAGCCGATGTCCACGGTGCTCCCGATTCGGATCGTGCCGGTGTCGGGCTTCTCGGCTCCGACAAGCATCCGAAAGAGTGTCGTCTTGCCGGCACCGTTGGGCCCGATGATCCCCACGATGCCACCAGGTGGAAGCCGGAAGGAGACATTCTCGAAGAGCAGCTTATCGCCAAAGGCCTTGGAAATGTTTTCCGTCTCGATCACATGATCACCCAGGGGCCGGCTGGCCGGAATGAAGATTTCGATGTCTTGATCGCGGACGGCCGCCTGCTCGGCCGCCAGCTTCTCGTAAGCGGCCATGCGCGCCTTGCTTTTGGCCTGACGGGCCTTCGGTGACATCCGCACCCACTCGAGCTCCTTGTCGAGCGTCTTCTGACGGGCGCTGACCTGTTTTTCTTCCAGCTGGAGCCGGGCCCTCTTCTGCTCGAGCCAGGATGAGTAGTTGCCCTCGAAGGGAATACCACGGCCGTGGTCAACCTCGAGGATCCACTTGGCCACATTGTCGAGGAAGTACCGGTCGTGGGTCACGGCCACGACGGTGCCCGTATACTCGTCGAGATGCCGCTCGAGCCAGTTGACGCTTTCGGCGTCGAGATGGTTCGTCGGCTCGTCGAGCAGCAAGAGGTCGGGCTTCTCGAGCAGGAGCTTGCAGAGAGCCACGCGGCGACGTTCACCACCGGAGAGATTCGTCACGCTCCAGTCCCCAGGGGGCAGATTCATCGCGTCCATCGCGATCTCTACCTGACGGTCGAGATCCCACAGGTTCTTAGCGTCGATCTCATCCTGTACCGTGGCCTGTTCCTCGAGAAGCTTCTCCATCTCGTTTGGTTCAAGCGGCTCACCGAGCCGGGCATTGATCTCCTCGAACCGCTGGAGCACGGATCGTGAGTGGGCGACCGCATCCATGACGTTCTCGAAGACGGTCTTCGATGGATCGAGCTTCGGTTCCTGCTCCAAGTAGCCGACGGTGTAGCCATCGCCCAGCCTCGCCTCTCCTTCGTATTCCTTGTCGATGCCCGCCATGATCTTCATGAGCGTGCTCTTGCCCGCGCCGTTGCGGCCGAGGAGGCCGATCTTCGCTCCCGGATAAAAGGCGAGGTTGATGTCCTTGAGGAGCTCCCGCTGACCGAACTTCTTGAAGAGGTGCGAGATCTGGAAGATGAAGGCGGCGCCCATGCAGGATAGTCCGGTTCGTAGGAAGGAAGGGGGGAGGCGAGCGAAAGGCTAGCCTGGCAAGCTGATCTGCGATCGACGACATCTTATCGCACATGACACCGCACCGCGACGCGGCATCGTTGCAGGGGAGCGGGGGATGCCGTACGATCAAAAACTGCGGTTCTAAGCCCGCCACAGCTACCTTTCGCCACGCCTGATCGAGGAGCTACTTCCATGCCGGAATACGTCTGTCCTGAGGTACTCGTTTCCACCGAATGGGTGGCCGCGCACCTCACCGACCCCGACGTGCGAATTGTCGAGTCAGACGAGGATCGCGCGCTGTACGTGCAGGGGCATGTTCCCGGCGCCGTCGAGATCGACTGGCAGACCGACCTCCAAGATCCGGTGCAGCGAGACTATATAGATCGGGCTGCATTCGAGAGGCTCTGCGCCGAGCGAGGCATCTCCAACGATACGACTGTCGTGTTCTATGGCGACAAGAACAACTGGTGGGCCTGCTACGCCTTCTGGGTCTTCAAGCTGTATGGCCACGAGAAGTGCCTCATAATGAATGGTGGGCGGAAGCGATGGGAGCTAGATGGACGTCCGTGGTGCACGGAGCGGGTCTCGTATCCCCAGGCGTCTTACGTGGCACACGAGCAGGACGGTACGATCCGGGCCCTCCGCGACGAGGTTCTCAAGCACTGCAAGGCTGGCAAGCAACTGCTGGATGTACGTAGTCCAGAGGAATACCGGGGAGAGCGGACGCACATGCCCGACTATCCAAACGAAGGGGCGGTCCGTGGCGGGCATATTCCAGGTGCCCTCAGTGTGCCGTGGCCGCTGAACTGCAATGAGGATGGCACGTTCAAACCGGCCAAGGAGCTCGAGAAGCTCTATATCAAGGAGCTCAAGCTCAAGCGGCGATCGCCGACGATTGCTTACTGCAGGATCGGCGAGCGGTCAAGCCTCACGTGGTTCGTGTTGAAGTACCTCCTTGGCTTCGGCAATGTTAGAAACTACGACGGTTCATGGCTCGAGTGGGGCAACTGTGTCCGAGTGCCGATCGCGAAGGGATCCGAGCCTGGTGGAATGCCTCAGGCCTCGAAACCGGCTCCGGCTGCCATCCCTGCCGTGGCTGCTGCCGGCCACGATGAGACGGCCTCAGGCTGACCAATGGGCGACGTTGCCGCGAGAATCGCTGCCGTGATCGAGGAGTTTGCCGACCTCGACGGCCGAGAAAAGCTTGAGATGCTCGTCGATTATGCGGCAGGGCTCGCACCCCTCGACCCGGAGCACGTGGCTCGTAAAGCCGCTTCTGAAGGACGGATTCACGAGTGCCAGACGCCCGTGTACCTGTGGGCGGAAACCGCCGCCGACGGGTCGGCGAGACTCGTCGCCGACGTGGCTCCGGAGGCCCCGACGGTCAAAGGGTTCGTCGCGATCCTCGCCGAGGCAGTCCGCGGTCGCCCCTCGACCGAGGCCGCGCATATTCCGGACGACTTTCTCGACCGGATCGGCTTGGCTGATGTGCTGGGAATGTTGAGGTCCCGAGGTCTCCGCGCGATCACCTTCCGCGTGAAACGGAGTCTCGAGCGATTAAGCTGAAGGCGGTCTCAAGACTGCAAGGCCGGGAGCGAGCGCGTGTCACCTGCGGAAAAAGTCGTTGCCGGGATCGATCTCGGTGGGACGGCGATCAACTACACGTTTCTCGATGAGCGGGGGGAGTTTCTCATCGATGGGCTTTGCGAGTATCCGGCAAGGAGCCTCGACGGTCCGGCCGTCTGTTTGAACCAGATCGTCGATGGCCTGGCAGCCGCCGCAGAACGGGTCGGCATCTCCGTCGGAATGCTTCGGGCCGCGGGCCTCGACACGCCAGGCCCCGCGAGCGCCACCGGTGTCCTCAGCCGCCGGGGATCGACCAACTTTGCTCATTCAGACTGGGCGGGGTTTGACATCCGCGCTGGCGTGGAGGGATGCCTAGGCATACCTGTGACCTACCTCAACGACGGCAACGCCGCTGCACTCTGGGGCCATGCATCCCTTTTCGGATCCGAGAATGCCGCCACAAGTGTCTCAGCCATCATCGGGACCGGTCTTGGCGGAGGTGTGATCACGGCGGGCCGCGTCGTGACGGGTCGGAACGGTTTTGGTGGTGAGCTCGGGCATGTCCTCATTCCGTTCCGTGAGATTCCGGGTATCGACGGCCTCACGCCGCGGTGCAACTGCGGACGCCTCGGCGACCTCGAATCCCTCTGTTCCCTCACGGCGATCCGCCAGTCGCTTTTGCCTTGGTTTCTCGAGCGTCATCCCGACCATCCGCTCAAAGCCGAGGATGATATCGCCTCGGCTTCGAAGCTGGTCAGGGGCCTCGCCGCGAAAGGGGACGCCATGTGCCGAGAGATTTTTCGGGTGCAGGCGAGGGCGCTCGCCCTTTTCTTTGATGAGATGATCAACGTTTTTGACCCCGACGCGCTTGTGGTCGGTGGCGGGGCTGTCGAGGCCGACGAAACCTTTCGCAGATGGTTCCTCGAAGAGATCCGAGCAGGCATGCCCGACCAACGCGAAGAGCAGGCGGCAATCCCGATCCACGTGATCCCGGCCGGTGATTCCGCCGGCGCCCGAGGCGCCGCGCTCGACGCCGCCCGGCTGGTCCGAGAACGCGGTCTGTAGGCCGCGGATGGTAACCAGGGAGCGTCAGGCGACTTGATCGATGATCGGGAGAGCTGGAAGTCCGTTCGGGCCGAGTTTCAAGCCCGGTGCAGGGAGTGCCGGTGACGGCTCTGTCGCCGGCACGCGAGGTCGAGGGGAGCCAAACACCGAAAGCCACGCCGTGGCAAGGAAACCACGGAGCGAGCTGAACGTTGCTTCGACGGCCGCCGGCTCATACCCGCAATGCACCATGCAGTCGGCACATTTCGGGTTGCCGCTGGCACGGCCGTAGCGATCCCAGGCGGTTTCCTGCATGAGGTCCTCGAATGACTCCGCGTAGCCTTCGTCGAGGAGATAACAGGGGCGTTGCCAGCCGAAGAGGTTGTAAGTGGGTGTGCCCCACGGGAGGCAATCGAGATCCCAGTTGCCCTTGAGAAACTCGAGAAACACAGGCGACTGGTTGAACTTCCAACGCCGCGGAGCCGCGTCGAGAATGCGACGGAAGAGAGACTCGCTCCGCTGCCGCCTCAAAAAATGCTGCTGGTCGGGTGCTTTGGCGTAGGAGTAGCCAGGTGAAATCATCATGCCTTCGACACCGAGTGCCATGACCTCATCGAAGAACCGGTGGTAGCGTGCAGGATCGGCGTCGGTGAAAAGCGTCGAGTTCGTCGTCACGCGGAACCCAGCCCGACGGGCCGCTTTGATCGCCGCCACGGCCTTGTCGTAGACGCCCTCGCGGCAGACCGAGTGGTCATGCTCCTCACGCGGGCCATCAAGATGAACTGAAAACGCCAAGTACCTCGACGGCGTGAACCGCGGGAGCATCTCCTCGAGCTTCAGCGCGTTCGTGCAGAGGTAGAGGTATCTCCTGCGAGACACGATCCCCGACACGATCTCTTCGATCTGCGGGTGGAGCAGCGGCTCACCACCGGGAATCGACACGATCGGTGCCCCGCACTCATCGACCGCCGCGAGGCACTGCTCGGGAGTCAGGTGCGACCGGAGGATTTCTTGGGGATGCTGGATCTTGCCGCAGCCGCCACATGCGAGGTTGCAGCGGAAGAGCGGCTCGAGCATGAGCACGAGCGGATACCGGCGGTTGCCGCGTAGCCGCTGGATGGCGACATGACTGAGGACCGAGAGCATCTGCCCTACGGGAACGCTCATGGTCGGCCTCCTGTTTGCCGGGCCACGACGGCGCGGCAGATTGCGACCAGCGGAAAGTAGATCGGATAGTAGTGGTAGCGGAGGTAAAACACCTGCGGAAAGCCGGTGCCCGTGAACTCTTGTTGAGCCCACGTTCCGTCGGCAGCTTGCCTTTCGATGAGCCACGCGAGCCCTCGTTCAACGGATGGCGAACTCCCACGGCCTGCCGCGACGAGGCCCGCGATGGCCCAAGCTGTTTGGGACGCGGTCGGTGGCCCGATGCCGGCCAAGTCACGATCGGCATAGCTCTCCGGCGTTTCGCCCCAGCCACCGTCCGGTTGCTGGTGGTCCTCGAGCCAGTCTGCCCCGCGGGCCACCATCGGGTCATCAGGCGGCACACCGACGGCTCTCAGGCCCTCGAGCGCCTGCCAGGTTCCGTAGACATAGTTGACGCCCCAGCGGCCAAACCACGCACCAGACGCTTCCTGCGTTCGCCGGAGGTAGGCGACGCCTCGGTCGATGGACGCATGGCCTCGCCGGAGGCCACTCTTCCCCATGGCTTCGAGCGCACGACCTGCGATATCGGGTGTGCTGGGATCGATCATTGCGTTGTGATCAGCGAAGGGAACCTTACAGAGCAGTTCCATCGTGTTGTCACGGTCGAAGGCGGCCCAGCCGCCGTCAGAACCCTGCATCGCTTCGAGCCACTTCCGGCCACGGTGGATCGCTCCGGCGACGCGGACTCTCCGGTTCAAATCGTCCGCTGACCCAGGCGTGTGCAGCCACGTTGCCAGTGCCACGATCACCATCGCCGTGTCATCGACGTCAGGGTAGAAGCGATTGGCATACTGGAAACACCACCCCGAGGGAGCTACGCGATGAGGGCTCGTGGCGCTCTTGGTCCAGTCGCCGGCGACCCGTATCTCGTTGTCGAGCAGCCAGTCGATGCCTCGCGTGGCCGATACACGGATGGCCGAGCCGATGGAGCGGCCAGCAATTGTTGCTTCCTCAATCAAGCCGATCACGGTGATGGCGGTGTCCCAGACGGGTGAACGGCAGGGCTCGACGCGAACCGATCCATCTGGCTCCCGCTCGACGAGCGCCTCGAGATGCCGCCAGCATTCTTGGACTTCAGGCGAATCGTCGTCGCATCCGATGGCCCGAAGTGCCACGATGCTCCAGACGATCGGAGGGAAGATTGCGCCGAGCCCTTCGCTCCCGTCAAAGCGGTCAAGCATCCAGCGGCGACAGGCCTGAACGGCACGGGCTCGAAAGGGAGTGAGTCCCAGATTTTCACAGGCCTTCATCACGCGGTCCACGCCGCGGAAGAACATCGCCCAGCCTTTCTCGCGTGAGCCACGGCGGGGAGGACCCCCCTCAAAGAGCTCACTGATGCCGCGATCGGTCGGCAGATCGCGAGTCGGCTTGAACGCCCACATGAGGGAAAGTGGCACGATCATGGTTCGCGACCATGCCGACACACGATTCAGATTCACGGGGAACCAGTCTGGAAGCAGAACCATTTCCGGCGGCACCGCGGGGCATGTGGCATACGGCAGTTGCCCCAAGAGCGCCAGATAAAACTTCGTGAAGCTGTTGACGGCCCACGGACCGCCGGCCGCTTCAATCGCCCGACGGGCTTTCGTGAGCGCGGGTAAGTGGGGGTCGTGGCCAGTGATCTTGAGCGCCAGATAGGCCTTCACGCTCGCGCTCACGTCTACCGGCCCACCCGGATAGAGTGCCCAGCCGCCATCCGGGAGTTGCTCCGTGAGAACCCGGCGGGCCGCAGCGGCGACATTCGGCCCGCTGAGCCGGTCGGCCCATGCCAGGATCAAGAGGTACTCACTTTCGAGGATCGTGTCTCCTTCGAGAGGCCCGCGCCAGTGACCGTCGGCGGCCTGTTGTCGGCGAAGCCAATCTGCTGTTCGCGCAACGGCTCGTGTCGTCCCGGCCAGTATCACATCAGGCCGCTCCAGCACATGCCTCCGCCGGGGCGGTGAAATGTGACCGAGAGCCGACCGCGACACCCGTCGGCCATCGGATGGCTCCTCGTCGAGCACGGGGGAGACTCCACGTGACTCGCCGAGGTTCGATCCGGTGAAGGTCATACGTTCATCCCTGAATGGTCCGGCGATCCTTCGCCATTGTTTTGATGCCGAGGTGGCAACGGAAGATAAAGGAAATCGTGAGGAAACGACAAGGGCTCGGGGCATTATTGGAAGCCGCGCATGCGGGTTTCTCTCGCGGTACAGGGAAGGATCACGTCATGCCAGGAAGCCTGGGTCGAGTTTGACGGCCCCGTGCCGGGTGTCAGGCTGTGATTGGTAGGGCGATCGAACAGCGGGTTCCGTGCCCAGGTCGCGACTCGACGACAAGGCTGCCGCCGCTTGCCTCGACGAGCCTCCGCGCCTTGGGGAGCCCCAGTCCGATGCCCCGGCCGGCTTCGCGTCCACTGAAAAACGGATCACATGCCTTGGACGCCATCGCTGCGTCCATCCCCGGGCCATCGTCGTCGATCACGATCAGGGCACTGCCAGCATCGTCCTGCCGTGCCTCGACTCGAATCCGACCCCCATCGTCAACCGCTTCGAGGGCGTTGACCAAGAGCATCCGCAGTGCTTCTCCCACCTGGGTGGCATCGACGTGGAGCGCCACGGGAGCAGGCGAAGCGTCGTATTCGAAGCGAACATGTCGCACCGCGACATGCGGGCTGACGGCTTCGATCGCGGGTCGGACCACCTCATCGATCGTGGTGTCGGCAGGCATGGCACGAGGAGGACGGGCAAATACCATCAAGCCGCCGATCATGTCTCGGGCCCGGAATGCCTGATCGACGATGGTTGCCAGCCGGCGTCGTCGCTCCGGGTCATGTTCGTTAGGCAGGAGTGCCTGGGCCCGCGCGGCAATGTTGGCCAGCGGATTGTTGATCTCATGGCCGGCCCCATACGCCAGCTCGCGGAGCGCTTCAATCCTGGCCTCGGCGACACGAGCTTCGAAATCGTCGCTGAGCCGAAGGTATTCCTGGGCAATGGCAATCGACTCGACGATGAGAGCGGGATCTGGCGCACGGCCGACCGCCGATGCCGAGAGGGCGGAATGGAGTTTGTCGATGGTCTCGGCAACTGAATCGCGTGTCATCGGGGATCACCTTGCTTCCTGACGATGCCGCACGACATGCAACCGCCCGCGGGCCCAAAAGCCCGCGGGCGGTTGCGATCGTCGAAAAATATGTCGGCCACGATCGGCGAGGAATTAGGCGCCGGCAACGCCCGTTTCAATATCGAGCAGGCTGCAGATCCGATCGACCAGTACCTCGGCTTCGAAGGGCTTCTGAAGGAACTCGTTCGCACCAGAGGCTTTGAGATCCTCGATCTTGTCGGGCTCACACATGCCCGAGATGCAGATGATCCGCACCTCGTCCATGGTCGAGTCACTGCGGACCCGCTGGCAGACTTCCTTGCCGTTGATATCGGGGAGCATGACATCGAGCACGATGAGATCAGGACGGTAGTCCTTGACCATCATGCCGGCATCAAAGCCGTTGTTGACGCTGCGAGTCTCGAACCGCCCGTCCCTCTCGAGGACGTCGGTGATGAGCTCGACGAGATCCTGGTCGTCATCGACCACCAGGATCTTCCGACGGCCGCTTTCGAGGGCATCGGTGGGGATCCCGTTGTCCCTCATGAACATGAACAACTGGTCCCGAGGAATCCGCCGGAAGCGGCTCCCCGGCACGCGGAATCCCTTTAACTGTCCGGAGTCAAAGCAGCGAATGATCGTCTGCTGACTCACCTTACAAATCTTGGCGGCTTCGCCAGTCGTATACACGGTCTTCTGCATGTGCCTCACATCCTCTCGCTAGCCGTGAATACAGCTAGTCAAAACGGAGCCCGGAGCCTCCTCACCAGAGAAGGGACCCCGAACGCCTAGGCCTCCTTGCCATGAATCACACCCCGGATTGCCCGACGGGCGCCGGCCGCGTGGCACTCCCTGCCTGCGCGGCTGCACCCTTGATGGCGTCGGCCAATCCGATTATTTGATCCGACTTGGGTGACCCGCGGGGCGGGGCGGGAGAGGAAAGAGGATTCCACTTCCTCCAACCGCATCCCTGCGGGCCATCCTTGCCAGACGACCCAACTCTACTGGTCCCCTGCGCCGCGAGTCAATATCGACTCGCTTGCCGTAAATGCCGCTGCCACAGGAGTTTGCGTCAACTGGCCAAACGTGTCGAAAAAACCTCCTCGACCACGGTTGCCCAGTGCCCGCGGGTACCGTGGGTCACGCCGTGCCTGGTGCCACGATCTCGAGAAGCTCGATGATCGGGCGGCCCTCGAGGCCGATCGTTGCAACCCGGCCGAATGTGTCTGGTGCGTGTTGGTTACCGAAAAATGCCGCAAATGATGGTCCAAATTCGACTCGGAGCAGCTCGACGTCATGGACGTCGCACAGAAGTCCAGCCTTGGTGAGAATCCGGCCGAGGGGTTCGGATTCGACTTGGATCGCCCATGCCGTTGCCTCTGGCAGACTGCTGAGATCAATTCGGACGATTCCATATTGCACGGTGCGGCCATCGGGGGCGGTCAGGAGGATTTCCCGCGCGTAGCGGCCGTCTTCGCAGTGCTGGCGATCCACGACGATCAGACCCACAGGACCGCCGTGAAATCGCTCCATCGCCAGTGTCATGTGGTTCGAATGGGCCAGGAGCGCCCTGGGACCCACCGGCATGTCATGACTGCCGATGCTCTCGAACGATGCGAACTGCTTCGTGTCTGCGTAAAACACTTGGACGAGCCTGAGGGCTCGCTCTGAAGCAGGTTCGTCGATCCCGCTCATGGCCCGATGGTCGCTTCAGGGACTGCCAGATCCAGGAGAAACTCGAGGACATCCCGCAGCCGTGGGAGCCGGCAATCGACAAGGGCCTCGAACGCCGACGCCCGCTGGACCGCTGCAACCTCTCGTGCGCGAGGCACGACCTCGCCTCGATCGTAGAGGGCCCGAGCGTCGGCAAGGAGGTCGGCGGTATTTTGAACCTGGTCCGAACGCCGGGCGATGGCCGCGATTTCCCGGAGCTTCTCGGCGTCGCTGGGAGCCAGCCGCTCCAACGCCAACGCCCACAGGAGCGTGGGGCGGCCGCCCAGCAGATCACCAGCGACACGACGGTCGTTCTCGAGATCTCCTCCCCAGTCCTTGAGATCGTTGAGTACTTGAAACCCCGTGCCGACATGGACTGCGTAGCGATCGATCGCCACGGCAGTTGAGGGCAGTACCCCGGCAAGCCGCACACCCATCGCGATGGCCGCCTCAAAAGCAGGTGAAGTCTTCAAGCCGTAGATCGCGAGTGCCTCATCAGGGGTGAGCTGGTTGTTGGCTGCATCCCGCCACCAAAGCTCCGCCCCCTGGCCTTTGGCGAGTCGCACATGGGCGTCGGCCAGGATTGCGATCACATCTCGGTGAGCTCCTGCGGTGATCCCTGGCAGGGCCGTCACCATTCTGTAGCCGGCCCCGAGAAGGTAATCACCGGCATTGAGTGCGGCCGGAACGCCCTGCTCGCGATGCAGCGTGGGCCGCCCATATCGCATCGCGTCATCGTCCTCGATGTCGTCGTGAACGAGTGAGGCTTTGTGAAAGATCTCGATGGCCACCGCCGCCGCTTTGGCAGCGTCCCGCGACGACGGTGATTCGCCGAGGGCGAGACCGTGCTCGGCAGCATCGGCCACGACCGCATCGAAAGCGGCCAGCGTGACGAACGGCCGGAGGAATTTTCCACCGCGGGCCAGGAAGTCGGCCGCCATCGCAGCCGTGGCTTCGAGAGGAGAGACACCGGACACGATGCCGGGCGAGCCCGACCCGAGCAGTCCAGGCACATCGATTCGATTGGCGAGGTCGGCGAGTGCCGTTGGCGTGAACATTTCTGCCGCCTCACGGAGCAGCGGAAGATAATCACTAACAGGAGCCGGGTCCCCACCTGCAACACCCAGGAGCCCGAGAACCCAGTCAACGTCAATTGCTTCAGCCTCCAGTGTCGCCGCACAGGGGGCTTGATCACCAGCGAAGGCCGAGAGTGGGTCATAGGGAACGGCTGCAACCGGAAGCGAAAAGGCCGGAAGCATCCCGAATGCTTTCTCCAGATCGCGGAGTCGGGCTACGCCCAAGATGCCGTCGTATTGACCGGTCAGGAGCGACCCGATGGCCGAGACGGCACGGGTTGTCGGTTCCACGGTCCAGCCGCAGTCGCGAGCGGCAGCCCAGATCGTTGCGATTCCACAGCCAGGGCCGCACGTTCCAGGGATGCCCGCCGCCTCGTGTTCATCACCCTCACACAACGGGCAATCAGGAAGAAGCAGAAGCCTTCGGCCGGAGCCTCCGGCGGCGAGACGGCCCCGCCAGTACTCGGACACGATGGTGACCATCGTCCATCCGATATGGTCCACCGCTGCGCCAGCTCGACCAACAAGCAGGGCAGCCTGCTGGCGCAGACCAGCGGACGATCGTACGGCTGTCGGCACCCCGCTGGTTCGCCAAGGAGCCGCGAGATCGGCGGCCATCGCGCGAAGTCGGTCTCGAAGTGATCTTCGGGGAGGGCAGACGAGACCCTCGGCTGAAGGAACGACGGCGGGAAAAAGAGGTGGGGAACGGAGCACGTCTGTCCTTTAACGAATCATTCCTTCACCGAAACAGAAAAAGCTTTCTGCCTTGGAGAAACCGGATTCCACACCGAACTGTAACGCGAACGCGGAATCACGACAAAAGGCGAATCGTCAGTGGCTACCGCCGCTCTGTTTGCTTGGGGTTCCCTCAAAAAACGCGGGGAGAAGTGAGTCGATCTGGAGAAGGCCCTGACGTGAGAGTACCGGTCGGGGCTCGATCTGCTCGAGGTGGCCCGCGGCCATGAGGTTCTTCCAGACAGCCGACCACTCAACGAGGGGGTCGATGCCGAACTTGTCGTGCAGACGGCGCGTGTCGAGCCAGCCCCGCTTGAGCTGGAGGATGATCTCGCGCACAAGGAGCTCCCGATCCGTGGGGACGACTCCGCGGTGGATGGGCAGGCGGCCCGCCTCGACCGTAGTAAGGTAGGGTTCCTGGTGGGGCTCGTTCTGATAATGCACTCCCGAAAGGTGTCCAAAGCTCGCGACTCCGAGGGCGACGAGATCAGCGCCCTCCCAGAGCATGTCGCGATACCGGAAGTGAACGCGAGCAGGATCGCGGACGAGTGTGTAGCCACTCGACACGACATAGCCCCGCTCGAGAAATTGATCGAAGGCATAACTCACCCACTGCCGCTTCGTGGGCCAGTCGGCCACGGGCACCGTGCCCCCGCCATCTTTTGCGGCGCGGACAAAGACCGTATTGAACGGCAACTCCATCTGGTAGATCGTCACGCTGTCGGGCTCGAGCGCGAGTGTTGTCTCGATGGTCCGTTGCCACGTCTCGACGGTCTCGCCGACCATGCCGGCGATGAGGTCGACGTTGGTGTTGGGAAACCCGGCTGCCTTGATCCAATCCCACGATCGAAGAATCTCGGCCGAGAGGTGGGCACGTCCATTGGCTTCCAGGATGGCATCGTCGAAGTTCTCGACGCCGAGGGAGATTCTGGTCATGCCGAGTGCCTTCAGCGCCTGGACCTTTGGTTCAGAGAGTGTGCCCGGCTCGCACTCGAATGTCACTTCCTCGGCGTCGTCCCAGCCAAAACTTTCGTGGAGGCCAGCAACGAGTCGTTCGAGTTGCTTGACCGACAGAAACGAGGGCGTGCCTCCACCGAAGTAGACGTACCGCAGTGACCGGCCTGCGACGGCTGGACATTCTGCGACAAGCTTCGCCTCATGCACGAGCGCCTGCGAATATCGCTCGACATCACTCGCAGCCACGTCGGTGTAGACGCGGAAATAGCAGAACTTGCAACGCTTTCGGCAGTAGGGGATGTGAAGATAAAGCCCGAGCGGCGTTTCGCTGGCCGGCTTGGCGAAGGCCGCGAGCACGGCAGGCACCGCATCGGTCGTCCACCGCGAGAACGGCGGATAATTCGCGACAAAGTACGAGCCCGGCTCGGTCGTGTCACTCATGGGTCGTTCACGGAGCGCTGAGCGGAGGGAACGTGTCGCCGCAGGAAGCGGCGATTTCCGACCATAGAAAACCTTGGCTTTTCCATCGGTCGGCAAGTGGAAAAAGGCCATGGATGGCTTTGTCCACGTGAAGTTTAGAGCCCTCGTGCGGCGAGCAAGTCGTCAAAATCGCGGAGGTGATAGCCGAGCTTGACCCGGTCGAGCACGCGGCAGAGGCCGCGAAGCGCGATCCCCATGCCGTCAGGACCACTCGTGCCGCCGAATTGACCCCCCCCGCGAACATGAGGCTCGAGATCGACGAACACGCCGGGGATCCCACGGCGGGTGAGCTTCTTGGTGAGCACCGGGAGCATCGTCTTCAGGTCAGCGAGGATCTTTTCGTGACCCCCGGCGCCGAGATCGGCCGGCACGAAGTTGGCGAGTTTGTCTTCCTCAACGTGTTTTCCCTTGGCAGCCGCTTTCATGGGTCGGTAGTCCTTGATGTGGACCCAGCCAATGCCGGGTTTCATCGCCTGCCACTGCTTCCAAACCTCGGCGGTCGACATGCCCTGGACGATGAGATTGGCCGCATCGAAGACGAGCACGAGCCCTGGGTGGTTCACACGGCGGTAGATCTCGGCCAGAAGATCGCCGGTGCGACCGACGAGATTGGCTTCCACCTCAAGGCCGAATGTGAGGTCGGAGCGGTGGCAGGCCTCGGCGATTTTGCCGATGTGATCGACCGCCTGGTCGAGGTAGTCGTTCGGATCGGCATTCCGGGGCGGGTAAAAGGAGAAACCTCGGATGAGCTTCGTCTCGAAAGCGTGGGCCAGCTCACAGGCTCGGGCAACGTTTTTGGCGAGATACTGCTTGAAGGGTACGTAGACGTTCTTCGTCCCATCCGGCTTGTCGACGAGCTTGACTTTGCCGATCGGCGACGCGATGGAGGCGACGTTGAGGCAGTACTGGTCTTCGAGGTGACGGATTTTTTGGATTTCGCCGAGCGTGAGTGTCATGACGTTCTTCACGCCCTTGCCCACATCGATGTTTCGAAGGCTGTAGTACTCGAGTCCAATCGCGGCCAGCGCTGAAAACTGTTCGACGGCCGTCAGGTGGAAGGCGGCTTCATCGGCGATCGCCGAAAGCAAGATCTGTGGTGCAGGCATGGGATGAAAAACTCCTGAGGGGCGGTGTGACGGGACTAGTGGACGGGGGAGACGTGGTCGGCAGTCGGGTGCGATACCGCGATCCGTGAGCGGATGCCGCCGCGGGGTGTGAACTCGGCCAGAAGCGTCAGCCGCCTGGGACTGAGGACGGCGACGAGGTCATCGAGGATTCGGTTCGTCACGTTTTCGTAGAAAATGCCTTCGTTGCGGAACGCCTGGAGGTAGAGTTTCAGGCTCTTGAGCTCCACGCAGAGGGCATCAGGGACGTATCGGAACGTCAATGTCCCGAAGTCAGGCTGGCCGGTTTTCGGGCACATGCTCGTGAACTCGGGGCAGATGTGCTCGATCGTGTAGTCGCGACTCGGAAACTGGTTAGAAAATGTCTCGAGCTGCTCACGGGAAGGTGGATGCGCGGTCATGATGGGGAAGAGTGTGCCATGGAAAACCTTCGGGCGATAGAGTCTGCGTTGATGACGGTACGTGTAAACCCTTCTGCCGAACCGCGGCGGGCCGTCGTGCTCGTCTCTGGTGGACTCGACTCCGCGACGGCTGCCGCGTGGGCTTTGCGTGAGGGCTACTCGGTGACCGCCCTCTCGGTTGCGTATGGCCAGCGGCATGCGATCGAAATTGACGCGGCGCGTGCCGTGGCAGCGTCGCTCGGGATCACTGACCATGTGGTACTCGCGGTCGACCTGGCGGCATTTGGTGGCAGTGCGCTGGTGGATCCAGGCACCGCCATTCCCAAAGGTCGCAGTGACGCCGAGATGGCACACGGCATTCCCGCCACCTATGTGCCGGCGCGGAACACCGTCTTCTTGTCGCTTGCCCTCGCCTTGGCCGAAGCGCGGGGTGCGGAGGCAATCGTCCTGGGCGTCAACGCGATCGACTACAGCGGGTACCCAGATTGCCGGCCGGAATTTCTCGCTGCGTTCGACACACTCGCGCGGCTGGCGACGAAGGCCGGCATCGAGGGGCATGCCCCGCAGATCCTCGCGCCCCTCGTCATGCTCCCGAAGGCCGAGATTATTCGTTTGGGTCATTCGCTTGGCGTTGACTACGGCCTCACCACGAGTTGCTACGACCCGCTTCCCGATGGCCGGCCCTGCGGAGCATGTGACTCGTGTCTCCTGCGGGCGGCTGGTTTCGCGGCTGCGGGAATCGGCGACCCAAGGTGTGACGTTCCCGTGAGCGAGTGACATGCAGATTGCCGAGATCTTTTCGTCGCTCCAGGGTGAGGGCTTACTTGCCGGCACGCCGAGCACGTTCGTTCGCACGAGCGGTTGCAATTTGCGGTGTGTGTGGTGCGACACGCCCTACACGTCATGGCAGCCCGAGGGGGAGGCGATGACCGTGGAAGATGTGCTCGATCGGGTGCGGGAACGTGCGCCGCGGCATGCGGTCGTGACAGGAGGTGAGCCATTGCTCTTTCCCGATGTGGTCGATCTTTGTCGCGGGCTGCGACGGGAGGGCTGGCACGTCACGGTCGAGACGGCCGGGACTGTCCTGCCGGAGGATTCTTCGCGGCTTGCCGCGGCACCGATTGCCGATCTGATTTCGATCAGTCCCAAGCTCACTTCATCGACACCACCGAACGACACTCCCGGCGCATGGGCTTCGCGGCATGAGGCAGCGAGGCGCCGAGACGATGTGCTCAGCGTCCTGATGGCACTGTGCCCGTATCAGTTGAAGTTTGTCGTGGACTCGCCTGCCGATCTCGCCGAAGCCGTTGCCTGGCTTGACGATCTGGGGTTGAACTCCGGCCAGATTGATCCGAGCGCCGTCTGCCTGATGCCGCAGGGCCGTTCGATCGACGAGCTCGTCCGGGTGTCAGCCTGGCTCGAGCCTGAGTGTCGCCGGCTTGGGTTTCACTTCGCGCCACGGCATCACGTCACATGGTTTGGGCACACTCGCGGCACGTAATGCGGAGAACCATCAGGCGGGCTTGACCGCATGACCGCGTGGCCCAAATGCAAGCACGGTGGCAGCTCCCACGCCGACGATCAGCATTCCGGCAAGAAAGACCGGGCTCACGTCGCGCAAAGGTACGCCCTGCAGCACGCTCGAGGTGAGCGTGTTGATCACCGGTGCCAGGCCGAAGACGACTGGCATGACGGTGAAGGGCTTGCCTCCAAGCGTGAAGGCGAGGATCGTGCCAAGCGCCCCGACGGCCCCAAGGGTGCCGCCCGCGACGCTCCACAGGACTCCAGAAAAACTCCAGGTGCCAGTGTCACCGAGGGGGCCGAGCAAGACCATGGGCACGAGCACGGCAATCAAGAAGTAGGCCAAGCCGATGCACAAGAGCGGTCGCAGGCGGCTGCCCTGCATGGCGGCCTGTCCACGGTGTAAGACCTGGCCGTAGGCGCCCCAGCAGGCGACCGTGAGCGCGACGCCCAGGAGCACTTCGAGGAATCGCTCCGCCCGGCGTTCAACCTTCTTCGCGACCGTCGCCGGGGCCGCGTCGTCAACAGGCTTCTTCACTTCAACATTAGCATGCGCGGCGGCATGATCTGGCGGCTGTGGCTTGAAGACCAGGACCGTCATGGCGCCTGTGATGACGAGAAGGAGGCCGGCGAGGAAGGGGGCCTTGAGCTCGCCGAAGCCACGGTTCATCCACGCCGACAGGAGCGTGTTGACGACCGGCGCCCCGCCGAAGATCAGTGGCATGACATAGATCGGCCTTCCTCCGGCGGCGAGCGCAAGAATGACGCCGAGCGCGCCCAAGGCCCCACTGACGCCGGCAACCACACTCCAGAGGACCCCGGTAAACGTCCAGTCGCCTTTCTCACCGCCGCGAACAAGCAGCACGACAGGCACGATGACGGCGATGAGGAAGTACGCCATGCCGACGCAGACAAAAGGTCGCAGCCGTGAGCCCATTTCTTCCTGGCCTGCGTGGATCACAGGGCCATACACGCCCCAGCAGAGGGCGGTCAGCCCGATCGCCGCGAGCATGCCGAGGAACTGTGTCATCGAGGGATTCTCCTAGTGGGGGGCGACCGAGGGTTGGGGCAGGCGTGGCCGAAGCATACCCGCCTTCAGTTGGCGGGGTGGGCTTTGCTCGCACCACGCTCGAGCAGTTCGAGCGCGGCGAGGCCAACCTCCTCGACCGAAATCAGTCGCATGCAGTCGTGGTGGCCGAGCGGACACTCCTTTGCTCCGCAGGGGGAGCAGGGGAGATCACGGCGAAGTTCCGTGCAGCGGGAAGGAGCCGAACGACCGAGACGAGGATCGGTTGGGCCGATGAGGGCCACGGTTGGAACGCCGAAGGCCGCCGCGATATGACGTGGACCACTGTCGCTCGAGACCGCGACCGCCGCCCGCGCAAAGACGCCCTTCGAGAGACCGATCGGAAGGTCGCTCACGTCATGGAGGCCGGCGACGGCAGGATGTGCCGCCCGCGCGACCACATCGCGGGATTCACTTCGGTCGGCAGGTCCGCAGTGGACGAGCACTCGGGATTCTGGCAGCCGCTCGGCCAGCCAACGGGCCACGTCGGCGAGCTTGTCAATTCCCCATGCCCGCGCGGTTCCGCTTGCGGAGTTGTCGTTGAGGACGACGAGAGGACCACTCCGGTCGGCGAAGAGATTGGCGAGCAACGCATCGGCTGCACCCAGCTCGGCCTGCGTCGCGACAAGCTCCACGTCGAGAGAACCCGGCGGCACGCCGAGCGCGGCCACGACATCCATGAAGGCGCGTGGCGGTGGCACGATCATTGCACGGCCCTGGCCATCACGGTGCGGAGGTAATGCGTCAGAAAGAAGCCACCGTCGCCAGTGCCCCGTCGCTCCCACACGTCGGCGGCAGCGTCCCCGCCAGGCGAGGGCGGCGGATGAGAGTGAATTGGGAAAGATGACCCCAACGTCAGGGCGGTCGGCACGCATCGCCCGGGCGGCCGCAGCAAACGACATCTCATCGTCTTTGCGGTGACGGTCGTAGAGGATGCAGCCGTCGAGCCATCCGGTGCCGGTGAGGAGGTCGGCCACCACGGGTCGCATCACACCGACAATCCACGCGGCTGGAAAATGGCCACGCAGAGCACGGAGGGCCGGTGTGGCCATGACAGCGTCGCCGACCCATCGGGGCATGATGACCGCAATTTTCATGCCGCCACGGTACCGGCCTGGCAGCGATCGCGCAAACCCGATTTTCGGTAGCGAGGCCGTGTCAGCCAGCGATGAGCCCCTTGACTGGCGTGCCTTCAGCGAGCTTGAGTGGCCGGCCAATGGGCGTGGTGAGCTCGTGCTGCCAGTCGATCCCGAGTGCTCCTAGGACGGTCGCTGCAAGATCGGCGACCGTCACTGGATCGGTTGGTTCGCGGGCGAGGCCCTCCGGATCCGTGGCTCCGACGACTCGCCCCGGCACGATACCGCCTCCGGCCAGAAGGCACGAAAAACCATGTGGCCAGTGATCCCGGCCCTCGAGCGCGTTGATCCGAGGTGTGCGGCCAAACTCACCGGCCACGAGTACGACGGTCGAGTTGAGGAGGTCGCGGGCGGTGAGGTCATCGATGAGTGCGGCGAGAGCAACGTCGAGTATCGCAGCCTGAGCCGAGTGGCCCGTAAAGTTTGCCGCATGGGTGTCGAAGCCTTGGAGCGTCACGTCGATGCTCCGCACGCCAGCCTCCACGAGCCGCCGTGCGACGAGGCATCCCCTGCCGAACGGCGTCTCGCCGTACGCCGCCTGCACGGACGCGGGCTCATCTGAGACTGAGAATGCCGCAAGCTGATCGCTCGACATGAGCGCGAGCGCCGCTTCGAGCGTGTGTTCGTGAAGCGTCGCTCGGACTGGTACACCGCGACCGGCGGCAAACCGCGAGTCGAGCTCGCGAACCGCGTCCAGTCGTCGATCCCGTCGTGGTCCTCTCACATGCGGCACGAGATTTTGTCCTGCGAGGCCAGGCACAAACACGCGGTAGGGGTCGAAGGGGCCACCCAGGTAGCCGCCACGGCCAGGGAACGCGTCGGCACCCAGCGCGACATAGGGCGGGATATCGAGTCCTTCAGGAGGAAGTGCGTGGGCAGCGACCGCACCGAGCGAGGGATGGACAAGGACGGGATCGGGGCGATAGCCCGTACGGACGGCATGGGTGCCACGCTGGTGGTCTCCCTCGCGAGAGACGAGCGATCGAATCACGGAGAATTGTTCGAGCCGCTCGGCCACGCGCGGATAGTCCGCAGCAATCTGCACACCCGGGATCGACGTCGCGATGGCTTTCGTCGGTCCACCGATCGCGGTACCAGGATGCGGATCCCAGGTTTCGAGCTGGCTCGGTCCGCCAGAAAGCCAGAGCGTGACAAGTGACCGCGGACGCTCCCGTCCACGTCGGGCCGCCGCACGAACAGGTAACGGAGGAAGCGTGAACGACACGCCGAACGTTGCGAGTGCGGTGAGCATGCTTCGGCGATGACAGGAGGCCCCGCGCATTTTTCAATGGTTCCAGCAGAACTCGGCCGAGTTAAAGAGTGACCAATACAGGTCTTCGACGCCACGGTCCGGATTTCGCTCATGGACCATCGGCGAAAACGCTTCTCGTTCGTCGCCGTCAGGATGTCGCGTGAGGCAGGCCAAGAACACGGCCTCGAGCCGGGCCTCGTCGCTCGACGCCAGCCCTGCGATCCGGCCCGAACCGGAGAAGGCGTTTGCCTTGCAGAGCTCGCGGACGAGCCGCCCATTCATTCGCACGAGCGCTTGCGGGATCGTGGCCGGTTCGTCGGTGTCGCTGCGTCCGTACTCTCGCAGAAAGTCAAGGGATCGCAGAAACCGCACTGTTCGCACGACAAGGTGCGAGTCGGGATCGATCGTTCGCACGTTTCCGGCCTGGATCATCGCGGAGATCATCGTGCGAGGCGGGAGCTGCGACAACGGAAACGCGGCCCAGGTGCGAGCGACGACGGCCGCCCGCGCAGGGTCATCGAGGTCGGGGTGCGTCGATGCTCGTCGGAAGGCCGCCGTCGAGCAGATCGTCGCGAGCGTACGGCGAAGGTCGCAGTCGCCGTCACGGAACGCGGCACCGAGAATATCGAGCACGTCGTCATCCCGTGGCTCGGAAGCCGGGTCGGGCAGGTCGTCCACGGGATCATGCCATGGATGGCCAAACGCGATCGCCCAGCAGCGGTTGGCGACGGCCCGCTCAAAGCGACGATTGGAGGGATGCGTGAGCCAGTTGGCCAGCTTCTGCCGTGGTGAACCGCTTTGTGATGTCCAGTCGCTCCCGAACGGCACCTGCGGTGGCACCCGCCGGGTTTCCATGTTTGTCTGAGAGTCCGACGTCTCCGGCATCATGCCAGAAGCCGCCGCATCGGAATCAATTTTCAGCATGGCCAAGCCGGTGTCGCGAACGCCGAGGGGCGAGAGCCGCACGGCGGCGAAGCATGCGGCGAGTCCCTCGAACTGCTCCTGCTTCCATGATGCGAAGGGGTGATCGTGACACTGGGCGCAGTCGAGCTGAACCGCCAGAAACGACCGGGCCACACGGCCAGCGAGCACGTTTTCGTCAATGCGATCGGCCCTTGCCGACTGCGTCAGGAAGTTTACGGCGGGTGTTCCGGTCCAGAGTCCACTCTCACCGACCATCTCCCGCACGGCCATGTCGAAGGAGCGGTCGGCGTGGATGGCGTCGGCCAGCCATGCGGTGAACCGATCACGTCGGAAGACAAACGGTGGGCCGATATCGGTACCCGTCAACGTGTCGGCAAGAACTGTGGCAAGGTGCTCAGCCGAACGGCGGTCAGCCAGGATCATCGCCAGCCAACGGTCGAGGCGATCGGGACGTCTGTCGGCCTCGAAGCGACGCACTTCCTCGAGACTCGGGAGCGTGCCCGCCAGCCCGAGCCACATGCGTCGGAGAACAGTCAGATCGTCGGCTGCCTCTGCAGGGTCGATACCCTTAGCGGCAATGTCGGCGTTGATGACTCCGTCGATGTGCGCGGCGACCGCGCGGGGCTCGTCTGACGAAACGTCGATCTGCGGCGGCGCGACAGTGAGCGTTGATCGAGCTGCCGCGGACACGGCAGCCACGAGTGCCGCGAGGGCGATGGCCGGCAACAACTGACGTGGAAGCCTTGGCATCTCGGAAGGCCGTTCGGGGGGCGGGTATTTCGGCCCAGGCTACATTATCGCCATGGCAACCGTCGCGGCCACAGTGCCCCCTATTGACGTTTTGATTCTTGGATTCATGGCTGAAGGCCAGAACAATCCGGCGCATAGCGAAGGGACGACAGGAGAGGACTTTTCAAAGCTCCATAAGCTTCCAGCCGCCTGGGAATTCGGGCCACCGCCCCACCCACTCCGGCACCCGCTCCAGGCGGCGGTTTGGTTCGTCACATTCGTCGCCGGCTCGGCCACGCTCGTAATATTCGTGGCGATTCTGGCCGCGATCCCGGGGCTCAATCTGCTTGCGCTCGGATGGATGCTCGAGGCCGAGGGTCGCGTGGCGCGATCGGGAAGGCTTCGTGACGGGTTGCCGTGGCTCGGGGTCGTCCCTCGGCTTGGTGCCGCGGCACTGGGCATTTGGGCGTGGCTCGTGGTGGTGCGGCTTGTGGCTGCCGTCGCTGATGATGCTGCACTCATCGACCCTGGTTCGCAGCGGGCTGCCGTGTGGTCACAAGCGAGGTTCATCGTGGCGTTGGCCGTGGGGATCCACATCGTGCTGGCGCTCGCAGCAGGCCCGAGCCTTGCCGCTTTCTTTCGTCCGGTCCGGAACATCCGTCGAGTGATCGCGGCGGCTCGAGCAGGCACACTCTGGGAAACGGCCGCGACAGCGATCGATCGGTTGCTTGTCGTGCTTGCCCCTGCGGCCACGTTTCGATTGGGCCTCGGTGGCTTTCTGGGAGGCTTGGCCTGGGTGGCTCTGCCGACGCTCCTGTTCGCATCGGCAAGAGTTTCCGAGAGACCGGCTGCTCCCCTTGTTTCTGTCATCGGTGGTGTCCTGCTAGCCATGACTCTCATGTGGGTGCCGTTCCTGCAGGCTCGCTATGCGGCCACTGGCCGCGTCGCCGCCTTCCTCGATCTGGCCGAAGTGCGCGAGTGGTTTCGCCGCGCGCCTGTGGCGATGCTGGCCGCGCTCGTGCTTCTCCTCGGACTGACGTTGCCCTTGTATCTCCTCAAGGTTGTCGTGCCCCCGCGGGATGCCGTCTGGCTGCTGACGCCACTTTTTGTCGTTCTCATCCTGCCCGGAAGACTGGCTGTCGGCTTGGCGGCGGCTCGGGCAGCGGGGCGAACAGAGCGGGCATGGATTGGAACCCGTGTTCTTGCGGGTGTCGTCGGCTGGGTCGCCATCGGCCTCTATCTCGTGCTGCTCTTCCTCGCCCCTGTCCTCGACGCGCTTGGCACCCGCGTCCTCTTCGACCATCACGCGGTGCTCTTGCCGACGCCGTTTCTCTGATGGCCGTCACTCGGCTCGTGGCCGGACGGGAATGATGTGTTGCGAGGCGGCCGCTGTAGAAGCAACGAGGGCCATGACCAGTGAGCCGCCGGCAACGAGTGCGATCCAAATCAGCGGAAGCTGGGCCTGGCCACTCTTGATCGCGGGCATCACCGCCAGGCAGGCTGCGGCCGCGCCAACGGCGAGCCCAGTGCTGACCATCGAGAGCGTTTCGAGAACCAGCATGAGCCGCACGCGCGCGAGTGTGAAGCCGATCGCTCGCAAGACCGCGAACTGCCCGACACGCTCAAGGGTGCCCTGGGCTTGCACGGCGGCGACCCCCGCCGTTCCCAGAAGCAAACCGAGCGCGCCGAGCGCCTGAAAGCCACTGAGAAATGTGTTCTGCACGGCCTGGATACTGGCGAGCCGCCGTGCCGTCGAGGTAACGGTTGGGCCTGCGTCGGCCCATGCTGCTGCAAGGGCGGCTGGCACGTTGTGCCGCTGGTCCGGTGGCACACCCGTCGCATCGACCATGGCCATGCCATATCCCGACCGCTCGGCGAACATCTGCTCGAAGTCCCGCTCCCCGACGATCACGAAGCCTTGGAGAATGCCGGGCTCAAGCAGCCCGACGATCTCGAGCATGACGGTGCTCCCTGAGTCATCATCGAGTTGAAAACGGCTGCCGATGCCGCCGAGTTTGAGACCCCACTGGGCGGTTGCCTGATCGAGGATCGCGGGAATCGGCTCGTCGGCGGGCCGTGAGGCTTCCAGGAGGTGCCACGGGGTGCGAACCTCGCCGGCATCTGGAAATGGAGCGAGCGGTGCGTGATTCACGAACGTGAAGCCGCCCCGTGCAACAAAGCTCGTACTGACGCCAAGGACGGTCGGCCGCAGCGTGGCATAAAGGTTTGTGCAGGCAGCATCATCACTGCCGCTCGTGCGAATTCGGGTGATGTCGCAGGAGGCCACCAGATTTTCTTGGGCCGAGGAAAGGCCGAGCGTTGAACGTACGGCGGGGTCTGTGGGATCGACGCCCGTCGCGTCGCCGAACGTGACGATCTCGGTCCAGCCTCCGGTCGGGCCTGCTCGATCGGTCAGGTCGGTTGGCACGTGCTGGGCGAATGATGACACAGCGACGACCAAGAACGTCGCTGTCGCCACGATGGCAGCGATCGAAAACGCTCGCGCCGGAGCGAACCCAAGGTTTCGGCGGGCAAGGCCTGAGAGCGTTCGCACGGGGGCCATCGTGGGCCGACTCGACAGCCAGAGCCAAAGGCTCGCGAGGAGTCCTGCAAGCGACGAAGCACCCGACGCAAAAAACAGTCCCACCGCCGACTCGGCTGAGACGGCCTGCCCCTGTGATGCGGCGGCCGTTGCGGCAAGAATTCCGCCGACAGCGACCGCGATCGCGGGCCACCGACGGTAACGGTGGGGCTGGTCGACCGGCCGATTGGTGTCACGCAGAAGCGAGAGGGGCGACCGGCGGCCAGCCCGTCGGGCCGCCGAT
>JBGTKO010000258.1:0-8306 GCA_041744595.1 Pirellulales bacterium
GACGAGCGACTCCATCGACGTGATGCCCGGTGGTGCCTGCGTCGGCAGCCCGGCCAGCTTCGCGACGGCAAGCACTCCGGCAGCATCGTGAAGGATATCGATGGTCATGTGGAGCTGCTGCCTCTCAACTCGCGAGCCCAAAAAACGTATGCTATCGCACTCGCTCGATCCAATGATTCGCCGCTGCCGTGCGCGAGAGTGTTTCTGGGAGCCGCACCGATACGGTCCCCGAATGAGGTCCGACCATGAAATGCCTTGTCGTCTTTTGCTTCGCAGCATGGCCGCTTCTCACGGCGATTGCTGTGGCAGACGACCGCCCCAACATTGTCTTCATCATCACCGATGACCAGGGCTACGGTGACCTGGGGCACACGGGGAACCCCGTCATCAAGACGCCGCACTTGGATGCCCTCGCCGCCGAGTCGTCGAGCCTCACGGACTATCACGTCGCCCCCACCTGCTCGCCGACCCGCGCGGCCCTCATGACGGGCCATTGGACTGACCGCACCGGCGTCTGGCACACGATCAACGGCCGCTCGCTCCTCCGCGAAAACGAGGTCACGATCGCCCGCATGCTCGCCGACTCAGGCTACGCCACCGGCCATTTTGGTAAGTGGCACCTTGGCGATAACTATCCCTACCGCCCGGAAGATCGTGGGTTCACCGAGGTCTATCGGCATGGCGGCGGCGGCGTCGGTCAGACACCCGACCTCTGGGACAACGCCTACTTCGACGGCTCGTATTTCCACAACGGCGAGATCGTTGCGGCCAAGGGGTTTTGTACCGATGTCTTTTTCGACCAGGCCCATCGCTTCATTCGCGACCAGGCGGCAAGCAAAAAGCCGTTCTTTGCCTACATCACCACGAATGCCCCGCATGGCCCGTTGCACTGCCCGCAGAAATACATCGACCTCTACCCGAACCAGCCACCTATGGTTTCGTCGTTCTTCGGCATGATCACCAACATCGACGACAACGTTGGTGCGACGCGAGAGTTGCTTCGCGAGCTCGGGATTGCCGACAACACGCTCTTCATCTTCACGACCGACAACGGCACCGCCGGTGGCGAGAAGGTGTTTAATGCCGGCATGCGGGGCGCGAAGGGGAGTGAGTATGACGGCGGCCACCGCGTGCCATTCATCGCCCACTGGCCAGCCGCGGGGTGGAACAAGAAGCACACAAACAAGACGCTGTGTCATGCAGTCGATATCGCTCCCACGCTCCTTGAGATCACTGGCGCAGAAAAGCACGAGTCGGTGACGTTTGACGGCACCTCCATCCGCCGTCTCCTCGATTCGGCGGCTGATCTGTCGGACTGGCCTGTCGACCGAATGCTCGTGACCGATTCCCAGCGGGTTCACAATCCCGTGAAGTGGAAGAATACAGCCATCATGTCGGGGACCTGGCGGCTCGTGAATGGCAAGGAGCTGTATGACATTGCCACCGATCCCGGACAGAAATCCAACATCGCTTCCAAACATCCTGACCGCATACGGGCGATGGAAAACTTTTACGACGCCTGGTGGGCCGAGCTTAAGCCCACGTTTGCTCAGGCCGCCGAGTTGCATCTCGGGCACCCCGATCATCCCGTCGTCAGCCTGACGTCGCACGACTGGCTCGAATCAAATCAGTCGCCATGGAGCCAGCGGCAGATACGCCAGGCCGAGGGCTACGGGCCGAACAAGACTGGGAAGCCCCCCAAGAAATCAGTGCATGGTGCCCACTGGGGGGTCAAGGTCGTGTCCGGTGGTGCCTACACCGTGAGTCTCCGCCGCTGGCCTGTGGAAGCCGATCACCCAATTTCCGCGGGGCTCCCTCCGGGGGCCGATGTACCTGGAGCCTCAAAGGCTTTTCGCGCCCATGAGGGCGTGGCCGTGCCGATCCTCACCGCCGCCCTTCGCATCGACGGCAAGACGATCGCCTCTGGCCCTGTGCCGGAGGGAGCCACGCATGTCGATTTTGACTGCGACCTCGCTGAAGGCTCTCATCAGTTTGCTCCGGTCTTCATCGATGCCGCCGGCAACGAGGTCGGTGCCTACTACGCCATCGTCACCAAACGCTGAGGCGACACCATGCACTGTTTGACCATCCGTGTTTTTCGATTCCTCTGCACCGGCATGGTGCTGGCAGGCATTGCGTGTCCAGCCATGGCGACCAACGTCGTCTTCATCATGGCCGATGATCTCGGCTTCATGGACGTGGGGTTTAATAACCCCGACACGTTCTATGAGACGCCCCACCTGGATGCCCTCGCCAAGGAATCGATCCGGTTTACCGCTGGCTATGCGGCCTGCCCAGTCTGTTCACCAACCCGTTCATCGATCCTCACCGGTCAGTATCCTGCCCGCACGCGCAACACCGACTACTTCGGGGCTCCGAACGGTTTCGAGACGCTCCCCGACTCCTACGATCCTTCGAAGGACGGCAGCTTCGGCCGTTTTGCAAACCGTCCCATGCTTCCGGCGCCCTATCTCGCGCGTCTCGCTGCGGAACACACCACGCTCGCCGAAGCTCTGAAAGATGCTGGCTACGCCACGATGCATGCCGGAAAATGGCATCTCGGCGGCGAGGGCTCGCTCCCAACGGATCACGGGTTCGACGTGAATGTCGCCGGGACCAAAGGGGGCAGCCCGCCCGGAGGCAAAAAATACTTCTCGCCCTACGGCAACTCCTATTTGCCCGACGGTCCTCCCGGCGAGCATCTTCCCGATCGCCTTGCGACCGAGGTGTCGAAGTTCATCGAGGCCCACAAAGACGAGAAGTTCTTCGTCTACCTTCCGTTCTATTCGGTTCACACGCCGCTGATGGCTCCCGAACAACTCGTGGCGAAGTATGAGGCGAAGCGAGAGCAGCGGGGCCTCGAATCACGGTTTGAACCAGAGCCACCGCGAGAGAATCGAATCGTTCAAGAGCATGCCATCTATGCCGGCATGGTCGAGGCGATGGATGCAGCGGTCGGGAAGGTACTCGATGCGCTCGAAGCCAACGGTGTGGCTGACGACACGCTTGTCATCTTCTTCTCCGACAATGGCGGCCTCTCGACGTCCGAGGGCTCGCCCACGAGCAATTTGCCCTACCGGGCCGGGAAGGGTTGGATGTACGAGGGGGGCATTCGCGAGCCGATGCTCGTCCGCTGGCCGGCGAAGGGAAAGGCCGGCGCCGTCTGCGACGTACCTGTGACCTCGACCGATTTCTATCCCACCATCCTCGATGTGTGTGGGCTAGCCCCGCTGCCTGAGCAGCATGTCGATGGCGTGAGCTTTGCCCACCTGGTCGAAGACCCAAACACGGAGCACAACCGCCCGCCGCTGTTCTGGCACTATCCTCACTGGGGGAACCAGGGAGGAATCCCGTCGTCAGCGATCCGTGACGGCGATTGGAAACTCATCACGTTCGCTTGGAAGAAGCCCCCTGAGCTTTTCAATCTCGCCGATGATCCGGGCGAGCAGAAGAACCTCGCCGGTACACATCCCGAGAAGCTCGCTGAGCTTCAGGCGAAGCTCGACGATTTCCTGAAACAAACCGGCGCGCTCCATCCATCCGAAAACCCTGACCCCAAAAGCCCGTTTGAGAAGTGGTGAGGCAGGCAATCAGCAGCCTCCGTTCCTTGCGTCCACGATTGGAAACCCGTCATGCAGCTCGGCCTCATCAATTCCGCGTGGGTGCAGGCAAACCGCCCCACATCGTTTGGACTCCAGAAGACAAAAGAGATCGGCTTTGATTCTGTCGACATCTTCGTCGATCCGCTCGACATCGACGTGAAGGAGCGACGGCTCATCAAGGACGAGTGCGATCGACTCGGGCTCCCGATTGTCTCACTCTGTTGCGTGGCTGTAGGCCTGATTGACTTCAATCCGTCGGTCCAGCGGTTCCATGTCGATCGCGTGAAGGCGTATCTCGACCTGGCCTCCGACTACCAGGCCCGCAACGTGCTCTTGGTCTTGGGCGAATACATCTGGAATCGTGAGGTGATCGCCCCGGCGGACCAGTGGCAGGCCGGTGTGCAGAACTGCCGCATGCTCGCGGAGTATGCCGCTGGCCTGGACCTTCAGATCGCCCTCGAACTCGAGCCGTTTCCGCTGTCGCTCCTCAACGCCGTCGATGCGATGGTTCGGTTTCTCGACGAGGTGAACCATCCGGCGCTCGCAGCCAATATTGACATCTCGCACCTCGTGCTCTGCGGCGCTGGCCCCGAGGAGATCAGGCGGCTCGCGGGCCGGGCGATCCACGTCCACATTTCCGACTGCGACGGCAAGGTTCACGGTGACCTGCCGCCTGGTCGTGGTGTCGTGGATTTTGCCCCATACCTCCGCGAGATTAAGGCGCTCGGGATCGACGGTGCCATCAGCATCGAGCTGGAATACTCGCCTGAGCCCGACAAGATTGAGGAGTGGGTCCGCGAGGCCTACGAGAAGACCGATCGTCTCATGCAGGACGCCGGCCTGCGGGCGGGCTGAGCACATCATCGTAGCCCTATCGCTCCGCGACAGGGTCTGAAACAACAATCACGACGACGATGCTTCACTCGCCTATCACTCTCAATCATCTGCCTGCCCTGCCCACCGACGGCTCACGGGCGATCGGCTGCATCGGTGCCGGGTTCATTATGGCCGACTGCCACCTCGTGGCATACCGGCAGGCCGGCTTCAATCCAGTGGCGATCACTTCGCACAATCCGGAGAACGCCAGGAAGGTCGCCGAGCGGCATGGCCTCGTTGCGTATGACAGCTACCAGCAGTTGCTCGAGAACCGCGACCTTGAGGTGATCGACATTGCCGTGCCCCCCGACGTGCAGTTCGACGTGATCCGGCATGTCGTGGAGCATTGTCCGCATATCCGTGGGATCCTCGCGCAAAAGCCGCTCGGGGTGAACTTCGCCCAGGCGGCGGCGCTTGTGGGCATGTGCGAACAGGCTGGCATCACGCTCGCGGTGAACCAGAACATGCGGTTTGACCACTCGGTGCGAGCCTGCAAACACCTCCTCGACAGTGGCCTCCTTGGCCCGCCCGTCCTGGCCACGATTGACATGCGGGCCATCCCGCATTGGATGCCGTGGCAGGAGCGGCAGGGTTGGGTCACGCTCCGCACGATGTCGATCCATCACCTCGACACGTTTCGGTATTGGTTGGGCAATCCACGGCGGGTGTTTGCGAGTGTGCGGCCCGATCCGCGGACCCTCCAGAAATTTCCGCATGAGGACGGCATCTGCCTCACCATCTTGGAATACGACTCGGGCCCGCGGGCTTCCGCTTGGGACGACGTCTGGGCCGGTCCTGCCCGTGAAGGAGCCGCTGAAGACCTCGGTATCTGCTGGCGTGTGGAGGGGGAAGCGGGCATGGCCCGGGGTACGATCGGCTGGCCAAGCTATCCCGAGCGAGTGCCCAGCACGATCGACTTCACATGCGTGTCACACCCAGGACAGTGGTTCAGTCCGCGGTGGAACGAGGTCTGGTTTCCGGATGCGTTTGTCGGTCCGATGGCCGACCTTCTTTGCTCGCTTGAAACCGGCTGCCCGCCAATGCTCTCCGGTCGCGACAATCTCTGGACGATGGCCCTCGTCGATGCCTGCTACGTTTCCGCGAAAGAGCACCGCGCGGTAGACATCGCCGAGTGCATGACAACGCCCACGAAGGACTCCGATGAAGCACTGTGATTTCAAGACGTGGATTCTCGCCGCAGCCGTGTGTCTCAGCGTGGCTATGACGACTGCTCACGCTGTCGAGATACACGAGGCCGATGTCGTGGTCTACGGCGATGCTTCGGGGGGCGTCACCGCGGCGGTGCAGGCGGCTCGGATGGGCAAGACCGCGATCCTCGTCTCGCAGTATGGCCACCTTGGCGGCATGTCTTCGAGTGGCCTGGGCTGGTCGGATATTGGCAACGACCAGATTCTTGGCGGACTTGCGCGCGACTTTTACCACCGTCTCTATCAGCACTATCAGGCCCCGGAAGCGTGGACGCACGAGCGCCGTGAGATGTTCAAGAACCAGGGGCAGGGCGTGCCTGGGCTCAACCCAAAGACCGAACTGGCATCAGTTTTTGAGCCAAAGGTCGCTGAGGAGGTTTTCAATGCGATGGTCAAGGAGGCTGGCGTGAAAGTGATTGCCGGTCGGCTTGACCTCGAAGACGGCGTCGTCCTCTCTGGCAAACGAATCACCGCGATTCGCCTCGAAGACGGTACCGAGATCAAGGGCAAGGTTTTTATCGATGCCTCGTACGAAGGTGATCTTCTGCCCGGAGCAGGCGTGTCGTTCGTGGTGGGCCGTGAGTCCAATGCCGAGTTCAACGAGGAGGGTAATGGCAACACTGGGGTCGCCAAAAAGAATCAGTTGCCCTCCGGCATCGACCCGTATGTCGTGCAGGCCGATCCTGCCAGCGGCCTGCTGCCAGGCATCAATCCAGATGCCGGCGGTGAACCCGGCGAGGGAGACCATCGCCTCCAGGCCTACTGCTACCGGATGGAGCTCACCGAAGCGCCCGAGAATCGCGTGGCAATAGAAAAGCAAGCAGGCTACGACGAGGCCGACTTTGAGATCCTGTTTCGCGCGATCGAGGCTGGGCAGAAGGGGGGCTTCTTCAAGACCTCACCAGTGCCCAACCGCAAGACCGACAGCAACAACACCGGCGGCATCTCGACCGATCTTCTAGGCATGAACTATGGCCGCGATTGGAACTGGGCGACGCTCGGTCATCGCGAGCGGGAGGCCCTCGCGGCCCGGCATCGTGACTGGCAGCTTGGGCTGGTCTGGACGTTGCAGCACCATCCACGGGTGCCTGAGCAGGTTCGCAAGGCCCATGCGAAGTGGGGACTTGCCAAGGATGAGTTCACCGACAATGGGCATTGGCCCTACAACCTCTATGTCCGCGAAGCCCGCCGCATGCAATCGGATTTCGTGATGACTGAGAGCCACTGCAAGCGAACACTCCCGGTCGATGATCCTGTGGGAATGGGGGCGTATGCCCTCGATTCCCACAACACACAGCGGTTCGTCCATGCCGGCATGGTCAAGAACGAGGGCGACATTCAGGTGTCGCTTGGCGGCAAGGCCTATGGCATTGCGTACCGGGCGATCGTGCCGCGGGCCGAGGAGTGCGAAAATCTTTTGGTGCCATGGGCGCTTTCCGCCACGCACATCGCGTTTGGGTCAATCCGCATGGAGCCGGTCTTCATGGTCTTGGGCCAAAGCGCGGCAACCGCTGCCTGCATCGCAATTGACGACGGCTCAACCGTCCAGGCGGTGCCCTACGAAAAACTCCGCGATCGACTCCTCGAAGACGACCAGCGACTCGAGGCAACCCCCTGAGGAGCGACCGCAGATCTCCGGGAGAAGTCCTCGGCAGGTCGTTCGTTGGTGCTGCTTTGCGGGCATCCCAGGGCATTGTTCCGATCGTCACGATCGATTAGAATGCTGTCATACGTTTCTCTCATCGATCGAGTTTTTGTCATGAATGTGGTCACCATCTCGCCGAAGTTTCAGGTCGTGATTCCGCGGCTGGTTCGGGAGCGTTTGGGGCTCCGGCCCGGCCAGAAGCTCCAGGTGATCGAACATGCCGGCCGCGTTGAATTCGTGCCGGAGCGGAACATCCGTGAACTGAAGGGGTTCGTGAAGGGGATCAAAACCGGTTTCATTCGCGAAGGCGATCGCCTGTGAACGTAGTCGATTCCTCCGGGTGGCTCGAATACTTTGCCGGTGGTCGGCATGCCCGAGCCCTGGAACCGGCGCTCGAAGACATCGAGTCGCTCGTCGTACCGACCGTGTCGGTCTATGAAGTGTTCAAGGTGCTCCTTCGGGAAGCCGGAGAAGAGGCGGCGATCCAGGGCGCCGCGGCGATGCAACGGGGCCGCATGGTCGAGCTCACTGTCCAGCGGGCGCTCGACGCAGCCGCTCTGAGCCTCCGACACGCCTTGCCGATGGCGGACAGCATTATCCTGGCCACAGCCCGCGAGCATGCCGCTACCGTCTGGACGCTTGACGAGGATTTTCGTGGTATCGACGGTGTGCGTTACTTTCCGGTGAGATAGTCGCCGCTGGCCTACCGTAGGCGACGGCTCGGCGCTCCAAGGCCTGAAAATTGGAATTCCGCTCAAGCCGTGAGCAACTCAAACATCAATAGGGCATCATGGCCGACTGCCGTTTCTGTACGATCGATGTGGATTTCGGTCATGGACCGATGCGTTCCGGCTGCTTACGATTGCGTCGTGTTTGATGGTCGTTCGGTCCGCGGCTCGGGGTTGCCCGTGTCATGTCGCCGGACGTTTGCGACGGGCATCGTGCCCGTCGCTGCACTCGGAGAAAACCGAGCTT
>JBGTKO010000259.1:0-5431 GCA_041744595.1 Pirellulales bacterium
TGCTGCTGCACCGCGTCGAGCTGAAGCGTCGCTGCGTGAAGGCGTCCCGTGACGCTCTGGGCTCGCCGTGGGATGGTCACTGCTCCAACCGCCTCTCCCGTGCCATCGGTAAGGTTCTTCGGATTGAAGAACAAGCCGCCCGCGTCCGTCCAGGCCAGGGGCGATTCGCCATGGCGATGGGAAATACCCAAACGCCGTTCGATATCACTGACGGCCTCGAGCAGTTCTTGTGGTGACGCAAACCTTTCTGCCGGATCCTTGGCAAGCAGCCGCTCGATGATGTCACAGAGGCCAGCCGGCAGCCCAGGCCGCACCACACTCAAAGGCGGCAATGACTCCTTGATGTGGGCCATGACGACCGCGATAGCTGACGCTGCGTGGAACGGTGGGCGGCCAGCCAGGAGATGGTAGACCGTCGCTCCGAGCGAATAGAGGTCGCTGCGAGCATCCACGCCACGTCCCTCGCCCTGCTCCGGACTGATATAGAGCGGTGTGCCAAGCGTCATGCCTTCTCGCGTCAACGCGAGATCATCGGAGGCGACCCGTGCGAGGCCGAAGTCGGCCACCTTCACGTCACCGGCCGGCGAAACGAGAAGATTCTCCGGCTTGATGTCGCGATGGACGATCCCCTGCTGCGCCGCACGGACGAGAGCCGATCCTACCTGTGCGAGGACGGTCAGGGCCTGGGCCGGGTCGAGGGGGCCACGCCGGTCGAGCCAGGCCCTCAGCGACGGGCCCGCCACATACTCCTCCACCAGGAAGTGCAGGCCGTCGATGCAGGCCACCTCGTGAACCTGCACAATATGGCCGTGGACGAGCGCAGCGGCCGCCCGGGCTTCCTGCTCGAACCGTTCAACGGCCCCTGGATGGCGAAGCGTTTCGGGCCTTAGCACCTTGACAGCGACGTGGCGACCAAGCGAAATCTGCTCCGCCAAGTAGACGTCTGCCATGCCGCCACTTCCCAGGCGGCTGAGCAGCCTGTACCCTCCCAGCCTCCGGCCGGCGAATTCGTCTTCAGAGGCGCGTCCCGCGGATCCTGTGTTCATGGGCCTTCGAGTATCAGCCACCCATGCCAGGTCGGCAAACCGGAACTGTTCCGTCCCTCAACCGCAGGAGTTTTTCATGCCAAAGCCATCCGCTGCCGCCCTCCAGAAAGCAGCCCGTGACGTTGATCTCGATGGCTTCGATTTTGGGGTCACCCTTGAAACGGACCACGGGGCAATTCAACTCGTCCTCGACTCGACAGCCGCGCCGGGGCATGTCCGCAACATGGTCGCCCTCGCTGAAAGTGGCTTCTACGATGGCGGCTCGTTCCACCGAATCATCAAGGGGTTCATGATCCAGGGAGGCTGCCCAGACGGCAGGGGCACGGGCGGCCCCGGCTATACGATCCCCGCTGAGTTCAATGCCACGCCCCACGAGCCCGGCGTACTCTCGATGGCTCGCACGAATGATCCGAACTCTGCCGGCAGCCAGTTTTTTATCTGCCTCGAGCGGGTGCCTCACCTGGACCGTCAATACACGGCCTTCGGAAGAACAGCGGATGCCGAAAGTCTCGGCGTCGTCCAGGCGATCGGCAAGGTCCAGACCGGGGCGCAGGATCGGCCTGCCAAGGCGGTCGTCATCGAAAAGGCGACTGTGACGCGAACGCCAAAGCCGAGGTGACCGTCCGTCACTCAGGCCCGGGGTTCACGGCGGCGAGCACCGAAAAGTACCTTGAGCCCGAGGAGAACGAGCGCGACGCCACCAGCAGCAGCCAGAAAATCGGGACGGCGGGTCGATTCGCCAGACCACCCGTCGAGCCAGTTTGCGGTGGCAACAGGTTGGCCGGCGATCGTCCTCGGCCCTGGCGTTGATGGGGCCGTGGCGATCGTTGTCGGCGGTGATGTCGCCGGCAACACAGGCGAGATCTCGACCTGGGTCGAACGTCGAATCGGCAATTCAGCGGCATCGACGATCCGCTCCGTTCCGGCGGCTTGACCGATTCCACGGTCGATCGCGCGGGCATTCGAGAACTCGGCAATCGGTGTCGGCACGAAGCCACGAGATCCGACCTCGGCCAGAAACGTCCTCACGCGAGTCGAGCAACTGCCGATCGTGCGACCGTCACTCTCGCCAAAGAGGACACCAGCCAGGTCACCCTGGCCATTGAAAATCGGCCCTCCCGAATCGCCCTGCCTTGCCCGTGCCCGAAGCTCCACGAATTCCTGCGGATACCCCTTGCCCGGCGAGAGATACTCCGTACAGGGCCCCGTTTCCTCACGGTATGGTCCTCGGCCGAAGCCCGCAATCGTGAGCATCTCGCCAATCGCTGGCTGGGCCTCGGCGATCCGAACGGGTGTGGCATTCGGTTTCCAAATCACCAGTGCCGCAAGATCCCAGGCCTCGTCCCAGCGAACCACGGTGCCAGCCGACTGAAAACCGTCAGGAAACTGCACGAGCACGGCCGATCGGCTTTCCCGCACGACATGCCAGTTGGTGAGAACGAGCCCTTGGTTGCGATTCACGTCCACGAGGACACCTGAGCCGAGCGACGTGCTCGACTGCTCCGGAGCCACGATACGGGCGACGGCCGGACGCGGTGCGTGGCCAGTCAGGAGATAGTCGGCAAGCTTCTCGGGCGTCCACGCCGAATGGGTGTGGCTCCCGCGAGCCCAGCCCCAGGGGGCTTCCTGCCCTAGAGCGATCGTGGTTGCGAGCGAAAGGGCGACCACCGACCATCGCAACGCGAGCGTGATGGCGTGGTGAAGACCCTTCGACTGCCACTGCCCTCTCGGGCCGAAGTGACGCGTGCGGGACATGCCTGCCTCCCTTCCCGATGACGGGCAATCAGCGAAAGAGTCCGCGGGCGGACTGCCTCTTCGATTCTCGCTCGACGATGCGTCGGAGGAGCTCGCGGCGAAGCCGCTCTCGCTCACGAAGAGAGTCAGGCGAAGGTGAAGAGGTGGGCCTCGGCAACGCCAAGCGAAGGCCGTGGGCGTAGGTGATCATGAGCGACGCTCCTGTCGTCGAGCGGTTTCCGGCCCGAAACCACATCAAGTGAAAATCGGCCATCACAGCCACGGGCCGGAAGCAATTCCGAGACCGCCCCTCTTCCTTGCCTGACCCGCAGGGTTCTCCATCGGCACGAGGCCGACCTGCACTTCCAGGCGGGATTTCTAGCCGAACGTTACCGCGAGAGAATCATCCCGGGTCGCTGGCCTGGCCAGTGGCGGAAGTCACGACGAATCCCTCATCGCGGAGTCGCCCGACGAGGGCTGCCACATGGGCACGGTCCGCCGTCTCGACCGTCACTTCGACGCCTGTCGATGAGGCGTCAGGGCCGGCGAACTGGCGATCGTGGATGATCTCACGGATACTCGCGCCGGTCGCGGCGATCACCGTCGCCAGCCTGGCAACACCACCCGGACGGTCGCTGATGCGGGTCACAAACCGCCAGCGCCTACCGTCGGCCGCGAGGCCGTGGTCAATCACGCGATCGAGCATCGTGAGGTCGATATTGCCACCACAGAGAAGGAGCACGACGGGCCGACCGCCCAGCGCGACATCGGGCGCTGTCATCACCGCCGCGAGGGCTGCAGCCGCGGCCCCTTCCACGACAAGCTTCTCGAGCTCGAGCAGGCGGACGACCGCCAGCGAGATCGCTTCCTCGTCAACAGCGATCACGTGATCGACAGCCGGTGCCGCAAGTGCGAACGAAACGTCTCCGACTCGGCCCACAGCCAGGCCATCCGCGAGCGTTGGTCGGATCGGCACGGACACGGGCTCACCGGCGGAGCGCGCCGCGGAGAACGCCGGCGCCGCCGTCGGCTCAGCAGCGACGATCGTGATATCGGGCCGAAGGGTCTTCACGACGATCCCCACACCGGCAAGCAAACCAGCTCCACCCGTCGGCACCACGAGGACGCCGGCCTCGGGCACATCGTCGAGAATCTCGAGCGCCATCGTGCCCTGTCCCGCGATCACATGGGGGTCGTCAAACCCATGGACCAGTCGCAGCCCTTCACGGGCTGCCAGTTCAATCGCTACGTCGCGGGCATCCGCAAATGAATCGCCCTCGAGGATGACGCGACCGCCGAGCCGACGGCAGGTGGCGACCTTCACCAGCGGAGCGAATCGTGGCATCACCACCGTGACCGGGACACCGAGCATACCGCCGTGGTAGCACAGACCGAGGGCATGGTTGCCGGCCGATGCGGCGATGACGCCTCGCTGCCGTTGTAACGCGTCGAGCAGGAGCAACGCGTTCCGAGCTCCGCGTTCCTTGAAACTTCCGGTCCGCTGAAGCAGATCAAGCTTGCAGAAGATTCGTTGACCGGTGAGCTCGGAAAGCGGCACGCTCTCCGGACAGGGAGTCCTGAGAATGCCGGAAGCGATCCGGTCGTGGGCTACTCGGACATCATCGAGTGTGACGGAGGCGGTCACGACACCCCCAGTCTGGCTGGAGTATGGAAGGACCGCACATCGACCCAGTGCATGCCCGCCCGGCGAGCTGCCTCGATCCCCAGGCCGCTGTCTTCCCACACAACGCATTTTTCGGGGCGTGCGCCAAGGCGTCGCGCTGCCTCCAGAAACGGCTCTGGGTCGGGCTTGTGTCGCTCGGTGTCCTCGCTCGCCACGATGGTCATGAAAGCGTCACCGATACCGAGACGGTCGAGAATCTTTCGGCAGATTTCTTGATAGCCGCCGGTCACCACGGCCATCGGGATGACGCCATGACACCGGCGGACGACGTCCACCACCGGACGAATAGGTAGGATGCCGTCAAGCTGGGCAAGAAAGCTTTCTTCCTTGTCGCGGGCGGACTCGTCCAGATCAAGCGCGATCCCAGCCTCGGTAGCGAGTGTGGCCACGATATCCCGAGTCGGCCTTCCCCCGAGTCCGTAAAAACGGTCTTCGTCGAAGGCAATACCGTGGGGCGCCGTGACGGCGAGCCACGCCCGGTAGTGGGCAGGCATCGTGTCAGCCAGCGTTCCGTCGCAATCGAACAGAACCGCGTCGAAATCCTGTAACTGCCACATGGTGGGAAACCAAATGAGGGCGAGTGGGAGGCTCCGGCGTTGTACGACATCGAGGGCCATGAAGCCAATTGCGGCATTCAGGCAGCGACGTTGAGCCGCGTTGGGCCAACGCGATTCCCCGAGTCCACCGCCATGGAGTGTCGTGGTAATTCAGGAAAGCCCATGTGAGCCTGCCGGTTCCGGAATCGATGCCGAAAATCCTCATCGTGACGGTGGCAGCGGGTCGATCACTTCTGACGATCATGCCGGTTCTCAGGCGGGTGCCCCCGCCACCACCGGTTTCCGAAGGACGTTGCCAGGAACTCATGAGCACGAGAGCCAAACAGTACCGTGCCAGGTGCACCGCGGTGCGGTTGCGGGCGCTGTGGCGGCGGCTCGCGGCCCTCCGGCAGCAGGCGAGGCGAGCCGTG
>JBGTKO010000260.1:0-2108 GCA_041744595.1 Pirellulales bacterium
AGCACTGAAAGCTCTTGTTCAGAAGGCACGCACTCAATATACGCGGCAACGGAGACGTGGCCGAGCGGTCGAAGGCACACCCCTGCTAAGGGTGCAGACGGGAAACCGTCTCGAGGGTTCGAATCCCTTCGTCTCCGCCACTTGCCCTCGCGAAAGCGTTCTCCCGATCCGGCTGCGGCCGGATTTTTCCGTTGTTTTCGAGGGTTATGCGGGTGGGGCTGTTAACTAGCCCCGCCGCCAGGAGGCCCGAAAGCGGTCTCTCCGGGCCGATATTCTCCGGACCTCATGACTGCGCCATTTTGGTGAATAGCTTGCAATCCTCTGGAATTCATATGTTTTTTCGAAGCGTTGGCTGAACACTTCGACACCGGTGGCGTTCGTCAGAAGGAACAGAAATCGAACTCCTAGTCATGACGTAGCCCTCGTGGGTGCTCCAAGTCTTCGCATTGGTGCCGCGGCGCTAGCGGTTGCCGTCAGGCCAGCTCTCGCGTTGTTAGCCCAAGCGGCCGCATCAACACGAGCCGAATGCCCGGTTGAATGAATGGACTCTTATGGTCATTGTGGCCCCAACAGGGAGGCGGCCATGAAAACCATGTCAGCCCGAGACGCGAAGCACCAGTTCGGCAGGCTCATCGACACCGCGCGCGCTGAGCCGGTTGTGGTCGAAAAGCACGGGCGTCCGGTAGTGGTCGTACTCGCCGTCGAGGAATTCGAACGTCTGAAAGCGCTCAGTGAACCTGAGCGTCAGGCGACAAAGTCGGTTGGCAAGGGAGATTGAACATGGCCGGAACGAAGAAACCCAAAACCGTCCCGGCGACGCCTTGGCCCGCGGCACCGGATGCCATTCACCAAGAGGGCGCCTGGATCTGGCTGCCGCTCAAGGGGGAATGGCGCGACAGCACGGGTAAACCGGAGGAACTGGTGCGGCAGAAATTCATCCGCCACCTCTGCGAGAACTACGGCTATGCCCTCGAGCAGATGCGACAAGAAATGCGGATGATCTCGGGCAGCCGCAGCGCCCGCGCCGACATCGTGATCTGGGAGACGCCAGCCAAGGCGGCGGCCGGGCCGGGCGTCTCACCCGTGCTGGTCATCGAATGCAAGGCCGAAAGCGTCGAGATCAACCTCCGCGACTACTATCAGGGCGAGAGCTACACCCGGTCGGCCGGCGCGGAATTTTTCATCGCCACAAACAACCGCTTCACCGCCGTCTTCAAGCTCGTGCCCGGCGCGCCCGGAGACTTCGTGCAGATCAACGAGATCGCCAAGGCCTCCGACTGGGGCGACGCCAAGAGGATCGAGGAAATCCGCAGCAAGCTGCGGGTGTTCAACCGCAAGGAATTCCAAGACCTTCTGTTCAAGTGCCACTCGATCCTGCGCGACGTCCACAAGATGGACCCGGGCCGAGCCTTCGACACGATTTCCAAGATCCTGTTCGTGAAGATGTATGTCGAGCGTTCAGGTCTGCATGGCACCTTCACCGTCGATTTCCTCGACCGGCGCGCATCTACACGACTGTCCACGGACCCGGCCGTTCACGACGGTTTGTTTGATCGGACCAAGGATTATTACAAGGCCGACGACCTGTTCTCCGCAACCGACCGGCTGGAGATTTCCGAGGAAACCTTCCGTCGCATCGTGAAAGAGCTGGAGCGGTTCGACCTGTCGAAGACGGGCGACGACATAAAGGGCCTCGCGTTCGAGAAATTCCTCGGCAACACCTTCCGTGGTGAGCTCGGGCAGTTCTTCACCCCGCGTCCGGTCGTGGACTTCATGGTCAGCATGCTCGACCCGCAGGAGGGCGAGTTGATCGCCGATCCTGCCGCTGGCTCGGGCGGCTTCCTGATCCGCGCATTCGAGCATGTGCGTGAGCGCATCTCGGCCGACGTACAGAAGCAGAAGGACAAGGTTCAGGCAGACATCGAGGCGAAGGGGCTTCCCATCGAGGACGAGGAAAAGCTGATCGACGACGCATTCGCCAAGCGGAACGAAGAGCTTCTCCCGTCAGGCGACGACAACAAGCCGATTGACACCCGCGTCGGTCGCCTTGCGTGGCACTGCATCTTCGGCTGCGATGCCGAGCCTCGCGCAGCGCGCACGGCCAAGAT
>JBGTKO010000261.1:0-22544 GCA_041744595.1 Pirellulales bacterium
AACTGCCCGTGACCGGCGTGGCTGAAAATCATCGCTGTGCGATTGAGCCGCTGGAGCACTGACTGAAGCCGGCGAAGAAAGTCGGGAAGCGCCGCTGGAGGAACAACAATGTCTTCAATGAACGGCACTGGCCGCACCGCCGCTCGCACGCCATGAAGCGTCGATACCACGCTCCTGGAAAGCTCCCAGAAGAACGCCGCGTCGTGGGCATCCTCAGCGCGGCGCACGTCCATGCAGCCTCGCCGGCCACGCGGCATCGAGGCGAGCGCCTGTTCGAGGCGGGCGTTACAGTCGGCGGGCTCATCGGCGGAGAATTCGATGAGCAGCCCGGCCTCGGCCACCTGCGGAATGAGCAGGTCGAAAGCCGGCCGTGTTCCGCGAGCAAGCGCCAGGTGACGACGATCAAGCATGTCACAAGCGCTTGGGCCCAGGGCGATCAAACGCAGCGCCGCAGCAGCCGCTGACTCGAGCGAATCGAAAAGGAGAAGGCCCACTGCCGACGCCGCATCGAGCGGAATGCTGTCGAGCGTGACAGCCGTGACGATCCCGAGCGTCCCTTCCGCCCCGCCCATGAGCCGAGGCAGATCGACAAGCCCGTTTTTCTGAAGGTCGTGGAGGCGGTACCCGCCATGCCGAGCTCGCGTCGCAGGTTGCCCGCGGGCGATGACGTCACGGTTGCTCTCGAGGATTCCGGCGAGGCCCATCGCGAGGGCCATGGTTCGGTCCACCGCGGTCGTCGCGGAGATCCCATGCCCAATCGACGGCTCGGGCTCCGGGCGAGTCGCCGAAACAGCCGACAACTGCACCACCGCGCCATCGCCAAGCACGACTTCAGCCGCGGTGATCCGGTCGCGGATCGAGCCCCGCGTGAGGAAACGGCTTCCCGAGGCATCGCGTCCGATCATCCCACCGATCGTGCTCGAGGCAGCATTGGAAGGATCGGGACCGAGGCAACGGCGGCGGCGTCCGAGATACGTGTCGAGTTGCAATCCGATGACACCGGGCTGCACTCTCACGGCGTCGCCGACGCCACCGAGTATGCGACGCATGAACCGCGAGCAGTCGATCACGATCCCACGGCCGAGCGGCCCACCACACAGGCTCGTACCACCGCCTCGTGGATGAATGCTCACGCCCCGTTCGGCGGCCCATCGGACGGTGGCCACCACGTCGTCGGTAGAGCGTGGTCGCACGACCGCGAGTGGCCACTCCTCGAAAAGACTTGCGTCGGTGGCATAGAGTGAGCGGCCGACTTCGTCGCAGATCACGTCTCCCGAGACGACGCCCCGCAGGTCTTCCTCGATGCGTGCGTGATCGGGATGCATGGTTTTATTCAGCCCGATGATGACGGCGCGGTGGAGGCGGCAGACCCGCCCCGTCGCCCGACCGCCTCCGCGAGACGGATCCGCTGCTGACGGTGCCGCTCGTGGGTCTCGAGGTCAAAACCGCCGTGTGTGCCGGCGGCACCGCGGTACCGCGAGCCGCAGCGGTAGCAGGTGAGACATTCAGGCATCACGAGATAGAGCACCACATCGATCAGCGCCGTCCCGAACAGGATGGCAAAGGTGGGCACGAGCATTTGCCAGGCCCATGTCACGCAACTGGCCGCGAAACCGACCACCACGATCGCCACGCCGAGCCGCTGTGGAAAATCCTTCCGCACAAAGAGCTCCGTGCTCGGACAGACCATGCACCGCCGCAGCACGGGGGTTCCGTTTCCCGGCTCGACGCCCCCGCCGGCGGCATTCGTCCATGCGACGGCGTCAGCAGGGATATTCACCTCGGCGTTGCAACGAGAACACACGAGCGACCGGGCCGTTTCGACGTCTGCATCGGTGGCGGTCGCGTCGCAGGAGGGGCAGGCGTAGGTAATGCGCATGGATTGTCGGATTCGGATCAGGTCGCTGCCTGGAGCAACTGAGATGTCAGTTCGCCCAGAATCGCCGCCAGGCAGGCTACATACAGGATACCCGTAGCGCTCTGGGTGTTGGGGATGTCGAGCGTCTTGCGGGCCATCATGAGGAGTATCGGAAGGCCGGCGAGGCCGGCGAGCCAGCGGAGCGCCACGAGGGCCGTTTCGGTAAGACCTGGCGGATAACCGGCCCCGTTCGCCAGACCAGCAACAGAAATGACCATCTGGATGGCCCAGGCGGCGAGCGCCAGATCAATCATTCGTCGAAGCGCATCGACCCGCATTCCGGGGGCATTGAGATACCAGTGCCCCAAAAGCATGGCATGGACGGCAAGGCCGGTGACAAGCCCTGACACGAGGGCTGCGACTCCTAAAGTCCACGTCGCGGAGCCCGATTCAGCGAAGGCCGTCGCGAACGTCGCCCCCGCCATGAGCACCGCCGCGATACCACATGCCCACATGCCCGCCCGCGTTTTCTCCGCAAGCCATGCCACGCTCCCGACCCACGCGACGACCGCGGTTGCCGTCGCAGGAATCCAGACGGCATCGCTATCCGCGAGGCTTCTGCTCACGAGTGCCGCACCAGTCGCAAGCCCCAAGACCACGAGGAGATTCACCCGAAAGAAGCCGGAGGGCACCATTGAGGCAGGCGTCAGCACGAGCCCGGCCGCCATGCCCCAGCCGAACCGGCAAAGAAAATCGAGCAGAAGGTTCATGCAAAACGCCCTATCAACCAGCCGCTCTGGCGGGCCGCTCCCGCGAGAGGATTACGTGGCAGCCCGGTGGCCATAGATGAGTGACATGACCTCGGCCCGACTCGACACGTTGGCGCGAAAGATCCCCTTCATCGCCGACGTGACACACATGCTTCCGGGCTTCTTGATGCCACGAATCGTCATGCAGGTGTGCGTGGCCTCGACGACCACGGCCACACCCTTGGCCCCGAGGTCCTCTTCAAGCAAGGTCGCGATCTGTTCGGTGAGCCGTTCCTGAACCTGCGGCCGACGCGAGAGGGTTTCGACGACACGAGCGAGCTTGCTCAGCCCCAGCACCCGACCGTTCGGGAGATACCCGACATGGGCCTTGCCCATGAACGGCAAGAGGTGATGCTCGCAGACGCTGTTGAACGCGATGTCGCGAACGAGCACAATCTCGTCGTATTTCTCTTCGAATGCCTTGCCGAGATGGATCCGCGGGTCTTGGCCAAGCCCGCTGAAAAGCTCCGCATACATGCGGCCCACGCGGGCAGGCGTCTCGAGAAGTCCTTCGCGATCCGGGTCTTCGCCAACCGCGGCCAGGATTTCGCGAACCGCCCGCTCAATCCGCGGCTGATCGACTTGGTGGGGAGAGGCTTCGCTCATGGGACCGAGTGTAATCGATGCCGGCGTCCCCGCTGCGGCCATGGATCGGCCGCGGGTTTCAATGACGAACCGGCCTTGGCACTGAGTGCCAATGGGCTCAGGTTTTCTTGAGGGCCAGGCAGCCTGCGATCATGTCATGAAGGGTCTGCTTCTTCTCGGTGAACAGTGGCATCAGGAGTCCGATACCACACGTGCAGCCGGTCAGAAACTTCGCAAAATAGCGGCCGATGGCCCTGCCGACCGAGATTCGATTCCCTTCCAAATCGGTCACCTTGATACCGACGATCTGCTTGCCCCACGTCCCCTGCTTGCTCGATGTCTCCAGAAGAACGTAGTAGACCACCCCAATCATGATATTGATCAACTGGGCACAAACCTGACCGAGAACCGCGATCCCGGCCTGCGCATCAGGATCGTTCCCGGCCGCCGCAGTACCGGCGGCCACAACGAACAGAATGATGCCCCCAGGGATACACCCCATGAGCCCCAAGAACAGCCCGTCGAGGAGGAACGCACCAACGCGTGGCAGGTATTCGGCATACTCGATGGTGCCTGCCGATGGCGGGTCCTGGTAGACAGTCACCGAGGGAGCCGCGTACGGATTCAACTCTCTTGCCTGCGGGATTGCCGCTGGCGTTGCGGGCGTCAGCCTGGGTTGGGCCGATGGGAACAAACCCCGCAGCGCGGAGGCCGGCGCCCAGTCCTTCAGCCCTTCCTTCCAGACCATATCCGTCGGCGCGAGCTGCCCGGCAGCCACCATGCGCCGCAGGTCATCGGACGAAAACGGCCCCTGTTGGTTGCCATCCCGGGCAACGAACCATTGTTCTGGCGTGGGTTCTGGCATGACACGATTGCCTTTCGAGCGTCGTTCTTCGTCCGTGAACCATTCCTGGCCAATTCGGAGCGGGAGCGTGGCTCATGGGAGCGCATCTGTCAAGACGCTTGGCTCGTGACGTTGCATCGCGGTGCAAGGATCCCGCGCATCGCTCCCGTGGGGCAGGCACGTGTCGGCGCTCACAATGCCTTTCGGCTTTACCCAAAAAATCCGAACTCTTGTGGCATTGGGGCCAAGAATGGCCCGCCGGTTTGAAAGATCAGTTCGGGCTGAAATCTGGTGGAAACGGGCGGCGGGGGCCGGCTTGGGCGCGGGCCGCGATCGCATCGAGAAGAATCGTCGTGCGTTGGAAGACATCACACTGGGCGAGCAAACGGGCCTTGGTCTCGAGGTCGAGGTCAATCGTGTACGACACGATGTCGGCGAGCATGCCGAGCGTGATCTGACTGCCAAGGAGTTGATCGAGCTGTTCGTAGGCGTTCGGGATGCGGGGCATGGCCTGCTTGAAGGCGGACAGGAGCCGCTTTTGGAGCGCAGCCGCGGCGCCGGGGGGAGCGTCGTCTGGCTCGACATCGTCGAGCAGCTCAGACTCCACCACGCGGAAGAGTTTCTTGGGGGGCAGTTCGCGGACGAGCCTGAGTCTGCGTACGCCGAGAACGAGCACGTTGTAAGTGCCCTGATCGGTCTTTTGGTGCGTGGCAATCCGGCAGAGACAGGCAGTGGATCGCAGTGGCGGCCTGCCTTCATAGTCTCCTTCCCAGCCAGTCGCGAGCGATCCCAGGGCGACGAGGCGGTCGTCCTCGATGGCCTCTTCGAAGAGGGCTCGGTAGCGAGGCTCGAAGATGTGGAGGGCCTGCATCACGTGCGGAAACATGACGAGGTTGGGGAGGGGAAAAACCCGCGCCAGCCCTGAAAACTGGTCCGGTGAAAAGGCGAGTGGCTCGTCGGGTATGTCTGCCATGGAAAAGGAGCTCGGTGTCAGGCTGTCGGCTCGGCCGGTGGCGGATCGAGGTGAATCTCCGGAAGCAACTCCGGATCGAGCGGAATCTCACGCCGGTCTTCGGTATCCGAAACGACCTCGGCGAGGCAGGTATCAAAGCCCTTCAGAAATCCATCGATGTCGAGGCCGAGATGATGCGGGGCATACGGCTCGAGGTAGCCATGCACGCTCGTGTGGAGCTTCCGGGCGCCGCGGAGGTTGCCATTGCCGAAATGGTAGAGTGCCACCGCAGCCTGGATGAGGCCCTGGTAAAACTTTCTCGACGGCCCCCGATACTCTGTCCAAAGCTCCTCCCAGACCTCGTGACTCTCGAAGTAGTCGCAGGCGTTGAAGTGAACGATGCCAGCCAGGTACAGCGGCTCGTAGTCGGAATCAGCCGAGTCGGTCGTCATGATGGTTCCTGTCTGCAACACAACCGATGAATCGTAGCACTGAGACAAGAAGGGGGCAGGCGAGGGACCCGGCGTTAGGCCGCGAAACGGCTGCTTCCCGACGGGACCGAGCCATGCGGATCTGCGATTGTCTCGCTCGAGCGTACCCCGACGCGGTCTGCTCGCTCCACTTTCGTTCGCCGTTCGAGCTGCTCATCGCGACGATCCTGTCGGCCCAGTGCACCGACCGGCGGGTCAACATGGTGACGGGGCCGCTTTTTCGTCGGTGGCCTACGCCCGCGAAGCTCGCGACTGCTGACCGAACCGCCGTTGAAGAGGCAATTCGCAGTACCGGGTTTTTTCGTGCCAAGGCCAAGAGCATCCAGGGCTGCTGCCAGGGGCTCGTGGACAGGCATGGGGGCGAGGTGCCGCAGACCCTCGACGAGCTTGTTCGCCTGCCCGGCGTCGGTCGGAAGACGGCCAATGTCGTCCTGGGAACCGCCTTCGGCAAGGCCGTCGGTGTGGTGGTCGATACGCACGTGGGAAGGATATCCCGTCGGCTCGGACTGACGCGGCACACCGACGCGGTGCGGGCCGAACGGGACCTCGTCGCGATTCTTCCCCAGGAGCATTGGATCGCGTTCAGCCACCGGCTCATCGAGCTTGGCCGCACGGTCTGCACGGCTCGCAAGCCGCAGTGTGCAGGCTGTCCGCTCGAGGCTCTCTGCCCGAAGAAGGGCCTCGGCTAGATTCCGGTGAAAAAGCCCTCCCCGGCCTTGTTCCCCTTGATCTCCGCATCGTGCGGCAGCACTCGATAAAGCCTGTTTACGAACGGCGACTGTCACTTCTGAGCGAGCCCGCGTACACTCTTCGAGATCGCCACGTCTGCATGCCGCCACCGCACGGAAGCCGGTCATGATCCTCTCTGGTCACGAGATTCACCGCCAGCTCGGCCGCAACATCATCATCGACCCCTTTGACGACGAACGGCTGAACCCCAACAGCTATAACCTCTCGCTCCACGACGAACTGCTCGTCTATGAAGAGGTCGTGCTCGACATGCGAAAGAGCAACCGGGTGGAGCGGATCACGATCCCGCCCGATGGTCTCGTCCTCACCCCCAACCAGCTCTACCTCGGCCGCACCGTCGAGCGGACCGAGACCCACAACCTTGTTCCGATGATCGAGGGACGAAGTTCGATTGGTCGGCTCGGCCTGTTCGTTCACGTGACGGCCGGTTTTGGAGACGTCGGCTTCTCGGGGTACTGGACGCTCGAGATGTTTGCCGTCCAGCCGGTGAAGATTTACCCAGGTGTTCCGATCTGCCAGATCTTCTTCCATCAGATTGCTGGCGAGATCACGGAATACGCGAGCAACAAATACCAACACAATCACGACATCCAGCCGAGCCTCCTTTTCCGCGAGCTCTCCCCCGACGGCGATGCGGACCAGCAGTTGGAGCTTGCCTTCGATGCAGAGTGCCGGACCCGCCAGCGGCAGCTTGTGGCGGGCGAGCGGGTGGTGAGGTAAGCGGCGATGCTCAAACGGATCCTCGGGTGGAGTGTTCTCGGGATTTCGCTCGTGCTGATGGTCCTGACCATCGCCCTGCTCTACTGGTCGCGTCCTCTGTTTTCTGGCGACCTCGGCATGATACTCGACGAAAATGGTCGTCAGGTGGAATGGGTCAAGGACGACGGACCAGCCGCCAAGGGTGGCATCCAAGTCGGTGATGCCCTCGTCGCCATCCGCCGCGCTGAAAGTGAAAAATCGGTGTCGTCCGATCAGCCGCGGGTCGATGGGAAGCCAGCGACGGTCGCCGTTCTCGACCAGCTCGTCGAGGGAGAGCCGGTCATCATCACCGTTCAACGGGACGGCGAGGACGAGAGGAAGGCCAGAGTCGTGGTGGGCCCTGGCAAGCTCCGCTGGCTCGGACTCCTGGGGTTTCCCATTATGACGGCCCTGACGATCTTGTTGACCGTGTGCCTGATGCTCACGGCAATCCTTGACAACGACAACCAATCCTAGGGCCGTGGGCCAGTGCTCAGAACTCATACCTGCGGTGAATTGCGTCCTGACCATGTCGGAAGCCAGGTCACGCTGTGCGGCTGGGTCGATCGCGTCCGTGACCACAAGGGCGTCATCTTTATCGACCTCCGTGACCGCTGGGGCCGCACCCAGGTCGTCATCGGTCCTGATGCATCCGCCGCGACGCTCGCGGCCGCACGGGCAGCCCGCTCCGAGTGGGTGATCAAGGCCACGGGTGAAGTCGCCGCACGCCCCGAGGGAACGACGAATCCGAAGCTCGCGACGGGTGGAATTGAGCTGGTCTGCACCTCGATCGATGTTCTTAACGAGGCGGCGACGCCGGTCTTCCAACCCGGTGCAACTGACCTACCGGGCGAGGAGGTGCGGCTGACCAATCGCTGGCTCGATCTGAGGCGGCCCGCGATGCAGGAGAATCTCCTGCTCCGCAGCCGGATCGTAAAGATCATGCGGGATCATTTTGACGAGCTGGGCTTCATCGACGTCGAGACGCCGATGCTCGGCAAGAGCACGCCCGAGGGGGCCCGTGACTTCCTCGTGCCAAGCCGCCTCGAGCATGGTTCGTTCTTCGCCCTGCCGCAATCGCCGCAGCTCTACAAGCAGTTGCTCATGATCGCCGGCTTCGACCGATACGTGCAGGTGGCGAAGTGTTTCCGCGACGAAGACCTTCGGGCCGACCGGCAGCCCGAGTTCACGCAGCTCGACGTCGAAATGTCGTTTGTCGGGGCCGACGACATCATTGGTGTGATCGAGGGGCTCGTTCGGCGAACGGGGAGCGAGATTCTCGGGCTCGACGTGCGGCTTCCCCTCCCACGGCTCACGTATGCCGAGTGCATGGAGCGGTTTGGGCACGACGCCCCAGACCTTCGGTTTGGCCTCGAGATCATCGACCTCACACCGCTCGCTGCGGAAAGTGATTTCCGAGTGTTCCGAGGAGCTGCCGAGAGTGGTGGCCGAGTCCGAGGTATTCGCGTGCCTGGCGCCGCTGGGAAATTCTCCCGCAAGGACCTCGACGAGCTGACGGCCGTGGCCGTCGAGGCTGGCGCCAAGGGACTCGTCTGGCTCAAGTGCGAGCCCGATGGCTCGTGGAGCGGCCCGGTGGCCAAGAATCTCTCGACCATCGCTGACCGTGTGAAGGAGCGACTCGGCTGTGAGCCGGGTGACCTGGCGCTCATCGTGGCCGACTCCTTCGAAGTCACCTGCAAGGCGCTGCATACGCTTCGAAAGCGTCTCGGCACCCAGCTCGAGTTGTTCGATCCGTCGGCCATGCACTTCTCGTGGGTCGTCGATTTCCCGATGTTTGCCCGTGACAACGAAACCGGCGGCTGGGCGGCCATGCACCACCCGTTCACCGCGCCCCGGCCGGAAGATATCCCGCTTCTCGACACCGACCCGGCCGCCTGCCGAGCCATCGCCTACGACCTCGTCATCAACGGATCCGAGGCGGGTGGCGGCACGATCCGCATCCATGACTCGGCCACACAGTCGCGGGTGTTTTCCCTGCTCGGCATCGACACGGCGACGGCACGCGATCGCTTTGGGTTCCTCCTTGATGCACTCGGGAGTGGCGCCCCGCCGCACGGCGGCATCGCGTTGGGCATCGACCGCTGGGTCATGCTCTTCGGCGGCCTCGACAGCATCCGTGACGTGATCGCCTTCCCGAAGACGCAGAAGGCGAGCGACTTGATGACGGGAGCTCCGGCATCAGTCGCACAAAAACAGCTTGCAGAACTGGGAGTCCGGGTTGTCGTACCGCCGCCAAAACCGGTGCCACAGCCTGCTGAGGGCGGCTAGCTCAATTGGTCAGAGCACCTCGCTTACACCGAGGGGGTTGGGGGTTCGAGTCCCTCGCCGCCCATTCTTACGCTCGTCGGGCCATCCATGGCCCCGACGAGCTTGGCGGCCCTCCAGCCGCCGCTCGCACCTCCAGGCTCGCGTGGTTCGGGCGCTTTGCGTGGTGGAGCGCCTGAGTGAACGGGGCGCTCACGGATTCGCAAGCGGTTGGATCGCCGCGTGTTCGTGCCTGCAATGCGGCATCCGGCTCGGGCAACCCCGAGCTACCAGTTGGCGTTACCTGACCTGCGTCGGCAAGACGGTAGGATCATCCAGACGAACCGCACAACCACAAAGGAGGATCAGAGGCAGGGCGGCGTCACTCGGCGTATTCCGTCGATAGCTCCGCCTGCTTGAGGACAAGCTGTGTTGCGTCTTCAGACAGATCGGGCGGATACCCGTACATCGCGAGTAGCCGCCGGACTTTGCGGCGCAGGTCTGCCCGGACGGATTCTCGCTGCGTCCAGTCGAGCTTGGGCATCTTCTTGACCATCTCGGCGAGTTCGCGGGCCATCAGGCGGAGCTGCTTCGACTGCATGATTTCCTTGGCTGAGCCGTTCTCGGCGAGGGCGTCGTAGAAGGCAGTCTCCTCGATGCTCAATCCGAGGTCATCGCCGTGTTTCTTCGCGTCCCGGACCCACTTCGCCAGCTCCAGTAGCTTGGCGATCATTTCCGCGGTGGTGATCTGCTTGTTCGTGTACCCGAGCATCGCTTTCTCGAGCGCCTCGCGAAACTTTTGGGCCTGCACGAGATTCGTCCGCTCGCTGATCTTGATTTGGTCGGTGAGCAGTTTTCTCAGCGTCTCGAGCGCCAGATTCTTCTGCTCCAGGGCACTGACTCGATTGAGAAAATCCTCGCTGAGGATGTCGAGGCGTGCGGCGTCCAAACCCGCCGCGGCGAAAAGGTCGATCACCTCCCCCGCGTCCACGGCGTCGCCGATGACTTGCCTCACGGCGGCATCGATGTCTTGCGATCCGCCCGCGCCCGCCGTCGGCCCGGCATCGTCGGCCAGCCGTTTGCGGATCATCGCTGCTATCCGCTGGAAAAACGCTAGATGCGGCGTGATCGCCTTTGTTTCCTCACGCGGCACGCACAGTGCGAACGCGGTTGAGAGCCGCTTCACCATTCCTCGGAACCGCTTCCAGCCCGTTTCCTCGCCCACGTTCTGCCCGACGTCGAGCACATGGTCGATTCCCCCCAAATACACCCTGAGCACGTCTGCCGGGTCCGCGCCGAGCGCGGGCGAGTAGTCGAAGCCGTGAAAGAAACTCTGCAATTGCTCGAAGGCAGACCGCATCGCCGGGATCGCTTCGTCCTGAAGTTCCTTGATCGGCTTCTCGCTTTCTCCCGTCGCGTTGGCGTAGGTCTTCAGGGCATCCGCGAGCGGGTCGGCCAGGCCGATCAGATCGACGATCAGCCCGCCGGGCTTTTCGCCATACACGCGGTTCACCCTTGCGATCGCCTGCATCAGGTTGTGACCGGCGAGCGGCTTGTCGAGATACATCGTGTGAGCACATGGCACGTCAAAACCCGTCAGCCACATATCCACCACAATCGCGACGCGGAAATCGTCGGCTGGGTCTTTGAATCGCGCCGCCAACGCCTTTCGCTGGGCCTTGCTCCGAACGTGCCGGGCGATGTGCTCGGGATCGTCGGGCGAGCCGGTCATAATGACTTTGAGCACGCCCTTGTCGTCGTCGCCATCCACCCACGCCGGACGCAGCTTCGCGATTTCGCCATGCAGCCGTGCGGCGATGCCACGGCTCATCGTCACGACCATCGCCTTGCCTTCCATCGCGCTACGTCGCTGTTCCCAATGCTCCACGAGGAATTTTGCGACTCGCTCCAATCGCTCGGGCGCGCCGTACAACTCCTCGATCGGGATGTGGATGTTCTCCGCCGCCTCCTCGCCGTTCTCATCCGCTTTCGCGGCCTCGGCGATGGCTGCCTCCGCTTTCTGGGCACCGGCCTCATCGATGGTGAGCTTCACGATCCGCGGCTCGTAGTAGATCGGCACTGTCGCGCCGTCGGCCACCGCTTGCCGAATGTCGTAGACGTCGGCGTAGTCGCCGAAGACGTGCCGTGTGATCCGGTCACCGGCCATCAGCGGCGTGCCCGTGAAGCCGACGAACGTGGCATTGGGCAGCGCATCGCGCATCCACTTCGCACCGCCATCGACGAACCCGTACTGGCTGCGGTGGGCTTCGTCCGCCATCACCACCACGTTCGATCGCTCGCTGATCCGGCCGTGGGATTCGGTGAACTTGTGGATGGTCGTGAAGACCACGCCGCCGGATGCCCTGTCGAGCAGTTGCCGAAGATGCTCCCGGCTGTCCGCCTGCACCGGCAGTTGCCGCAGCAGATCGCGGCCCATGGCGAAGGTGTCGAAGAGCTGATCGTCCAGGTCGTTGCGGTCCGTGACGATCACCAGCGTCGGGTTGGCCATCTCCGCCGCCCGTACGAGCGTGCCGGCAAGCATCAGCATCGTCAGGCTTTTTCCTGATCCTTGCGTATGCCAGACCACGCCTCCAGGCCTGCCCTGACACGTCGCTTCGGTGGCCGCGGGCTTGGCTTGCTGCGAGATCACCTGCGCCCGCGTTTTGCGCACCGCACGGAACTGGTGATACCCCGCCACCTTCTTGACGATGTTTCCGCGCTCGTCTTCCTCGAACGCCACACAAGACCGCAAATAGTCCAGCAGCGCCGCGGGGTTGAGCAATTCCCGAATCAACGCCTCGAGCGTGGGCTCGCCGCCGTTCTCCGGTCGCCACGGCGTGAAGCGTTGCCGCCCGCTCGTGATGCTGCCCACACGTGTCAGCAACCCGTCACTGACGACCAGCAGGAGGTTGGGCACGAACAGGTCTGGTGCGACCGTCTTGTAGCGACCGAGTTGATCGATCGCCATGTCGAGTGTCGCGGCTGCGTTGGCAGGGTCCTTGAGCTCGATCACGACCAGCGGCAGCCCGTTGACGTACAGGATCAGGTCCGGCCGAATCGTCTTCCCGCTCGGTCCTTGCACCGTGAGCTGCCGCACGACGAGGAAGTCGTTGTTCGCCGGGTTGTCGAAGTCGATGATCCGCGCCCGCCCACCACGCATCTCGCCGGTCTTGCTGTCTTTGTATTCCACTGGCACGCCATCGGTCAGCAGGGCGTGGAAGTGGCGGTTGTTCTCAATCAGCGTGGGATGCGGTGGCCTGGAGAGCGACCCGCAGACGGCGTCGATCGTTGCGTCGGGCAGGTGCGGGCTGAGGGTGCGAATGGCAGTCCGCGCGAGACCATAAAGCACGACCGAGGCAGCACCCGATCGCTCACCGGCAATGTCGAGCTCGCCACCGCGAAGCATTCGCCCGCCGGATGAGCCGAATTGCGCGACAGCGGTGTCTTCAACGAGGAATTCTGTCACGCTCAGGGCCATCTCCGTTCACGCTTAAACAAGCAAAGTGTTGCCACGTATGACTCTATGATCGACTGTCGCCCCGTGATGGCGGATCGCTTAAATGAGGTCGGATCGGGACACAATGTCCCGATTTCTGTCCCGATATAGCAAAGACGCCTCCGCAGAGTGCAAAATCGGGACACAGCGTCTCGTTTTCGGTCCCGATAGCGGCTCATGCTCTCTCATACCGAGTTGCGGGGCCCGATCCCACCGACCGGAGCAATCCAAGGTCGACGAACTTCTTGAGGTGCCGCTTGGCCGTCCTCTGGTCCACTGCCAGCTCCTGCGAGTACTGCTTGCTGGTGACCGTCTCATGCTGCGCCACCCATGCCCAACCTCGCTGCTCTTCCGCATTAAATTGATCCAAGACCTCTGATGGAAGTGTGCCAGTTGTTGACAGCGGAATCGTCAGCACCAGGTACGGAGGCTCCATCGAATAACGCGGGCGAGGCAGTCCTTGGCTTTGAGGAACGTCTCTCAGAGTTCTCATCCCCAATCCGCGCTCTTCCGCCAACTCCAACTTCGCAAACGCATAATGCAACGGTGGGTTGCGGCTGAGCATCGGGGCGGCAAAGCGGTTGAGTTGCACTAACGTGATCGGACTCAGCGGCTCCCCCGGACTCATGATCTTGATCGAGTCGGGGGTCACGATCACCTGACACTTCGCACCCGCGACACCGTAATCGCGATGCACCAGCGCGTTGACCACGCCCTCGCGAATCACCGCAAATGGAACCGGCGGCACCTCGCGCCGCTGCATCCGGGAGCGGTCGATCACGTTCGGCAGTTTGTCCCTCAGCCACTGCTCCAGTTCTTCCGGCACTTTGATGAGCGGTCCGTCAAAGTCCCTCGTTTCCTCACTTCCGCCCGGATAATGGATCGTCGCCAGCAGCCCCGCCTGAGGCATGATGTCCCGTGGCGCTCGACCGAACAAGAGCGTGCCGAACCCGGTTGGCGTCAGGATGCCGTTCTGCTCAGCCATCAAACCCTGTTGGAGAAGTCGCCGCGAAAACCCTTCGGAACGTATGGCGTCGGTCGCCTTCAATGCCTTCCGATACTCCTCCAACGCGTCCTCTGCGAAATCGCCGACATCGACCGCAGCCCGAGCCGCTTCCAGCGACGACAACGTCACCACGACCCGCTTCTCCTCTGGCGTCGCGGCAGCACGCTCCAGTGCTTGATCGATAAACTCGCGATTCACCTCCTGAATCTGCTCCTGCAGATCCCGGTCGAACATCTGCACGTCAACGCCGTGGTCCTGCAGATACTTGATTCCCTTGCGGTCCACCGTCGGATCGGGATCTGCAATCCCCACATACACACGTTTGATCCGACCCAGCACAATCCGCTCGGCGCAACTCCGTTTTGGCTCTTTGCGCGCACCTGGTGCGCACGGCTCCAGCGTGGCGAACAACACCCCGTCGTCCACCCGCTCGCTGCGGTGCTTTCGTTCGAGCAGCGTGAACTCCGCATGGTCACCGTCCCGCAGTTCGCCTCGGCAGGCCGTTGTGACCGACCCGTCTGGCCGCCAGAGCACCGCGCCCACCAACGGACTGGCCTTGCTGTCGGCGCGATGTTCGCTGACCGAGTCGCGCATGACTTGCACGGCCAGTTCCATCAACTCACGAACGTCAAACCTTTTTTTGGCCATCAATTTGAGTAGATCGTGTAATTCACGACCTCGTGATTTTGAGGCTTTTCGGACGCGGAGGAAAGCGGCGTGCGGCGGATGAAATCGGCGACAGAGCGCAGAACGCGGCCGAAATCGAAGTACGGGGGAAACTCGATGCGGCAGTAGCTTTCAGGCTTGAGGAAGAACGCTCTCGCCTGTTTCGCGGTCATCGACAGCACAGGACGATCGGTGGGTTTCTTCGATTTTGCCTTGGCCTTCTTCGCGGGAGGCATTCTGGAGGCCTTCGCCATCTATTCACCCCTCCGACTTGTTTCGCCCGCTTCGCGCACCCGCACGCGACCGCTCAACAGACGCGGTAAGAGGTAGTCGCGGAGGGCTGCGAGCTTCGCGGATTCGGTTCTCTGATGGGCCTGTGAGTGCATGATTGCCTCGGCGAAATGCTCATACGCGGATGCGATCGGCGATGCCGGCATGATGATCGGATACGCCAAAAAGTCGTCGCGGCTCAACCCGAGGTTCGTCGTTCCGGTCGCGCATCCGCGGCAGTACTCGCGGTATGCCGGTGTTTGGAGTTGTTGGTACGTCAAATTTTCGGGAAATGGGGTCTTGGGGACGAGCCGCACGGTGTCTTGGGTGAGGCGTCCGATGCCGAAATCAGGGGGCACACGCGCGACAGCACCAAGCAGGTCTGCCGATTGCGTGACATCCTTCAAGGAGGCGTACAGGTCGCCGGGCCTTACCAGGAGATTATCTGGCGAATCACCACCGTAAGTGGTGAGCGAGTCACCTTTGAATCCGCCATTGCGTTTGATCGCCCCGAGGCCGAGGAGGTACGGCCCCGGCATGCCCTTCAAAGCACTCTTGTAAGTCTTTCCCCTCTGGAGGGTGACCAGATCACCGAGCGGCAGATGCGTCCAACCATCCGGTACAGGCCCGAGTTCGGAGTCAGTGAGGCGAGTGGGGAGGGCGGCGAAGGTTTCGGGGGGCATTCCGGGGAAGGCGGTCGCGCCGGCGGCCTTGGCCTTCACCGGCTCGAAGTCCACGAACCACGCCTTGAACACCGCCCGCGCCAACGCCTCCAACTTCGCCCCCGTTCGACGATTCTGCTCGATCTTGTCGTCGAGGGACTGCAATGTCTCGGAAATCGCCTGCTGCTCATCCAACGGCGGCAGCAGAAACGGCACCGCCTTCATGATCGACGTGTTGAGGTTCGGCATCGTGATGCCGACGGCGTGCCGCACGATCCATGAGCGAACTTCGGGATGTCCGAGATAGAACGCAGCGAACTCAGGGACGATCACACCCTGCCCCAATCGAACCTTCAGGCAGCCTGTTCCGCAAAACCAGCCGTCTTCAGACTCGCGGACAATCGCTCGCCGTTCAACGTCTCCACGCCGACTGTAGATGATGTCGCCCTTTCGAACGATATGCTTCGAAAGACGTTGAGCGTCCGACTCCCTGATGCACGCGATTCCGTCTCGAATCAGGCGGTTCTTACCGATGTTGACGGGCATAATCGAGGGAACACCCTCGGGCACGTAATCCGACGCGTGCAACTGGCTACCAAACGGTCCGGTCTGAATGCTCCCGCCACCGCCTGCGACGATCTCACCAAGCGTCGTGCGTGTCCACGTCGGCGGAGCAAGTTCTAGGAGTGAGATCTCCATGCGCTCATGCTCCATCTTCCGTAACGAGGCTTAGCTTCTCACGAATGATCGAGGCAAGCCGTTCTCCCTCCGCCAAACACTCCTCCACCTCCGCCACGAGTCGTGGGTATTTCTCGGCGAAGGGTTCGGCGTCTTCTTCGATGTCTTCGGCACCGACGTAGCGGCCGGGGGTGAGGACGTGGCCGTGTTTGGCGATCTCTTCGATCGTAGCTGGCTTCGCGAAGCCGGGCGTCGCGGTGAAGGTCCACTCGCCGTGCTCCTTCTTCTTCCACCACGCGGGCTTCGGCTCGCCACGCCACAAGCGGTAGGCGTAGACGATGCGGCCGATGTCGCTGCCGGGGAGGGGGTCGCTGGTGCCCGGCACGCACTCGGCCTCTTCGAGGCCGGAGAGGACCCGGAGCGTGCGGGTCTGGAGCGTGCCGAGTTTGCGAGCGTCGATGAAGAGCGTTTCGCCTTTGCGTCCGGCGGGGCGGTTGGGGGAGCCCTTGCGAATGTTCTTGCCGGTCTTGTCACGGGTGAGGAACCAGAGGCACACCGGAATTCCGGTGGTGAAGAAGAGCTGCGGGGGCATGGCGACGATGCAATCGACGAGGTCGGCCTCGACGATCTTGCGGCGGATGTCCCCCTCGCCGCCGGTGTTGCTGGAGAGCGAGCCGTTGGCCATGACGAACCCGGCCACGCCGCCGCCCTGGCCATTGGGATAGGCGAGGTGGTGGATGAAGTGCTGAATCCAGGCGTAGTTGGCGTTGCCGACGGGCGGGTCGCCGAAGACCCAGCGTTTGTCGCCACGGAGAAGTTCGCCTGACCATTCGCTATCGTTGAAATAGGGGTTGGCGAGGACGAAGTCTGCCTTGAGGTCGGGGTGGTGCGGGCGGAGGAAGGTGTCGGCGGCGGCCGGGCCGAGATTCGCCTCGATGCCGTGAATGGCGAGGTTCATGTGTGCCAGTCGCCAGGTCGTCGGGTTGGATTCCTGCCCGAAGATGGAGACGTCAGACTTGTTGCCGCCGTGGGCCTCGACGAACTTTTCGGACTGCACGAACATGCCGCCCGAGCCGCACGCGGGGTCGTAGACGCGGCCGGCGTAGGGCTCGAGCATTTCGACCAGCACACGTACCACGGACCGCGGGGTGTAGAACTCACCACCACGCTTGCCTTCAGCGGCAGCGAACTTGCCCAGAAAGTATTCGTAGACCCGGCCGAGCGTGTCGCGGGCTTTGTCGCGAGTCCCCTTGAAGCCGATGCCCGCGATGAGGTCGATCAGCCCCTTCATCTTGATCGGCTCGATGCCGCGACGGGCGTAGTCGCGCGGGAGTTTGGACTTGAGATTTGGGTTGTCACGCTCAACAGCAAGAATGGCGTCGTCGATGAGCGTGGCAATGTCGGGCCGGGTGGCCTGGTTCTGGAGGTTGGGCCAGCGGGACTCGGGCGGCACCCAGAAGACTCGCTCGGCGGTGTATTCGTCGCGGGATTCGAGGAGCGATTCCAGTTGCTTGCCCGTGATGCCGTCCTTGGTCAGTTCAGCCTCCAGTTCGTCGCGGCGGGACTGAAAGCTGTCGGAGATGTACTTGAGGAAGAGCAGGCCGAGGACGACGTGTTTGTATTCGGCAGCATCCACCTGCCCGCGGAGGGCGTCGGCGGCTTTCCAAAGGGTGTCGGCGTAGCTCAGGTCGCTGGTGTTGTCGTCACTATTCGCCATCAGTGCTCCGTTTTGTTGGTGACCTTCAGCGGCGCATCGGAGCCCGTAAGCCCTCCTGCCGCGCAGGGGATTTCCGAGGCGACTGGATCCCGTGGTCCTGGGGCCGAAATCAAGGCCTACGGCATCGATCCCAGAACGCCATGATCGTATCGACTCTCGGGCCGGACGCATCCCGGCTCGCCCAAAACAAGCCGTCTTTCGACAAACCCTGGCTGTCGTACTCGGACCAGCTCGACGGGCTAATCGCTCGGGGTTGCCCGTGTCGTGGAGCCGGCGTGGAAAACGAGCCGTAGCTACGATGGCGGAGGCTCGTTTTCGTCGAGTGAGCGGAGGCCTGGAGGGCCGCAGCGAACGTCCGGCGCCATGACACGGGCGACCCCGAGCTGCCAGTTGACGTGAACACTGCCTTCAACAGTTGACGTGTAAACCGGCTCCAACCAAAAACGCTAGGATTTCAAGTCACCTCAGAGGACCAATGAGCATGGACCCATTCATGGACGCGGCGATCGAAGAGGCAGAGGCAGGGATGGCCGAGGGGGGCATCCCCATTGGGTCGGTGATCGTGCATGACGGAAAGATCGTGGGCCGCGGACACAACCGACGGGTGCAGCAGGGCAGCGCGATATTGCACGGCGAGATGGACGCCCTCGAACGGACAGGTCGGCGACCGGCCTCGTTTTATCGTGAGTGCACGATCTACACGACGCTCTCCCCATGCCCGATGTGCAGCGGTGCCATTGCCCTCTATCGAATCCCGCGCGTGGTGATTGGGGAGAACAGATCGTTCATGGGTGAGGAAGCATGGCTGGCCTCGCGGGGCGTTTCGCTCGAGGTGCTCGATGAGCCTCGGTGCCTGGATCTCATGAAGCTCTTCATGGATCGGCACCCAGGGCTCTGGGCCGAGGATATCGGGGAGTGATCGTGAAGGGCGTCAGCCCGTCATCCACTCAGGCAACCGCCTGACCTGACCCTTGGGATCGACACAGACCACTGTCGTCGATCCCGTGACAAGGATCCGTGTGTCGCGGATCACCTCGTAAGCATGCTTGAAGTGGGCCGCACCGATCTTCTCGACACGGGTTCGCAGGAGAAGCAGGTCGTCGTATTCAGCCGGGGCGTGGTAGTGGCACCGGGCCTCGCTCACCACCATGAACAGCCCCGCGTCCTCGAAATCCTTGTAGGAATACCCATGGGAGCGGAGCATTTCGGTGCGGCCCATCTCGAAATAGGTCAGGAAATTCGCGTGGTGAACCCGCCTCTGCCCGTCGGTTTCCTGGTAACGGACGCGAATTTCCATCTCATGTACGTGGGGCATCTGCAACTCCTCGAGGCGTGCCGCAATTGACCGGCCAGACGACGAGAATCTATCCTGCCGTTCGGCGCCATGAGAACAGCACACCTTGTGCTGTCGTCGCCAGAGCCTTGCGGAGAGACAAACGTGAGCCTGGGAGACGCCGGTGAAGGAAGTGGTATCGGATTCGCGACGGCACGTGGTCGGAACTGGCCGACGCTTCGGCAGTTCACGGTCTTTCTCGAAAACCGGGTCGGGCAGTTGCTCGAGGTCGTCCGGCGTTTCGAAGGCTCGCGGGTCCGGATCGTGGCGCTCTCGATCAGCGATGCCGGCGAGTGTGCCTTCGCCCGGTTCCTGCTCAGCCATCCCGAACATGCGAGGGAAATCCTCGAACGGGCTGGGCTCGCGCTGATTGAAAGTGACCTGATTGGCGTCGAGCTTCCAGACGACCCTCAGCCACTCCTGCGGATTTGCACCGCACTCCTCCAGGCCGAGGTGAACATCATCCAGGCCTACCCAATCCTCGTCCGACCGCACGGTCGGCCCGCGGTCGCGCTCATGGTGGACAATACCGAGATGGGTATGGAAACCCTGGCCTCTAAGGGCTTCTCGATGATCACCGAAGGGGATATCGACGAGGAGGAGTGAGCGGCCGGTGAACGTGCGTCAGGTGAACATGTCGTCGGGCACGGCGGCAAGCTGCCTGACGACCACCTTCTGCACCGACTCCCAGGCGACGGCCGTGAGCGTCACCGATCCATCCGGCGCCTGGCTCGCAAAGAGCCCGTGCGAGCCCTTTGACCATTTTGATTCGTACCATTCCGGCAGGAGGATCGCGCCACCCTCGAGGTGCAATTCCATGATCCCGCCATGCTCCCGCTCGTGCCAGAGTCGCGCCACGAGCCTCGCCGTGGGGTTGCCCTCGCCCATATCGAAGGAAGGCCCGCCGACTCCGCCCCAGCCGGGTGCTTCTTCCTCCCGATCTTCCGAGCCCATCGCCGCGACGTCGAAATTCCATTCGACTTTCTCGTCGCCCGGATCAGCACCTTTCTCTGACCCCTCGTCGTCGGTGACAGAAGGCAGTGAAAAAAGGTCGCCGAGCTGAGGCCCTCCCAGAGCCTGCGATTCGTCACCCTCGGTCGCCTCCTGGCTCCCCTCGTCTGCTTCATCCGCGGGCGGCCCGATGACGAACGGAGGAGGGGGGGGAGGGGGGATGGTCGGGCCCTTGGATGCCATGGGAATCTGGACGTCCGCACCACACTTGTTGCACTTGCCCCGCTTGCCGGCGAACTGTTTCCCGACCACGATGCGATGGCCGTTCGGGCACTGAAAAACGATTCGATCACCCGGCGTTCCAGCCGGGGCCGGTCGATCTGGTGACGAGCCCAGAATCCTCGTCCGATCGTCGTCTTCATCCGGCGACGCCACGACTTGCCCACCGGAGAGAATTCTGGTGCGGTCCCCGTCGTCTGGTCGGCCAGCGAGAATTCGCGTGGGCAATTCATCCTCCGGTCGGCCGCGCAGGATTCGTGTCTTATCGTCGTCTTCACTCATTGACCAGGCTCCCTCGATAGCCTCCGCCTTGGGCCTGTGCGGCCACCCTACCGACTGCCGAGTGTAGCCTATCGGCGCGTCCCTTGACGCGGGACGGCCCGGTTCTGACACTTCCTGAATCCCGCTTCACAGCCGAGGGGCCACCAGGGGTTTCCGAGCCACACCATGCCAATCTCCGTCGTGTGCCCCAGTTGCAAGGCGAGGTTCAGCGTCAGCGACCAGTATGCAGGTCGCACTGGCCCATGCCCCAAGTGCAAGGCACCGATCAAAATACCGAAGCCGGCTGCCCAAACGGTCACGATCCACGAGCCCGATGCCCCCGTCGCGTCCTCGGGAGCGACGGGCCGAGCTCCCACGGCACCGATCAAGCGGCGAGACAAACCGGTCACGGTTTCTGCTCTCGTGATGTCGGCTGCGGGAGCAATCGTCTGCTTGGGTGTGGCGAGGCTGCTCCCATGGCAGTTTCCTCCGGCATCGAACGGTGACACCACGATCCCGCCGTGGCTCCTGCTCGGCGGTGCTTTCGTCGTCGCGATACCGAGCGTGACACTTGCGTACGCCGCGGTGCGGAACCGCGAGCTCGAACCATTCAGGGGGATGGAGTTTGCCAAGCGAGCCGCCATCTGCGCCTTCGTCTACGCGGCCCTCTGGGGGCTTCGCGGGATCCTTCCGGCTGAGCAGACCGCGGAGATGTGGCAATGGTTCTATATCGGTCCGCTGTTCGTCGCGGCAGGAGCGTTGACCGCTTTCGCCTCTTTCGATCTCGACCAAGGAAACGCCATCGCGCACTACTCGTTCTACGTGCTGTTCTGCGCGCTGCTGCGGTGGATGGCAGGTCTGCTACCACTGTGAAACCATGACCGGGGCCACTCGTCGCCATGACCATCGACCGACTGCCGGAACTGGGCGCCCTCGATGCCGGCGGTGACGGCGTTCGGATTCCGCCCGGCGATACCGTGCCCCTCACGCCCCGGATACGGGCTCTGCTCGACACACCGCCACTCCGTGGGCTCGCCCGGATCTCCCAGCTCGGCCTCGTGTCGCTCGTCTATCCCGGCGCCATGCACACGCGGCTTGAGCACTCCTTGGGCGTGTACCGACTGGCGCTCGAATTCCTCCGCCGGCTCCGCGGCGACCCGCGGTTCACAGACGTCGTCAGCGAACGGGATGCGGCCGCCTTCGTCGTCGCCGCCTTGCTCCACGATGTCGGCCACTGGGCCTACTGCCATCCGATCGAGGACATGGGCCTGCCGGAGATCCCGTCACACGAATCGCTCCTACCCGGCATTCTTGCCAGCGGGGAACTCGCCGCCATCCTTCGCGAGCAGTGGCGACTCGACCCCGCCCGCATTGCTGATCTCGTCGAAGGGACCGCGTCAGACCCTGCCGGCCGGCTCCTCTGCTCGCTCCTCTCCGGACCGATTGATGTCGATAAAATGGACTACCTCGCTCGCGACAGCCTGCATGCGGGAGTCCCGTATGGTCGCCACTTTGACCAAGACCGCCTGCTTTCGAGCCTTTGCGTCGATGAGCGAGGGGAGTCCCTTGCGATCACCGCCAAGGGGCGGACCGCAGCAGAACTGATGGTCTTCGCCCGCTACGTCATGTTCAGCGAGGTCTACTGGCACCATGCGGTGCGTGCGGCGACGGCCATGCTCCAGCGGGCAGTCTGGCTGGTGCGACCGGCAATCGACGCGAGAGCACTCGTCCGCACCGATGACCACGGATTCGCCGCGTGGCTCTCGACAGCCGCCTCCGGCACCCCGGCGGAACCGCTCGCGGCAGGCCTCTTCGGAGTGACGCGGCGGCTCTTCAAGCGGGCGGCCAGCTTCGACGCTCGGCACAGTCCGGCTGTTCATCAGGCCTTCGCGGGGCGACCGTATCCCGAGATGGTGGCCGTTTCGGGGCGGCT
>JBGTKO010000262.1:0-3568 GCA_041744595.1 Pirellulales bacterium
CCTCGGGCGTGATGCGCTTGCGGCCGCTGGTGCCGCTGGCCTTGCGTCGCAGCGCTTCGATGAAACCGCCGGTGCGCAGAACCAGCTTCACGAACTCGCCGTCCAGCCGCGCGGGGTCTGCGGTGAACACCGGGAATTCCGGCGTGACGACCGCCTTCCCGATCTCGGCGGGCAGCATGCCGATGGCGCCGCTGCGCGCATCGATCTTGGAGAATACGATGTCGCCCGGATACGCCGCGAACATGCTGCCCTTGAAGGGCGCGGTCCTGTCGCGCGCGGAAATCTCGCCGGTCAGGTGCACCGTGATCGGCGTCCAGTCGCCGAAGCTGTCGGCGACGACCACCGCCTCGCGTCGCTGGGTCATCAGCTCGCGCAGCGGTGTCGGCGGGAAGTGCGAGTGCTGGTGCTCGACGTCTTCGGCGGTGATCCAGGGCTCGAGAGCCCTCCACTGACGGATCAAGCAGCGGAGGGCAGGAGAAAACCCGGCGTATCCTCGGGTTTGGCCCCGGCCTCCACCCACGTCTCGAAGGCGCGATAGGCTTCCAGCAGCGCGGGCAACTCGTTCGGCACGCTGTCCCCGGTGTCGCCGGTCGAGGTGATGCCCACCGATTTCGGCGCGGCGACGAAGACGGGATAATCGAATTCCTTGCGCACCGTTGCCCAGAGGGCGGCGTCATGTGCCGCGTCGATGGCGCGGAGCCCGGCAGTCAGTTCGCGCCAGAATGCGTCAGACCGCTTCTGCGTATCCGCATCGAAGGCCGCCATGTAGTCGCGCTTGAGCTTGGTCGCTTCCTTGGCGTTGCTCGCCGTGCCGTTCCATTTCGGCTTGCCGACCTTCGTCGACCCGATGCCGCGCGGATAGTCGGGCTCGGGCCCTGCCGTCCATGCCGGGGTGGTGCGCTCGACACCCAGCTTTGCCAGTTCGGCGAGGATGTCCTCCACCTTGGCCTCCTCGGCGGTGACGACCTTGCGGCCGAGATCACCGCAGAGGGTGTCGCGCTGCGCGTTGAAGGTGGCGTCGTGGTCGGCGTGCGCCTTGGTCCACGCGGCCTCCCATGCCGTCTCTTCCGCCTCGGTGAACCGTCGCAGGAACACGAGCGACGCCTTTACGGTGGCCTTGGCCGAGCTGAACGTTTCCTCGGGCAGGCTGACCACACCAAGGATGCGCGCCTTGCCCTCGCACCAGCGGCGCAGCCATGTCAGCGACGGATTGTTGAGGTTGCCGTCGGGCAGGACGATTCCCATCCGCCCGCCCGGCTTCAGAAGATTCAGGCAACGTTCGACGAACACGATCTCGGTGGCGCGGTTCTTCTTGCCCTTCCCGATCTCGAAGAGGTCGAGGATGTTCGTGCCCATCGCCTTCTGCATGGCGTCGTGGCTCTGACGCCACGGCTCGCCGTACCGGCTCTCGCATCGGCTGATGTACGAGGTTTCCTTGGGGACGCGGGTCTCCTCGCTGCCGCCGACCTTCTGGTCGCTGCCGACGTTGGAGCCGAAGGGAGGGTTGGTGATGACGATGTCGAAGCGGCCGGGGAAGATGCCGTTAATGTCGACCAGGCCGTCGTGGTAGTGGATCCCTCCATGGCCATCGCCATGCATGATCATGTTCATCTTGGCAGTGCGCGCCGCGCGAGGCTCGGCATCGCAGCCGAAGATGCAGTGCCACGCGAGGCGACCGACGCGGGTGTCGATCGGCTTGTTGTCTTCGCCTGACGGGAGAAGCTCCTCGTTCAGCTTGGCGAAGGCGTCGTCGATCAGCTTTTCTTCTTCCTCGATGGGTAGGCCCTTCGCCTCGATATCGGCTTGAACCTTGTCCTTCTGCTTCTGCACGTCAGCCGAGATGCGCTCGCGCACGTGCTCGAAGGCGCGGATCAGGAAACCGCCAGAGCCAGCGGCGGGATCGGCGATCAGCTCGCCCTCCTGCGGGTCGAGCATGCTGACCATGAAGTCCACGACCGGGCGCGGGGTGAAGAACTGCCCGAGCTCGCCACGGAAGGTGTTGCCGAGGAATTTCTCGAACGCGAGGCCCTTGATGTCGTCGCCCGTCTTCGACAAGTCGAAGCGCTCCAGCTCCTTCACGATGCGTCGGAAAGTTTCCTCGGAAATTTCCAGCCGGTCGGTGGCCGAGAACAGGTCGTCGGCTTTGTAGTAGGCCTTCGTCTGCTCAAAGAGCCCGTCGTGAACCTGAGGGTCGGTCGGCAGTCTGGTCGATGCGCGCCGGTCGAGGAAATCGACGGTGAAGGTGCCATGCAGGCCAGACCGTTCGACATACATCTTCACGAACAGGATCTTGGAAATGGTGTCGAAGGCGCGGCCCGGGTCCATCTTGTGGACGTCGCGCAGGATCGAGTGGCACTTGAACAGAAGGTCCTGAAATTCCTTGCGATTGAAGACCCGCAGCTTGCTGCGGATTTCCTCGATCCGCTTGGCGTCGCCCCAGTCGGATGCCTTGGCGATTTCGTTGATCTGCACGAAGTCGCCGGGCGCACCGGGTACGAGCTTGAAGACAGCTGTGAAGCGGTTGTTTGTGGCGATGAAAAATTCGGCCCCGGCCGACCGCGTATAGCTTTCGCCCTGATAGTAGTCGCGAAGGTTGATCTCCACGCTCTCGGCCTTGCATTCGATGACCAGCACGGGCGAGACCCCCGGCCCAGCCGCCGCCTTGGCTGGCGTTTCCCAGATCACGATATCTGCGCGGGCGCTTCGGCTGCCCGAGATCATCCGCATTTCCTGGCGCATCTGCTCAAGGGCATAGCCGTAGTTCTCGCACAGGTGGCGGATGAATTTCTGCCGCACCAGTTCCTCCGGTTTACCCGTGCTGTCGCGCCATTCCCCCTTGAGCGGTAGCCAGATCCAAGTACCTTCTTGGTGGATGGCATCCGGTGCAGCGGGCCAAGGTGTCGCCGGGACGGTTTTGGGTTTCTTTGTTCCGGCCATATTCAATCTCCTTTACCAACCGACTTTGTCGCCTGACGCTCCAGTTCACTGAACGCTTTCAGACGTTCGAATTCCTCGACGGCGAGAACGACCACCACCGGGCGCCCGTGTTTTTCGACCACAACCGGCTCGGCGCGCGCGGTGTCGATGAGCCTGCCGAACTGGTGCTTCGCGTCTCGGGCTGACATGGTCTTCATCACCGCCTCCCTGTTTGGGCCACAATGACCATAAGAGTCCGTTCATTCAACCGGGCATTTGGCTCGTGTTGAGGCGGCCGATTAGGCTGACAAGGGGAGAGCTGGCCTGACGGCAACGGCTAGCGCGGCGGCAACCGCGCGAAGACTTGGATCGACCACGGGGGCTACACCATGACCAGGAGCGAGTTCGATTTCTGTTCCTTCTGACGAATGCCACTGGCATCGAAGTGCTCAGCCGCGAGGTCGGAAAATTCCATCTATTGCAGATACTTACAAGAAATTCACTAAACTCGCGCAGTCATGAGGTCCGGAGAATATCGGCCCTGGGAGACCGCTTCCGGGCCTACTTATACCGACGCCGGTGCTCAGCCCCTCCCGCATAACCCCCGAAAACAACGCAAAAATCCGGCCGCAGCCGGATCGGGAGAAACGTT
>JBGTKO010000263.1:0-23186 GCA_041744595.1 Pirellulales bacterium
CAGGCTCGCAGCAGCCGTTGCCGGCACCGCAAGCTGGCTCGCAGCAGCAGTCAGGCTCGCAGCAGCCGTTGCCAGCACCGCAAGCGGGCTCGCAGCAGCTATTGCAGCAGCTCACGTGCTTCCGCTTGCACTTTGCAAACAGCCCCTTGAGGCCGCCGAAGAGGTCGCACTTCTTGCACTTCTTGACACCGCAGCACGAAGCCGCACAGCAGCTCGGCTCACAGCAGCCGTTGCCAGCGCCGCAAGCGGGCTCGCAGCAACCGTTGCCAGCACAGCAGTCAGGCTCGCAGCAGCCGTTGCCGGCATCGCAGCCCGGCTCACAACACGAATCACAGCACGAGGCACAGCCCTTGTGTCCGAGCATCCGATCGAGGAGCTCAAAACCGAAGGACTGGCTACAGACGGTCACGCCGAGAACCAGCGCACCGAGAAACATCATACGCTTCATCGAGCCACATCTCCTTTGCTTGTGGATCACCGGCGTGTTCGTCCCGCTCGCGACGCTGACACCCCGAGGGAGTGATCCACGAACTCTTGCGACAGGCCTGTCGAGCCATTCCGTGACTCGAGGGATCCTCAGGTTACTGCCGCCCCCTGGTTGCCCGACGGGCACGTTGATGCCCCGGGGGTCAAGGGGGCTATCGGCGGTGGAATCGAAGCGGCTTGAAGGTGCCTGATGCATTTTTTTCGCGGGGTTGAAGGGCTACGTGTGGGGTAAAGACTGCCGTGCGCACCGTATAAATCGTGCGTGCGGCGCGGCCTCATGCAACCGGTACATCCTCTTGCCAGAAGGCAGGACAACCGTCAGGGTCTGCCAAACACACGGCCTCGCCTGGCAAGGTTTGCGGCCGTTGCCGCGCCGGGCCGTGCGGTTGACAACCTCGACCCCATCGGTACATTCTTCCAACGACTCTGGTGGCCAAGTGGAAGCCTCTGCTTCTGATTGGCAAACAGGGAACTCCGGTGTGAATCCGGGACGGCCCCGCCGCTGTATTCGGGCGATCCTCGCCCCAGGGAAACTTGGGTTCGAGGGAGAAGGCGGTCGCATTCGAGCCATTGCTGCATCTGAAACACCAACGTGGTGGGCCAGATGCTGCGAGAAGGCGTGCGATCTTGCCCGAGCTCGTAAGTCAGAAGACCTACCAGGTGTCGTGAGCTTGCCAATCTGCGAGGGCGGAATGGTGGGCACGGCCGCTTCGGCGGCCGGTCGCCACGGCCGCTTCGGCGGCCCGTACCTGTAACCGAAGGATCCGCTCCTGCACGTCCCCGTTCCGTCGTGGTCGCTCTACGCCCATTTTTTGGACGTCGGGCCGGCTGACGGAGACGGTACGCGTGTAGCCGGTCGTTCGTATGGAATCTCTATCCCGATCCCCCCGTGGCACGACGCTTGTCGAGCTGCTCGTCGTCGTGGCCGTGATCGCCACTCTCATCGCGATCCTGCTCCCGGCGGTGCAAAGTGCCCGGGAAGCGGCCCGGCGAACGGTGTGCGGTAGCAACCTCCGCCAGATCGGCCTTGCGCTTCACAGCTACGAAACGGCTAGGAAGGTCTTTCCAGTTGGCTGCCTCAGTTGCCAGGGGCCGCCGTTCCCGCTCCGTCAGATCTCGTGGAACGTGTTCACCCTCCCATTTCTGGAGGAGCCTGGCGCCGCCGCGAAGTTCGACACGCGGTTTGCCTACCGAGCCGCTCAGAACCGTGACGCGGCGGGAGTCGTTGTCTCGGCGTTCCTCTGCCCGAGCACGTCACGAACCACTCGCAAGGGTCTTACCACCGGTGATCGCAACGGCAACGGCCAGTGGGATCCGGGAGACGACCTAGCCTACACCGATTACGGCGGGATGTTCGGCGTCGGGTATCCGGTCCCCAGGCCGCTCCCCGAACATGCAGGCGTCATGCAGTACGAACAGCCCACGGCGGCCAAGCAGGTGACCGACGGGCTTGCTCATACAGTCATCGTCGCCGAGTGCACGGGTCGCGGCGCGACGTATCAGTCCGAATGGGCCAACGGTCAGAACATCTTCGACCAGTGGCACACCAACCGCATCAACCGTAGCCAGAACAACGAAATCTGGAGCGACCATCCGGGCATGGCCGGGATGGTGTTCTGTGACGGTCACGTTGAGTTTGTTCACGAATCAATCGAGCAGGCCGTGCTGCTCGCCCTGCTCACGCGTGCGGCAGGGGATCGACACGAGCATTAACCGCTTGCAGGCACGTGCCTGCCACAAGAAAGGAATGATTTCCATGATTCAGAAAACGATGCGTTCGATTGTCTTGGCCGCAGCAGTCACCGCCGCCTCCATCTGCCCGACCCAAGCAGCCTTTGTGACTGTCGATAACTTGTCGGACGTACTCGTCTGGGCAGGTACCGGATCAAACCAGGCCGGTTTCGTGCTCCAGTTCGGCGATAGCGAGGATCCGACATCGATCACCTGGGGCTATCGCTGGGACGTCAATGCGACGATGCAAGACATGATGTTTGCGATCGCCGGGAACACAACGATCTCGGGTGGATCGTCTCCGCCACCGGGTATTGATGGTCGTCTCGTGGTCAATGGGGCTCAGTTTGATTTCGGGGGTGGCCCCGTGGTGTTCATCAGCTCGATTACTTACGACCAGGCCGGGTTGCCATCAGAATGGTTTCAGGGCAGCCGTCAAATCATCGACAACTTCTCCAATGACGGCACCTATCCAACGCTCTATTCCAATGCCGGTGCGGGTGGCAGCTTTGATGCTCCTACGATGACGTTCGATGCGGCGTCCGTCGGGATTAGCGAGCTGGCGCTGACCGATGGCGGTTGGTACGGCTTTGTGCAGTCGACTGGACCAGCCACGTTTGCATTTTCCCAGCCAGTCTCGGCCGTTGCCGTGCCGGAGCCGGGCACGTGGGCACTCGGCGCAGCGGCGGTCGTGGCGGCGCTTGTCCTGCGCCGTCGATCGGCCCTTGCAGGCTAAGTGGTCTGGCGATTCTCGGGAGACTCGATCTTCTCGAGCCTGACCACATGGAAGAACGACAGGTGTTCAACGTGATCGGGGATCGAGCCGTCACTGACGACGCCCACGATCAGCCGTGTTCGGAGGGGGATTACCTGATCAGGATGCCGGACATCGTAGTGTTGATCGTCCGTCGTATGAATTCGGAACGGAACGAACGGCTGTCGGCGTGTGAACGCGAAAATATCGGCAGGACTCATGGTGACTTCCTCGAAAGCCAACTGCTAGCATCTCCAGGCAGTGTACGGGCGTACAATTCTTGCTGCAAGGGGTATTGTGGGGCGGTTTCATGACGAGAGAATCTCATGCGGTTCGCGAGGCCGTGATCGCACACAATGCTCGTGCGTGGGACCAGCTTGCTGACCGCAGCGTGCCACTGGCGCTTCCGGCAGCGGACGAAGCCTTCGGTGATCCACGGAGCTGGCTTGGTGGCGGTGGGCCGAACGGTGGCAGGCCTTGGCTCCCCGCGAGCCTTGCAGGACTCGAGGTGCTCTGCCTCGCCGCGGGGGGCGGCAAGCATGGGCCGCTCTATGCGGCGGCAGGGGCCAAGGTGACCGTCGTCGATCTCTCTCCGGCGATGCTCGAGCTCGATCGACAGGTGGCGCGTGAGCGGGGCATCGACCTCGACATTGTCCAGGGCTCGATGGATGACCTCGGCGTGTTTGAAGCAGCCCGGTTCGACATCGTCATCCATCCGGTGAGCACGTGCTACCTGCCTGATGTGTCTGCGGTGTTTGCGGCAGTGGCTCGCGTCACCCGGCCCGGTGGGCGCTACGTCAGTCAGCACAAAAGCCCCGTGAGCCTTCAGGCATCGCTCACAACGAACGGAGCCGGTCGCTATGAGGTGCTGCATGCCGCAAGCAGGCGGGAGCCGCTGCCGCAGGAGCCGCCCAGCAGGCTTCGCGAGGCGGGCACGCAGGAATTCATCCAATCATTGTCGGATATCCTCGGCGGTATCTGCCGCGCGGGCTTCGTAATCGAAGACGTTCATGAGCCCGGCCACACCGAGCCTAACGCCGCGGTAGGCTCGTTCGCCCACCGGGCAGCCTTCATACCGCCTTACATCCGCATCCTCGCCCGTCGTATGGGTTCGCGGACGGTGGTGCAGATTCCATAGAGGCGGGGTCGGTACACTCAAGGGTTCCCTGGTGCCACCCCGTGCTCCTTCTCATCGACAACTACGACTCGTTTACATGGAACCTCGTCCAACGGATCGGGGAGGTCGCCGCCGATCTGCCCGTCGAGGTGCACCGCAACGACGTGCTGTCCTGCGACGAGATCGCGGCCAAGGCACCATCGCACATCGTCATCTCCCCCGGCCCCTGCACGCCTAACGATGCGGGCATCTCCTGCGATGTCGTCCGGCGGTTCGCCGGTCGGATGCCACTGTTGGGCGTATGTCTCGGTCATCAGTCGATCGGCCAAGTCTTCGGGGGCACGATCGTGCGAGCGAAGCGGCTCATGCACGGCAAGGTCGACTCGATCGAGCACTCCGGGCAGGGGCTCTTTGCAGGGCTCGCGAGTCCAATCGAGGCCACGCGGTATCACAGCCTCGTCATTGATCCACCAACGCTGCCGCGAGATTTTGTGGTTGACGCCTGGTCCACGGCCCCCGACGGCACCCGCGAGATCATGGCGATCCGTCACAAGACGCTGCCGGTGTTTGGCGTGCAGTTCCATCCGGAGAGTTTTTTGACACCGATTGGCCATGACTTGCTGCGAGCATTCTTGGGCCGCCCCGCGACGACAGCTTGATCGCGAGTCATTCGCTGCACGAACCCATGGACTCACGACCATGATCGACCTCGAGGAAGCGATCGCACTGGTGGAGGCGATCGCGACGCCGCTCCCGCCGCGCCGCCAGCGATTGTTGGATGCCTGTGGTCGCAGACTTGCCGAGCCGATCGTGGCGGATGTCGATTCGCCGCCCTGGAACAGGGCGATGATGGATGGCTTTGCGGTCCGGGACTCGGACTTCTCAGAGGGCCGTGCCGATGTGGTTCAACTCGAGGTGGCTGTTGATCTTGCCGCCGGCGACGTAACGACCGTGCCGATCCGGCCAGGGACATGTGCCCGGATCATGACAGGGGCACCGCTTCCCCCGGGAGCCGATGCGGTCGTGCCCATCGAGCGGGCTATCGACGCAACGGCGAGCGCTCATGCCGGCTCCCGCGTGCGGCTCCGCGAAGAGAAGTACCGTCCAGGGCAGCACGTCGCCCGGCAAGGGGCGGCTTTTCGTGGCGGTGCTATCGTGCTTCCTGCCGGCAGCATGCTCGATGCCGCAGCCGTCGGTCTAGCCGCCGAGGCAGGGGCGACGCATGTCGTGGCCGAGGCACGGGTTCGCGTCGCCATCCTCTCGACAGGCAGCGAACTGGTGGCCTGCGAGGAGGCTCCATCCCACGGGCAGACGCGGAACTCGAACGCGCCGATGCTGGCCGCGGCCGTGTCGCTCCTCGGAGCCGAACCGATCGGCATGGGGATCGCTGCGGACCGGCCAGAAGCAATTCGAGCCGCTGTTTCCCCAGGGCTCGCCGCTGACCTGCTCGTGCTCTCAGGCGGCGTGTCGGCGGGTGACTTCGACCTCGTACCGGCAGCCTTTGCGACGTGTGGCGTGGAGCAGGTGTTTCACAAGGTGCGGCTCAAGCCGGGCAAGCCAGTCTGGTTTGGCATCCTGCGACGCGTTGCCGCGCCACCCACGCTTGTCTTCGGCCTGCCGGGCAATCCGGCAAGCACCCTCGTGTGCTTCGAGCTGTTTGTGCGGCCGGCGATCTGCATCCTTGCCGGCCGTCCTCGTGAGTCATGGCATCTGCCCCGCAGTCGCGCCGTGCTCGTCTCGAGCGTGAAGGGAGCCACTGACAGACCGGTGTTTCTGCCGTGTCGACTCCGGAAGGCGACCGGTATCTTCGAAGCCGAGCCGTTGCCCTGGATAGGCTCGTCGGACCTTCTGGGGCTGGCCGCTGGCTCGATGGTATCCGGTGCGATGCCGGGGTTCATCGCGCTTCCGGCCGAAGGCCGCCGCTACGAGCCCGGCACCGAGGTTGAGGTCATCCTCCGCCGCGAGAACGCATCTCTGGATGGGAGAGTGGGTTTGCCATAGAAGCCCCTCGCGCGAGCGTGGGGACGGCGGGTCATTGGGCGAGCCCGCTCATGATGGCCAACGGGCGTCGTTCCACCCGCAGTCCCACCTGCTTGCGCAGGTGGGCTTGTATTGGTGGTGGTGCGAGGCCATTTAACCAGCGGCCACGAGCCCGAGATCGCGGAGCTTGACGAGGCACTCGTCCCTCTCACGGCACCGCTCGAGCCCTTGCCACGTCGGATCCTGGACTCGCAGAAACGCTTCCTCCGAAGCCGGCATCCCCGCGCCCGTCTCGGCCAATCGCTGGATCACTCCGCGATCGAGCCGCGTGAGCCGCATCGCCTCCATGCGATAGTCGATAAAGGCTTCCCACACGAGCGGAAACAGTGGGGCGACAATCTGCTGCCCGATTGTTTCAGCGTAGCGACGGATCTCGAGCTGCGCGTGGGCATCCATGCGAAGCGCGAGGAAGTGGAGCAGGTTGTGGAGGTCGATCTTCCAGTAGGCCTCGGTATAGGTCGAGAGCGGCAGATCCTTCCGGGCCTGTTCGCGGGCGATGCCCGCTTCGAGCCGGCTTTCATAGACGCGCCGAGCCATGGCCTGAAGCTCGTGTTCGGCCTCGGTGTAGCGATGCCCAGTATCAGCCGGCATGAGGTCGCCGGATCCCTGCCGGTTGGATGCGGCCTGGGTCCGCCACTGGTCATCCGGCGTGCCCTGCATCGCATCGATCGCGAGCGAATAACGTGTCGAGTATTCGTTGACGCTTGCTGTGCGGTGACGGATCCACTGCCGCCAGCAGTCCATCGGCACGCGGACGACGAACTTCAGTTCCGCCATCTCGAATGGCGTCGTATGGGCATGCCGCAGGAGGTACCGGATGAGTTGGCGGTCGTCGCTCACCTTCCGCGTGCCCGCCCCGTAGCTGACACGCGCCGCCTGGACGACACTCCCGTCGTCTCCCATGCAATCGACGAGCGCGACAAAGCCATCGTCGAGGACAGGAAACTTCTTCCAGCGGAGAGACTCGAGGAGCGTGTCGCGACTGACCGTCGCAGGGGCGTCGGGAGAAGTCATGCCGGTCGTGGTCCTTTTCGGTTGAGGACTCCGCCGCCCGAAGCGGCGGTTGCCGGCCATGGCAAACCTCGGCTTTGCCATCGGACGGCCTGGGTGGAAAAAGGCCACGGAGGGCTTTTTCCACGGGAAGTCGAAAAACCCAAAGGATGTGGCAAGCCCGGCGGGCGGTCAATCCTTGGCCAGCAACTCTTGGAGGAGCGTGGCCAGTTGGCGGGCGTCGTCCGAATCCCGCACCCGGGCAATCCGCGAAGCCGGCACGCCGAGCTTGCCGAGTGACACCGAAATACTCTCCCAAAGCTTGGCCCGCTTCTTGCCTTCGGCGAGGTAGAGGTCGGTGACCTGCTCGCCCACCCGCTGGAGGAGGACAGTGTCGAGGTTGTCGTAGTACCGCTTGACGATCGACTGCTGGTGCTTCGTCAACTGGGCCATGGGACGGCGACTCGAAGGGGTTCGGTGGCGGGACGGCCTCAGGCTGTCCCGTGGTGGGTGGCGGGATGCCGCCCTCGTGGCTACAGTATCGTCCGAGAGAACGCACCTGGTCGAGAGAAATCCATGCCCACGATCACGTTCACGAAAGAAAAGAAGGAAATCCAGGTTCCCTCCGGAGCCAACCTGCGGTCGGAGGCTCTCAGGGCCGGCGTTCCGCTCTACCCTTGGATCCACGCAATCGCCAACTGCCACGGCCTTGGCCTGTGTGGCAGTTGCCGGGTGCTGGTCACCAAGGGCATGGAGAACACCAGTTCAAAGGGCCTCGTGGAAACGGCCCGCCTAGCGGGTTCATTGGCCGCCATCGGGCACGAGAAAGAAATGCGGCTGTCGTGCTGCACGAGGGTCAACGGCGACATCACTGTCGAAACGACCCCGCCCATGAACTTCTTTGGCGAGAATTTCTTTAGTTGATGCACGGCTCCTCGTTTCCTGCGCGTGCCCCCCACCGGCTCCTCAGCTTCGGGAACGGCAGGAGATTTCAGGGGCGGTTAGACTGCTTTTTCGTGAAAGAAGTCATTGCCATTGTGAAGCCGTTTCTGGCCGAGCGGGTGCTCGAGGCGCTCAAGCTCGCTCCCATCGAGGCCTGCACCGTGCGGGAGGTGAAGGGGTACGGCCGCCAGAAGAGCTACCTCGACCAGTACGGCGACAGCGAGTATTCGCTGGCATTTCTCCCAAAAGTCGAGATCCAGCTCTGGGTGGATGACACCCGCGTGGCCGAGGTCGTCGAGCGAATCACGGCAGCAGCCCGCACGGGGCGGATAGGCGATGGCAAGATCTTCGTGCTGCCGGCCGGGGCATCGGAGCCCCCTTCTCAATGGGGCTCTTTGGCCTCCCACGGGCCGCCCGATCCTGACTGATCGACGACCTCATGAGCCGGATATTTTCCAGAACGCCAGGTTTCGGAAGGGGGTACAATCTTGCCGTCAGAGTCCGCTTCATCCGCAAGGTTTGCCATGTCCCTCGTTCCGAAATCAATCCAAGTCACTGCCCTTCACGCATTTTTTCTATCTGTTTTGCTGGCACTCTTCATCTGCCGCCCAGTCGCTGCCCAGCTCGAGTCAATTGCCGCCGATCCACTTGGCTCTCCACCCGCTTATCGGCCGATTGACAAGGCGAGGCTCGCGACGGCAGCCGCCAAGCTGCGTGAGTCACTCGGACCACTGCGTCGTTTTCTCGACCGGAACCGTAGTGCGGCTCGTTGGCGGACAGACCTCGACTGGAAGGCACTCGAGCAGCAGGCGGCTTCGAGCGGCAATGCAGACTTGGAGACGCTGGCGAGGCTTTACAAGCAGCTCGATTCTGGAGAGAAGGGGCTCGAAAAGCCGGAGTTTGCTGCCGTGCGTCGGGCCGTCGGCGGCTATGTCGAGGCCGTCTACACGGCTTCGAATCCCGAAGCGGACAAGGAGTATGCGCGACGGCTTGAACGATTGGCCGAGGCTGTGACCCAGGCGGCTGCGACTGGTACACCCCAGCCCCTGGACTTGGTCGGGCCGACACTCGCCAGACTCGAGGAATCGGGGCAGGCGCCCACGGTCATTGCCCGGCTGCGCAGGGCGCTCGGGATGCCGAATTTGCTTCTCGAGGTCGATGAAAAGCTTCTCAGCCGCGGCGTCAACAGGGTTGTCGATCAGACCGCACCGGTCAGGGAAGTCATTCTTGGCACCTCCGTGCGCGGGACGGGCCATACCGATGGTGTGGTGTACCTTGATTTCCAGCCGTCTCACGATCGGGCCGTGGTCGATCTCGTTCTCACGGCCACCAACCGTTCCCGGACGCGAGGGTTCAAGCCGCCAGTCACCGTCCACACCATCGGCACTGCCACAATCGATGCTCGAAAGCGGGTCTACATCGATGAAGCGGGGGTGAGCGAGGCACCGGTCGAAGCGAGTGCCAAACTTTCGACAACGACTGCCGGGATCGACGTTCACAAGAGGTGTGGCCAGCGGTTGATCCGGAAAATCGCGAGTCGAAAGGTCGCCGAGATACAGCCCCAGGCGCGGGCCATTTCTCAGCGGCGGGCTCGCGATAAGGCCCGCAGCCAGTTCGAGACCCAAACGGCTGAACCCATCCGTCAGGCGGCGAGTGATTACCAGACGAAGTTCAGGCAGCGGCTCATCGAGCGAGGATGGTTTCCCGAGATGCTTCATCTCAACACGGACGATCAGCACCTCTTCGTGACCGCCCGTAAATCGCTTCCTGATCAGGTGGCCGCGTTCAGCCGCCCTCCCGCTGTTGCGTCTGCTGCCGTGCTCTCCGCCAGGCTTCATCAGTCGTTCTTCAATAACCTCGCTGAACAAGAGCTCGGTGGCCGTACGCTCACAAAAGAGGAACTCGAGGCCGAGATGGAGAAGGCCGGGCGAAAGATGCCCGAGTCGCTCGAGAGCGATGCTGAGCAGCCGCCTTGGTCAATCACCTTCCAGAAGCGGAAGCCAGTCGAGTTGGTGGTAGGCGATGGCACAGTCAAGCTAACCGTCCGAGGGAGCCGGTACACTTCGGGCGATCGTGAGTTCGACGCTATGGACGTGTGGGCGACTTACAGAATCGATTCGCAAGGTGGCACGTTCCGGCTTGTCCGGGATGGAGACGTTCAGATTTACCCGCCCGACTTCGTCCCAGGGGGCGGCAGGAGACTGTCTATGCAGCAGACGTCACTTCGTGGCATCCTCCAGAAGCGATTCAACAAGGTGTTCAAAGAGGTGATCGAGATCGAGCCACTCGAGCTGCCGGGGAGACTGGAGTCGTCCGGACCGCTGCCGATGGAGCAGCTCGTTGCACGCAAGGACGGTTGGATCGCAGCCGGTTGGCGTCAGCGTGATCCGGTCATTAGGCGTAAGCCCGTGTCGCTCGCGGTTGCCCAGCCATGACGGTGGCAGAGCTTCGTCTGGCGATTGAGGCGGCCCTCGCGGGCAAATGGCACGATGCCCACGGGATTGTGCAGGCCGACGAGACTGACCCGACGGCCTGCTGGATTCACGCGGTCCTTCACAAGATCGAGGGCGATTCGGGCAACGCTCGCTACTGGTACCGCAAGGCGGCCAGACTCGATCACGTGAACGACGATCCGACCGAGGAGCTTGTGGCCATTCGCGAGTCGCTGTCGGAATAAAAGCCCCTCACGACAGCGAGGGGATGGGTGCAGCGGTTGAGCTTCTGTCTCGCATGGCCTGTCAGCGTCATGCGTTTGGCCATCCCACGGCTCAGTCGCCGCGGGATCGCTTCGGCGCGACGGGCTCGAACGGCCGGACCCAGATGTTTCGAAACTGCACCGGGTTGCCGTGGTCCTGCAAACCGATGGGCAGCGCATCGGGGTGAGGCTCGTACCGCGGTGGCACATGCCACTGCGTGCTTCCCTTGATGACGGTGTCGGAGTGGATGGCCGCGCCGTTGTGAAGCACGCTCACGCGGCCCGGTGCTTCGACGAGGCCATCATCGGTGAATCGCGGCCGCGTGAACAGGATGTCGTAGGTCTGCCACTCACCCGGCGGCCGGCACGCATTCACCGCCGGCGGCTGCTGCTTGTAGAGGGCACCGCACTGACCGTCGGGGTAAGTGAGCGGCCCGTCAGTGCCATCCTCGTATGAATCGAGGACTTGAATCTCGTAGCGGCCCATCAGGAACACGCCCGAGTTGCCGCGTCCCTGTCCCTTGCCCTTGGGCGGTGACGGCATCCGAAACTCGACGTGAAAATGGCAGTCACCAAAGTCTTCCTTGGTCTCGATGGAGCCCTTGCCGACCGTGACAACGCCATCGGCGACCTGCCACTTATCCGCATTGCTCCACGCCGACATGTCATGGCCATCAAAGAGAACGATCGCGTCGGCTGGAATCGGTGCCGGACCGGCGGGAGCAGGCCCCGGATTGACGGCTTTTGGCCGTGGCCAGTCGATGGGCATGTGCCACTCCTGCGAACCCGGTTTCCGCCATCCTTGGAGCTGGAGCCTTCGGTCACGGAGCGAGTCGGTGATGGGCCGGGCCTTGGCTTCGGCCTCAGCCACGGAGAGACCATTCTTCATGCCAGGACGGAGGTGGCCTGCTGCCGCAAGGTAGGCGTCACGGAGGATGTCCATGCGTGTGGTCACATCGGGGAGGAAAGCTTCGAGCCGCTGTGCGAGATCGGGTCGCGTGTCACCCAGGTCCGTGATCACAACGCCGGCGATCGCGAGATGCCCCTCAGGGCCAGGGTGAACGGCGTCGGCGGCGAACGTGAACGTCGGGTCGGTTTTACGACGCTCGTCGAGGGCCTGCTTCATGGCCCCGTGAACATCGATCACATGCCAGCCGTCGTTTCGCTTCGAGACAAGCCAGTCGGAGTATGCGGTGAGCACGGCGTCGTAGTCGGTGTCGCCGGCCGGTCCCTTCTTGCCAGGCGGGCCTCCGTAAACGGGCGGCGTGAGGTGGATGATCGTCGCGCCACTCTTTTCGACCGCGTCATGCAGCCGCTCGATACCGTCCTTGAACTTCGCGAACCGCTCCTCATCAAGCGGCTGATAGATACCGCAGTTCATTCCGTAGCAGGCCAGGACGACATCTGGCCGCACGAGCCTGAGCACCCGATCGAGTCGCTCATGGACATCTGGCCGTGGGAATTTCCCACCCGCATGCCCATCTTCGGAAAGCCCCGAAGCCGTTTCGCTCGGTAAGCCGCAGTTGATCACCTCAGCATCAAAACCTTCTCGTTCCATCCAGGCCGCGAGGTTCGCAACCCATCCGCCCGCGTGTGTGATCGAGTCGCCGAGGACGAGGACTCGCCGGGCCGAGGCAAGAGCCTCACGCGGGCTCGCCGGCCCTGCGGCAGAGACTGGAAGCGATGAAGCCATCAGAATTGCCAGGCTTCCTGCAAGCACCGTTCGAGCGTCAAAAAACATCACTTCTGGGGCGGTGTCGCCCCCTCCCGGATGGCAAACAGGTGACTTTTGTTGGCGATGTAGAGCGTGTCACCCACGGCGATCGGCGTTGAATAGACGCTGTTGCCCATGTTGATCTCGCCGATGATCTTCATCTTCGGCGAGATTTCGAAAATCGTGATGTCGCCGTCCTCGTCGCCGATGTAGACCTTGCCGTCAGCGATGAGCGGCGAGCCCCAGGCGGCTGCCAGCATGTCGTAGGTCCAATGCGGCTTGCCGGTCTTCAGGTCAAGGCAGTGGAAGAGGCCGCTGAAATCGGCGATGAAGAGGAGGCCGTCTTGGATGGCCACGGTGCCGCAGGTGCGATGCATCGTCTCCTCGAACGAGAGTTTGCCGTCGCCATTTGCATCGAAGCCGGGGTAGTGCCAGACCGCTGCCGAGTTTGGGTTTGGTCGGGCGACCTCGCCTTCCTCCTCAATGACCGCCTGGTTGCGGCGATGGGGAAGCGGTGTCGTCGGGGCTGCGAGGCTTACGGCGATTTCGCTCGACACGTCGCCTCGCTTGGTTGGGTCGATGCACCAAAGGTGGCCGACCCCCTCGCCATGCTCCGGATCCTCACCCACCGCGATGTATACGAGGCCGTCATAAACAACCGGCGTGCCGATGATGTGGTTGCGGTCAGCGCGGCCACCGAGGGAATACTTTGAGACTTTGGGGTTACAGTCGAATTGCCAGAGAAGCTTGGACGTGCCGTTCTCGCCGCGGGCGTCGAACGAATAAACCCACCCGTCGCCGCCACCAAAGATCGCCTGCGGGACGCCATCGATCTCGGCAAAGGCGGGACTCGACCACTGGCCGTGGAGGACATTTGCTCCCGGCGAGGCATCGGCCCAGAGAACCTTGCCGTCTCGCTTGTCGACGCAGAGGAAGCTGGGTGCCTGGGAATTGGGCAGATTGATATGCCCCTCATCGACACCGTTGCCGGTGATCACGAAGAGCCAGTTGCCGTGGCCAGTCACACTGCATGAGCACATGTTGTGCTGTGAGACCCCGAGCTCCTTCATCATGTCGAGCACCCAGACGACGTCGGCCTCATCGTCGGCCACGACTTTTTCGTCGGTGAAGGGGCCGTCGTTTTCACCGTCCCGAAACCCTTCGGTGTCAAGGCATTTCACCTCGCCCCGGCTGGTGACGTACCAAAGCCGGTCCCCCTCGACGAGCGGCGCACAACAAATCCCCTGGAGCGGCCAGTCATGAACGCGACCCGTGGGCAGTTTTTCGCTCGAGTCCTGCCAAAGGAATGATCCATCCTTCACATCAAAGGCCAGAAGGCAGCCCAAATCGACTTCGGGCGGATACCGCTTGAGCCAACCTCGCCCGTTGTTGCTTCCCACGAAAACCTTGCCGCCGGCCACGACGGGGTTGCCGTACGACTGGCTGCCAAGCGCCGCGACCCAGGCCACGTTTTTGCTCGTCTCGGGCTTCCATTTTCCGGTGTTCGCGTCGAAGTCACCCGGCTCCCACTCGACGGGTAGGTTTTTTGCATCCGGCGTGTTGTTGCGCGCGGCCGAGCCACCCCACTGGTTCCACTCGGGCGTGTCGGCGACCGCGAACGGAAGAGCGACTACAAGGAGGAGGCCGAAAAGCAGAATGTCACCGTTTTGAACTTTCTGAATCATTGCACGGCCTCCACGGAAACGTTGTCGATGAAAATTTCGGAATCCTTGGCGTTGCCGAAGAAGCCGGGGCTTCCCTGAAGGTTTCCGTTCTCATGGATGCCTTCGATCGTCCATGCCTCCGGCTCTGGCTCACCGCGTGGCCAAATCTTCCCGCGAAGCACCGCGTCGTTGCCTCGTGTGCGGGCTTCGAACTTCATCGTGTACCAGCGGCCGGCTTCCCACGGGAATGGGATCGTTTTTGAAAAGTGGGTGGCGACCTGCGGTGGCCATGAGCGAAGCTGAAGCTGCTGGGCGGCTCCCATCAGGTCGAGCGTGTACCGCTGGGCGATGAGCCCCATGTCTGGCATTCTCGCCTTTTCGAGGGCCGCTGGCGTCCCAAACGCTTTTGCAAATGCGTCGGCATCACTGTCGGTCGTGGGCGTTTTTGGGTCGCCGGGTGAGCCCACACCGCTTTCGGCGGCCCGCAGGTCGGCCTGAATGCGATAGTCGTGGAGGCTGATCGGCCCGATCCAGCCTTGGCTTCGCGTTCCCTTCGGGATCGTTGTCACTTTGACAAGGCACTTCGAGCCATCGACTTCGCGGATGACATGACGGTATCGCATCCCGATCCAGGGGAGCGGTGGCTCGCCTCGCGACGGGCCGCCTTTCGGGTCAGCCGAAAGAGCGATGTCTTCAAAATCAAAACGCCAGGGAAGGGGGGGCATCGAGCGGATTCGCGCCCGGCCCTCGAGGCTGCCAACCTTCGCGGTGACGATGGCGCCAACATGCTTTCCTGTGGGCGCCGTATATCGACCGTCAGCGGTGATGCTGCCAGCACTGGTCGTGAACGTCGCCGGTGATTCCTTCACGAAACGCCCTTCGGCGTCGTAAAGGCGAACCATTAGGGGTAGTATCTCGCCGGCTGCGATCTGCGCCTCGGCTGGAATGACCTGCACCCAGGCGGCCTCACCCGCGGGGCCCTGCGTCGCAGCCGACACAACGGCGGGCCGCGCTCGATGTGGCGGCTTGTTCCTGTTTTCAAGTGGCCCTGCGGCTGACTGGCCAAGGCAATAGATTCGCGCCCCTGTCACGAGGTAGAGCAGGCCATCGGCTGCAATCGGCGACGCGGTAATTTCGTCTTCCTCCTCGAGCCGCATCCGATGGACAAACTTGAAACCGTCGGTAGTCGGCTCGATCACATGAAAACCACTCGTCGAGCAGACGTAGAGTTTTCCGTTTGCCACGAGCGGGCTGCCGCGAACAATCGTGCCGAGCAGTTTCTGAGGTCGCCCGATCAGGTCGCCTGTCGCCTTGTCGAAGACATGGAGCTTGGCGCCATCCTCTACGAAGTAGACGCGGTCGCCAAGGACAACCGGCATCGATCGGCCGTCCATCACGCCCTTCTTTTGCCAGAGCCTGTTCGTGGCCGTGATATCCCCCGTGCCGGTTGCCTTGAAGGCCGTGGCCAAACCCATCGACGTGTTGTCGAGGTTTTCCTCGGATTGTGAGACGTACACCGTCTCGCCATCCACGAGCGGCGGCGTGTTGATCCCGCGGCGGGAGAGCTTGAAGTTCCAAATGGCACGGCCCGTCCGGGGCTGAAAGTTCCAGATGCTGCCGTCGCTCGAACCGAAGACAAGGGCCGCTTGGCCGTCGAGAACCGCGAGGGATGGCGTGCTGTAGGTCGTGTCTTCGGGCAATTCCTTGGTGCCGTTCATCCAGCGAACGTCGCCCGTCGCCTTGTCCATCCCGAGGAAGCGATGGGCAGGTCTCGCAGTGTCACCCCAGCCGGTAACGACGGCGCTTGCGATCACGAGATCCTCAAACACCACCGGGATATTCGTCCGGCCGCCGTATGTCGAGAGAAAGCCAAACTCTTCATGGAGGCTCCGCTGCCACTGTGTTTTTCCTGTCGCAGCGTCAATCGCCGTGAAGACACCGCACACGCCGTGGGCAAAGACGGTGTTGGTCACAGGATCGGCGATCACCGCCGACCAGCCGACCCGTTCCGCAGGCACGTCCGAGAGGTACACATTGAAAATGTTCTCCCAGAGCTTTTTGCCGGTGCGAGCATCGAGGCAGATGACTTTTTCTGATTCCTCGGTCGTGCCCGGGGCATGTCGCACGAGCGTGAAGAGCCGGCCGTCCATGATCACCGGCGTGGAAATGCTTCCCTCCTCATGCCGCCAGACGACGTTTTCTCCTGTTTCGGGATCGAACGACGTGACGAGCGGTGGTCCGTCGTAGTGCCGATCCTGCATCGGGCCCCGCCAGTCAGGCCAGTCGCTGGCCGCCGCTGATGTGGTGGTCACAAGGAGCGAGAAGATCACCAGAACGCCCCACCCGGTGTGGCGTTCGGCTTTCCGCCTTTGGCTTTCGCGGTAGTTCATTCCTCAATTCCTTCCCTTTTTAAGATGGTCGGCAACTCCGGATCGACGATGCCGCGCTTGCCACGGCCTTCCTTCATGCGAAAGCGAACGTCGTCTTTTATGGATTGCTCATCTGCTTCCCACCAACGCCGCCGTTCGGCTACATCCGCCGGAACAACGAATGGCCGCACGATTCTCATGCCGACACCAAGCGTCGGTTCTTCCGTGTACCACCACGGACTCTTAGGCCAGCACGGATCGAGGTCCTTCCAGTCCGGGTCGTCACGTTCGCCGCCAGCGTCTCGCGAGCCCTTTCGGGTCGCATTTCGACACTCAGCGGCTTCGTCATAATAGGCACCGCCTCGCAGCACCCTGGGATAGAGCCGCACGGGCCACTGGATGGCTGCGGCGGATGCCACAGGCTGGGGGAGGGCCGCCGACTTCTTGTAGCCGCCTGCTACCAATTCATCGACAACCCACTCTGCGACGCTGCCGTGCATGTCATGGAGGCCGAAGGCGTTTGGCTTCTTTTGGCCGACCGGATGCGTCGTGTCGTCGGAGTTGTCTGCAAACCATGCCACATCGGCAAGGGCTTTGGGATCATCGCAGCCAGATGAAAACGGGGTGTCGGTGCCCGCCCGACAGGCATACTCCCACTCGCTCTCAGCAGGGATGCGATAGAACCGACCAGTCAGGCCGCTGAGCCACTTCGTGTACTGACGGGCCGCGAACTGGGTCATGGTCACGGCGGGTTGATCAGGTTCCTCACCGTTTGCGAAATTCATCCATGACTCGACGAGGGGCGTGGGCGCCGTCACCGCGTCAACCTCATTGGACGCATCGACCGGCCGGATGTTGGCTCCAGTCATCCTCTCGAACACGTTGTACGCAGCCATATACTGCTTGTACTCGCCCCACGTGACCTCATGCTGGCCCATCCAGAATGGCTCCACCGTCACTTCGAACGTCGGGCCCTCATCGGCCGTGCGGCCCTCCTCATCCTCCGGGCTCCCCATCCGAAATGTGCCGCCTGGCACCGGGATCATCCGGAACGTGACATCCGACCCCGGAATTGTCTCGTCGTAGGGCACCATCCAGCCGCCTGGAACATGTACGACCGGCCCGTCACCCGGCGGCTTGGTATCGCCCGTCACGAAGCCATGATCAGGCTGAGTTGCACCGGCGAGCGCCGCGCATGCCATGAGAGCGACGCACCCAACCCAGGCATTCGGCGTGCAGATACCCGTCGTACTCAATCCCAGATTCCTTCCCTCTTAAGGACGGCGGGCAGTTTCGAATCGACAATACCGCGGGTGGCTCGGCCTTCGTCGAGGCGATTGGCCACGTCGTCTTTGATGGATTGCTCGTCGGCTTCCCACCACTTCTGTCGTTCCGCGAGCTCGGCGGGCGGCGTGAAGGGACGCAGGAGTCGCATGCCTACGCCGAGCGACGGTTCCTCGGTGTACCACCACGGACTTTTGGGAATGTTCGGATCGACATCCTTCCAGTCAGGGTCATTTTTTGTACCGTCGGCGTCATAGGATCCCTTGCGAGAAGCGCTGCGACACTCAGTCGCCTCGTCGTAGTAGGCCCCACCCCTCAGCACGCGAGGATAAAGCCGCACCGGCCACTGGATTGCGTCGGTAACGGCCACCGGCTGCGGAAGTGCGGCAGGCTTTGCGTAGCCCCCGGCCACGAGCTCATCCACGACCCACTCGGCGACGTTGCCGTGCATGTCATGGAGGCCAAAGGCATTGGGCTTCTTCTGGCCGACGGGATGCGTCGTGTCGTCGGCGTTGTCGGCAAACCAGGCGACATCGCCCAGAGCCTCGGGGTCGCCACAGCCGCATGAGAACGGCGTGTCGGTGCCCGCGCGGCATGCATACTCCCATTCACTCTCGGCGGGCAGACGGTAGAACTGCCCCGTCAGGCCGCTGAGCCACTTCGTGTACTGGCGGGCGGCGAACTGGGTCATCGTCACCGCTGGGAGTTCGGGTTCTTCGCCATTCATAAACGTCATCGACGGGTCATAGAGCGCCGTGGGCGCGGTCACCGCGTCAGCCGCGTTGGACTCATCGACCGGCCGGATTTTGGCGGCCTGCATGGCAAGAAAAATGTTGTGGGCGGCGATGTATTGCTTGTATTCGGCCCACGTGACTTCGTGTTGGCCCATCCAGAAGGGGGCGACCGTGACGTCAAACGTCGGGCCCTCATCGGCCGTCCGACCCACCTCATCCTCAGGGCTGCCCATCCGGAACGTGCCGCCGGGCACGGGGATCATCCGGAATGGGACATCCGACCCCGGGATCGTTTCGTCGTAGGGCACCATCCAGCCGCCCGGAACCTGTACGAACGGGCCGTCGCCGGCCGGCCGAGCGTCACCCGACACAAACCCGGGGTTCGCTGGAACGGCGTCGGCTGCGCCAGCGGCGCGAAGGAGTGCCGAGGGATACAGAGATGCGATGCCGAGGCCAATCACCAATCCGAGGACGTGCAGGGAGGCTCGCATGGCGTGGTACAACCTCGAGTGGGGAAAGGATGCCAGAGAGGTGGGAGGCCGGCAGGGGAGACAAAAAAGCCGCTGCGGCCGAAAACCGTACAGTGTACCGTGGCGAATTGACCCCGCCCACGAGCCGGCCAGCGGATTGCCCCTTCGATGTCAGCCAAGAAAAAGACTCCACAACCGACGGCCTCTGCCCCCGCGAAGAAGGCCAAAACGACTTCAGCGGAAAAACCTGCCGAGCGGGTCGTCGCCGAGAATCGCAAGGCTCGCCACGACTACGAAATCATTGACACGCTCGAATGCGGGATCGCGCTGGTCGGCAGCGAAGTGAAGAGCCTCCGGAGCGGCAAGATGAGCCTCGACGAGGCCTACGGCAGGGTTGATGGCAACGAAGTCTGGCTCCTCGGATGTGACATTCCTGAGTATGAAAAGGCCAACCAGCTCAACCACAAGCCAAAGCGGCCCCGCAAACTTCTGCTCCACCGCCGTGAGATACGCACCTTCGCCGCGCAAGCCTTCGAGAAGGGGCTTACCCTCGTGCCGCTCAAGATGTATTTCAAGGATGGCCGCGTGAAAGTGCTCCTTGGCGTCGGGCGTGGACGGCAGGCCCACGACAAACGGCAGAAGCTCAAGGCCGATACGGCCCGGCGTGAAATTGAAATTGCCCTCCGCGGACGATCCCGCGGAGGGCAATGAAAGAACGGTACGCGTCAAAAGGAAGCTGGCTTCAGCCCGCGCTTCCAACGAGCTCGCCGATCGGCATGTCGGTCGAGTCTTCTGGGTGCCACAGGGGCATACCCCGCTGGATCCGCTCGGCCAGAATGTCGATCTTCTGCCGCGAACCGGCCGGGGCAGCCGTGGGGATAAACTCCTCGGTCTTCACCGGCTCGAAGTTCTCGTCGTGCCCATACAACTCGATGATCTCAAACACGTTACGAATCCGGGTCATCGCCAAGAAAAAGCTCCTTTTCATGAAAGGCTGTCATTGACAGCCAGGGGACCTGCGGAACACCCCGCCGGGCATGGCTGCTCGTTCTCCCATGAACACTCGTTCGCGGACCGGCTAGCGGCTGTATCCCGTGGGATACCGACCGGCGGCCATCGCGATCAACCGCTGACACGCGGACATGTGGGCCGCTGCAGGCGTTTCGACGTTCCTGGTGGACCATCCCATTATGGAGCCGGCCTTACGCGAGTCAAACATTTTTGGTCTTCCCTGCCGTCACAGGAAAAATCGGCATTTTCAGCGATGAATTGCCGCTCCCCCGCTCCGGCAAGTACGCTTGAGGCGTTCCCGAGGATGCTGGCGCGGCCGAAGCCGCCCCCTTTGGAGGATAGTCCGTGGGTGTCGCCGACCAATGGTCTTCGGCACCACGATCGATGGCCCAACTCACCGGATCGCTCACCAGTTACCCAGCCCGGGTGTCGTTCACGGCCTACGTGTTCACGATTCTCTTCGGAGGCTTTTTGCTGACGCTCCCGGTGGCCCGGCAACCGGACCGACCGCCGGTGACATTCGTGGAAGGAATGTTCACCGCCACGAGCGCCTGCTGCGTGACCGGGCTCGTTGTGCGATCGACGCCACACGACTTCTCCCTGTTTGGGCAGGGGGTGATCCTCGTGCTCATGCAGCTCGGGGGCCTGGGGATCATGACGATCACGACGCTGGCGGCGTTCCAGCTCGGCGGCCAGGCCACGCTTCGTCAGCAGGCTGTGGTGTCTGAAACCCTCGGCATCAAGGCAGGCAACAATCTTCGTAGCGTGGCCCTCGGTGTGTTCCTTGTGGTGGCCCTCGCGGAGTTTGTCGGCTTTTTGCTCCTCGCCTGGGCTACTTGGGGTCGCGGCTCACCGAGTGAAGTCCTCTGGTGGGCGGCTTTCCACTCGGTATCGGCCTTTTGCAACGCAGGATTCGCGCTCGCCGATGACAATCTCGTCGCCTTCGCGGGAAACATTCCGGTCAATGCCGTCATCGCCTCACTCATCATCGTGGGCGGAATCGGATTCCCGGTCATCCTCGACATCGCTGGCCGTGGACGACAGGGACGAGACTTTTGGCAGCGTCTCTCGGTCCACACGAAGCTCATGCTCCTCGGGACGGCCCTGCTTCTCGCAGTGGGCGCGATTTCCTTTTGGATATTCGAGTGGGATGGCGTCCTTGCCGATCAGCCGCTGGCGACTCGGCTTGTGGCAGGCCTTTTTCACTCCGTCACCTGCCGGACCGCAGGCTTTAACACGGTCGACTACGGTAGCCTCGCCAACCCGACGTTGTTCCTTTCGATCATCCTCATGTCGATCGGGGCCGGACCTGCATCGACCGGTGGTGGCGTCAAGGTGAGCACGTTCATGACGTTGGCCGTGAGCTCCTGGTCGAGCTTCCGTGGATTTCCACGTGCCAATTTCTACCGTCGCACGATTCCTCCTTCGGCGATCCGGCGGGCCACGGCCACTGCATTGCTCTTCATCGTGGTGGCGATCTCGGCGCTGGTGGCGCTTCTCTCGGTCGAATCCGGGAGCGAGGCAGCGGCGCGGCCCCGCTGGTTCCTCGAGGCACTCTTCGAGTGCATTTCCGCGCTCGGCACGGTGGGTCTTTCCACCGGAATCACGCCGATGCTGAACGACGCTGGGAAGGTCGTCCTCATGATCCTCATGCTTCTGGGCCGACTCGGACCACTCACCGCCGCCGTGGCGCTCAGCCGCCAGCGGACCCCCTACCAGCCCGAATACCTCGAGGAGGAGCCGCTCGTCGGTTAGCGTTCATGAAGAGTTCCAAGCGGTTCGTGATGCTCGGCATGGGAACGTTCGGCACGGGCTTGGCCCGCAAGCTCGCCGCCAACGGCTGCCAGGTGATCGGCGTCGATTCACAGAAAGAGCGGCTTGAGGCTGTCAAAAACGAGATTTACGAGTGCGTCATCGGTGATGCCACCGACCGTGAAGTCTTGGAGAGTCTTCCGCTCAAGGATGTCTCGGCGGTCTTCATTTCGCTGGGCGAAACGATCTCCCACTCGCTTTTGGCCACGCTCCATGTGAAGGAGCTCGGGGCCCGTCAGGTGATCGTCAAGGGCGTGACGAAAGAACACGGCAAGATTCTCGAGCACCTCGGGGTCGATCGGGTCGTGTTTCCGGAGGAGGAGGTAGCCCGGCAGTTGGCCGACAAAATGACCTGGCCGAACGTGCTCGACTTCCTCCCCATTGACCCGGAATACAGCGTGGCGGAGGTGGCGATGCCGGGAACGCTTTCCGGCAAGACCCTTGCCGAAGCCAATCTCCGCAGCACCATCGGGGTCCACGTGATGGGGATCAAGGACGTGCTCTCAGGGAAACTCGACATGTTTCCCGACGGCAAGCGAAGGCTTTTGGATAACCAGGTGCTCCTGGTCGTGGGGCGAGCGGAAGAACTTCAGTCGCTCCGCGACATGCCGTAACTATTGCCCTGGGGGGCCTGGCGGCAGGGTCATTTGGATGTCATCCGGTGGTGGCCCTGCCGGCGTCGTCGGCTTGGCAGATGGGTCGAAGGCAGGGGTATCGACACCCGTGCGGGCCTCTAGGTCGGATGTGAGTTTGAGTTTGTCACCACCACCGGTGGGACGAAGTTCGAGTTGGGTCACGCCCCACTCACCGCGGGTCTTTTTTCCTTCGACCACGATGACCCCCGTGGCCTTCGTGCCCTTGGCGTTGAACTCGAGCGTGGCAATGCCGTCGGTCTCGTTGGTCGTGCCGCGGACACTCCGCTCGCACGTGACCGGCCCACCGAGCGTTTCGGCAACGCGGGCATTCGCCTTCACTTCCTCGACGGCTTCCCGCACGAGTGGATGCTCAGCGAGGTTCGTGCAGCCAGCGGCAACAACCAAAACTGCCGATACAAGCAAAAATGCATGCAGAGAACGCATCACAATAACCCTCCGTGGAATGATGATCGTCCTGACTTGAATCAGTTCTTGGTGTCGTGTTCGCGGCACCAGGCAATGATCTCAGCCGTTGTTTTCGGAAGGGGACCGGCAGCCGCGGCCTTTGCTGGCCGGACAACGGGTTCGGGCTCCGGTGCCTCTGGTTCAGCCGTCGTCGCCTCGACGGGGGCAGGGGGCTCCGCAACGGTAGCCTCGGCGGCTGGTTCGGCCTTTTTGCCACGCGCCGCGGCGAGGATGTCGGCTGTCGAGGGCCGTCCCGCTGGCTTGGCTGGAGCC
>JBGTKO010000264.1:0-5239 GCA_041744595.1 Pirellulales bacterium
AGGGGCCTCGACGGCAGGGGCTGGATCGTGTGGACTGGCCTGTTTTGTAGCGGCTTTTTTCCCCGTTGTCATTTTTTGTGCCGCCTGCGAAAAAGTTCTTGACAGCGGCCCGAGGACGGCTACCATGCGAACCAGTGAGAACGAGTCTCACTATCGGTTGTGGTGGCGTTTGCGTCAACACCGCTGATTTGAAGCCAGCCAGCCTCGGGTTTTGAGACCCGTCCGCCAGCCAGCCCACCGCGTGGCGATTCAAAGCCACGCAGATGCGGTGATCCGTTGGGATGCCGCCGGTGCTGGCCTCTCGTGGCTTGGCTCCGGCCCTCCCGCCGTCTCACCGGTGGTTGTGCGTACAGGAGCCGCTCGTGAAGGAATGAAAACGCCTGTTCTCTCCCGTCAGTCCAAGTGGCCGCGCGGAGCCGGGCGAGGTTCTTTCGTGAGTTGGTTTTGTTTCAATCCGGCCGCCCTTTCGCGGCCATATCCCGAGGAGATTTACCCAATGGTTTGCATGGCCTTCATTCTTCAGAACTTCGTTCGTCATGGCCGCTGCCTTGCCGCGGTCCTTGTCGTTGTTTGTGCCACCACCGCCCAGGCGGTGACGGTTCCATTCACGGAGACGTTCGCAACCGACAATGCCAACTGGTCGATCGGGAACTCCACCACGTACGCTGCCGCGACCTGGAACGCGACCGGTGGGCCAAGCAACGGCACATTCATTTCGCGTCTGGGATCGGGTACCGGCGGCCCCTTCAGCGGTCCTGTGATTTTCCGAGGGCAGGACAACTTCAATTCGAGTGGCGACGCGTTTGTCGGCGACTGGATCGCGGATGGCGTCGGCGTCTTCAGTATCGACTACTTTCATGACCACTCGAGCGCTTTGAATGTTTCAATTCGATTCGCGAGCCCGTTGAACGACCCAGGTGCAAGTTCGGTCAATTTCCTGGTGGACCCTGGCACATGGACGACGCTCACGGTTCCGATCGTCGACTCAACGTCATCGTTTCAGACCTATGGTTCGCTCGGTACGGTTCCGAATGCCACGAGCTTCAACACGATCTTCTCGGACATCGGCAACATTCAGCTCAGCCTGCCTATCGGCACGGACCTCCCAGGCGTGACGTTCGGCCTCGCCAATCCCTCGATCGCCGCGGTTCCGGAGCCCGGGACGTGGGCCGTTCTTGTCGTGGCTGCTGCCACCGGTGGCCTGGTTCGACGCAATCGTCTTCGAGGTCGTCATGCAAAGTGATCGGCATATCCGTCGGAGTGCGTTTTCGCTCGTCGAGTTGCTCGTCGTGATTGCGATCATCGCGAGCCTGGTTGGAGTTCTCTTGCCTGCCGTGCAATCGGCTCGGGAGAGTGCCCGCCGGACCCAGTGCGGAAGCAATCTCCGTCAGGTTGGGTTGGCCGCTCAACTGTATGACAGTGTAAAGCGCCGGCTTCCAGGGGCGCATGGCGAGCAGGATCCTATGGTGGGTGCGTTTGTTCCCCTGCTTCCGTTCCTCGAGGAGACGGCACTGTTCGAACGGTTTGATGTCACCAAGCCGCTCTCGAACGAAGCGAATCGGCCTTTTCGTGAGACGAGGATCGACATCTTTGTCTGTCCTTCTATGGCGTTGCCGTCGCCGAGCCCATCCCCAGGCTGGAGCAGCTACGCACTCTGCTCAGGAAGCGGCTACGGTCACTTTGTGAACGCATCACATCCGGAGTTTCACAACGGAGCCATCATCTCTCCCACGAAGGGCACGACCGGCCTCAAGACGATCTCCGTCGGTGACGGAACGACCAAAACATTCCTGGGCGGCGAGCTCGACTATGGGCTTGGGAAGTTGCCAAACGGCACGAACGGCGGCGCGACCCGTTGGTCCGGTGGCTACTCGTTCCAGAGCGTGGCATCGACCAGCGGTGTGTTCAATGCGACCAGGCTCTATGGCAGTTACCGGGAGCTTGACACGTTTCGCAGTGATCATCCAGGGGGCGTTCAGATGGTCTTTTGTGATGCCGCGGTCAGGTTCGTTTCTGAAAACACAAGCCCCGACACGCTCCGTTTCCTCGCGAACCGTTCCGACGGCCAGGCCATCACGGAGATGCCATGACGGCACACGGCTCATATCTGGCAAGTGTCGTACGTCGAGGCGTGGTTCGCCGGTCGGCCGCCGCTGCCCTCGGGATCGCGACCGTCATTGCCGCGAATGGCTGTGGTGGCCCGGCCAGACGTGCCATTGCAGGCAGCGTCACGCTCGATGGCAGGCCACTGGACGAGGCTGTGATCATGTTCGTGCCCCTCGCCGTCCCAGGCAGCAAGACCGGGGCGGCCGTCACGGCGGGCCGCTACGAGGTGCCCAGCGAGGTGGGTGTTCTGCCTGGTCGCTACCGCGTCGAAATCGCCGACAACCCACCGATTGACTCATGGCATGGGCCGGGCCGGTCGTCCGTCCCCGCACGACGAACCTTGCCCGTTGCGTATTCTTCAACAGCGTCCCCGCTTGCGATCGACATCGCGGCGAGCGGACAAGTCGTATTCGACTTTGCTCTCACTACCCAACCCTCCCCTACACCCTGACCGAGGAGAATCGATGCGTTTTCATGCCCAACTGAATTGCCGTGTTCGACACACAACGGACACGATGATGATTGGCCGAACGGTTCTCTCTCTCGCGCTTGCCGTCGCGGCTAGCCCCGTCGCTTTCGCTCACTTCGTGTTTGTCGTCCCTGACGAGGATGGCACATCCGCCCGCGTCATTCTCAGTGAGACGCTCGAGGTCGATGAGGGCATCGACCCTGGTCTCGTTGATCGCGTCACGCTTGTGACCCGCGATGGGGCCGGCGCCGAGGGATCGCTTAAACTCGTTCGCGACGGTGACGCCCGGCTCGTGCGGCTACCGGCGAAGATGCGTGGGGCAGTCCACGGCACGCTCACGCATGGGATCATGAAGCACGGGCCGAAACCGTTCCTCGTCGTTTACCACCCGAAGACCTGCGTCGGTAATCCCTTCGGCTCGGCAGGCCGCGTCGGCCAAGAGTCGCCGGCGGAACTGGTGCCTTCCGGGCATCCGGGTGCCGTCCGCTTTCAGCTTCTGGCCGCGGGTCAGCCAGTGGCCGATGCGAAGGTGACCGTCATTCTCCCCGATGGGGACGTGACGGAAGTCGTCACCGACGCCCAGGGGCACACGCCGACGTTCAAGAAAGCCGGCCGGTATGGAGCCTGGGCCCGGCACATCGTGCCCGTCGCGGGCGAGCATGACGGTGAGGCCTACGCCGAGGTGCGTCACTACCCTACGATCGTGGTGACCGTGTCGAATCGACACCACGGCGCTGCGAAAGTGACCCACTCAATGCTTACAACGACTGAAAAGCTCACACCACTGCCGATTCCCGTCTCGAGCCTCGGCGCGGTAGCCTGCGACGGGCAGATCTACGTGTATGGCGGCCACGTCGCCCCGGTTCACACCTACTCCACCGAAGCCGTCACCGGCCGGTTCTTCCGGCGGCCGCTTGCCGGTGAGGTCGCGTGGGAAGAGCTTCCTTCTGGCCCCGGCCTCCAGGGGATGAATATTGCCGCGCACGGTGGCCGGATCTACCGCGTGGGGGGTATGGATCCTCGGAACAAGCCAGGTGATCCTGCCGAGAATTTTTCTGTGGCGACGGTCTGTAGCTATGACCCCGCCTCGCGAACGTGGACGGACCTCCCGCCGCTGCCCGAGCCCCGCTCAAGCCACGACGTCGCGATCATCGGCAACACGCTCTATGTGGTCGGTGGCTGGAACATGCTCGGCCACGAGGGTGAGGACTGGTGCGACGACATGCTCTCGCTTGACCTCGCCAACCCCGAGGGGGGCTGGAAGACCCTACCGCAGCCGTTCGTGCGACGGGCGCTGATTGCCGCCGTCGCTGACGACAAGCTCTACGTCATCGGTGGTTTCACCGACGAAGAAGATGCCAGCCTGGATGTCGATATTTTCGACCCAGCCACCGCCACTTGGTCGAAGGGACCGACACTCCCGGGCGAGTCGATGAACGGCTTCGCGCCAGCGGCCTGCACGATCAAAGGCCGGGTTCATGTCAGCGTGGCCGATGGCAGCGTCCACCGTCTCGCCGACGACGGATCCAAGTGGGAGGCTGTGGCGAGCGTCGTGCCGCGGATCGTTCACCGGGCCGTGCCCGACGGCGACGCGCACATGATCCTCGTCGGCGGTGCAGCCAATGCCGCAAACCTCGACCTCGTGGAACGCGTGCCGGTGCGCTGAGCGACGCACCAGTACTCGCAACGCTGCAGGAAGCGGCGGCCGCGGACCGTGGCAAACCTTGGCTTTGCCACGTCCGTCAAGTGGCCAAAGGCCATGGATGGCTTTGGCCATTTGAAGTTAATGAATACCCAAGGTGGTCCAGCCGTCTTGTTGCCGGTTGATGTTGAACACCATCGCGGAATGGGCGACTTTGATTCCGGGAATGACATCAGCGGGTGTGTGACCACCCCGGACGACTGCCTGGCCGCACACCCAGATCTCCACACCGTTGGCCAGGAGCTGCTCGACCAGCTCGCGATTCGGGTTTGATCCTCCTCCCGCCCGCTCATGAGCGGTGTCGATAAGAGCAGACGACGTGGCGTTGTAATGAAGAATCACGGCGATCTGCGGTTTCGAGGCGGCCAGCCCCTCCTTCGCATACAAATTCACGAGACGGGCTGCGCTTTCGAGTCCTCGGTTAATTTTGCCGGCTGGGGCGGAAGCCGTGGTATCGAACACGACGCGACCACCGATTCGCGGCCGTTCACCAGCCTCCGGCAGTGAGACGACCGCCCCATAGCCCTCGATCTGAGGAAACTCGAGCGGCAACGAGAGCCTGGGCTTTCCAGAGTCTGGCAAAGTCGGAGCAAGGTCGATAGCAGCCGCGGCAAGCGGGAGAAGGAGGACTGGGACAAGGAAGAGTTGTGGACGACGCATGGTGAAATCTCCGAAGCCTGCAAATGCCGGTTGGGCCGTGATGATTCGCGAAATCATGAGAATATCATGGCGCCATCATTTCACGGGCGATCACGAAGACTGCCACGATCGCGATCACGACGGCGAAGCCGCGAGCGAGGAATGGGCCAGTGAGCCGTCGACCGATCGCCGAACCGAACAAGAGCCCCGGAACGCTTCCCACAACGAAGCCTGCGGCGATGTTCATCGGAATCTCACGGCCCACGGCGGCCTGGGACGTCACTGCCGAAATCCCCACGAGCGTCATGACGAGGAGTGAGGTG
>JBGTKO010000265.1:0-2980 GCA_041744595.1 Pirellulales bacterium
TCGCGGCCGGCTCTCGACGCAGCCGCCGTGGCAGAAGATCGTGTGGCGTGATGGTCGCGGAGGTTCACTGGAGATCCTCGGCTACAGGTTTCACTGGCCGAACCGCCCTCCCGCCAATCTCCGAATAACACAGCCACTGTCGTGGGTGTGCTCTCGTCATAGCCATTCAAGATATGATGTCTCCTGTAAACTCGGTATGGTCGCGATGACAAACGGACGATGAAGAGATATGCTTGGGATCGTCCGATCTTTCATCAATCTGCTACAAACTTGAGGAGAATTAGGCGTTCTGTCCGCGTACTCCCGTACCTCATCCAGGCTTGCGGCTACGTGAAGGACGTGTTAGGAATCCGCTCGCATTCTCGTTGGCAGCAATCTAATCAGATGATGTCTGGGAGACAAATCGTGCAGCCGTTCGGCCGCGTCGCACGCCCGGTGTGGGGCGCGCCATCATTACGGCTCCCGCCCTTCGGGCATAAGCCGTCTCCGGTCTCGCCGGCGTCTCGTGGTGCTTGCAGCGGATTCGCGGCTCGAGCGGGACCGCGCTTCATGCTGGGTCTGGCCACACCGAGGCGCGCCGGGCCGGCACCGGCCTTGGTCGATTTCAGGAGGCCGGCTCGCTGATCTGCCACCGGCTCGATCGCTCTCGCCAGCGGCGCGCCGAGACCATGCGTCATGTCCCTGCCGCGGTCTCTCTTCGGCGGAACGATCTGAGATCATTTGATGAAACCTGATCGAACATGATGAGCGATTCATCCACTGCGGCGTTAGCATCGGTTCCCGTCGTGGCTGGCGCTTGGAGCCAGGAGAAAGCGATGTCAGTTCTTGACTTGGATATTGTTCTACCGTTGCGCTTCGATGCTCCTCAGCAGGTCTTCGACGTCGGGTCGCAGGACCGATGGGGCGATGGCCTATCGGGCCCCCAACCGCAGCTAGCCGCCCGGTCCCTGAAGCCCCTCTTCGAGGCCTCGATCTCGGCGACTGGCTCGGTCCCACACGAGTCCAATCGCGTAGCGGACGGATCAGCAGGCGCTGTCGCAGGCCGTCATCTTGAGGCTCTGTTGTCGGGCGGCGAGTTGGCCGTCGACACGCCCCTGGTGGTCCGACTGCTCGAAAGGTTCGGCACGCTCGGTGCGGTGATGGCCGCCTCGGCCGACAGGTTGGCGGCCGTACCCGGCGTCACGCAGGCGATGGCCCATCGCATCGTCGCCGCGCGCGAGGCTGCCCGATTCGCGCTCGTCGAGCGGTTGCTCGATGGTCCCATCCTCGGTTCAAGCCGAGCATTGACTGACTATCTCGAGCTCTGCCATCGCGGCGCCAGCACCGAGCGGTTTCAAGTGCTGTTCCTGGATACCAACAACCGGCTCATCCGTGACGAGATCCTGTGGGAGGGCACGCTTGACAAGGTGCCCGTCTATCCACGGGAGCTCGCGCGGCGGGTGCTCGAACTCAACGCCGCCGCCGTGATCGTTGTCCAGAACCGTCCGTCGGGGGATGCGAAGCCGACTTCGCGGGATGGTGCGTTGAGCTGTCGGTTGCACGAGGCTCTCGCGGCGATCGACGTCGAACTGCGTGACCATCTGATCGTGGGCAGCGAGATCGTCTCGATCAAAAACGAGCGGTTCCCAGCCGGCTCCTGACCGCGATCGTCCGGGAGACCGTCGGGACGTGCCGACTGTCTCGTGGCAGGAGCGCTTCGTATTGGAGTGCCTCGTGGGAGGAAGTCTCGCAGCGTTCTACGCAAACAACCGGGGGGCAGGGGACGAGGTGGCACAGGCACTGAGCATGACGCTGCCGATTACGCCCGATCGGGCCTTGATCGCGGCCAATGACGACCGGCCCATGGGCGGTGGGGATCGCGTTGTCGGGTTCCCGGCGGCAGGTGACGCGCGAGGGCCGGACGGGCAAAGATCACCGCCGAACGAACGCAGCCTACCTCGCTCGTCGCTCGGCTTGGTCGGAGGCGACGGGCACGACGGCATGCCGATCACGCCATCGCCGGCGACGCTCCGGCCGGTTCTCATTGAGCCAGTCGCCGCCACCTACCCGCCGGCTGCGGGCCCCAGAGACGTGCCAGCGTCCCTGCCCGAGGAGCTCGACATCATGGCGGTCGAGCTCGAGCGTCTCCTCGATAGGGATCCGCACCGGGACTTGCTGGCGTGGTACGAGGTAGCCCTCTTCGAGCCTTCGTGGCTCGGCCATGACGCCGTCGAGGACGAGCTGCGGGCTCTGCATGGCGCCTTGCTCCGGGCCATCGATGAACGCCGCGCATGGCAGCCGACCGGGCCCGTTGTCGTCCGGTAGCGGAGCCCTACGGTCAGCGTCCCGCGAGACTCCCGCGCCATTGGCCAAAACCCTGAGGGCGGTCGCTCGACTCACCTGCTCCCCTGTGGCTCCCGCATGTGAAACGAGAGTCCGTCACGAAGGGGACGGACGATGCGCAAAAGCCGGTTCAGCGAGGAACAGATGATCGTAGTCCTGCGCGAGCATGTGGATCTTGGTGCTCCGCCCGCCTCTCGAACGGCCGATCGTCGCCTCGCCTTGAAGCCCCCCTCCTTTGCCCCGGCCGCTCGCTGATGGGCCCGGATGACCGTGCTGTCGATCATCTGTCGCCGGTCGTTGGCATCGCCGCTGGTGGCGAACACCTCCAGCAGAGCGTCGAATACGCTTGCCTCGCTCCAGCGCGAGAAACGGCGGAAGACCCTGTTCCAGCGGCATAGCGCTCGGGCAGGTCGTGCCACGGCGCGCCGGTGCGCATGATCCACAAGATGCCGTTCAGCACCTGCCGATTGCTCGCCGACGGCCGGCCAGCGCGCCCCGCTCGGCCCGCAGCAACGGCCCGATCAGCTCCCCCTCCGCATCCACGAGATCGCCTCGCTCCAAGATCGCCTCCGCTTGAGCGGCGATCTCGAATCAGATCCTTCGCTATGTGCGAATCTCTGACCTGTGTTTGTCGATGCGCCCTAAATCAGAGGAAACT
>JBGTKO010000266.1:0-8479 GCA_041744595.1 Pirellulales bacterium
GAGGCCGCGCGAGACCAGTCTTACGTGCTCTTCAGCGTCCCGCGGGATCGGCTACGGCAGATGCTTCTCCCGGTCGGCGGCCTCCCGAAGGCCGAGGTCCGGGCGCGAGCCACGGCGCTGGGCCTCGTGACGGCCGACAAGCCAGACAGCCAAGAAATCTGTTTTGTCGCGCCGGGGGAGCATGCACGGCTCGTCGCGACGAGGCTCGGCGGCTCGCGGGCTGGCAGGATCGTGGATACCTCCGGAAAGGTCATTGGCCAGCATGACGGCATCGAGAACTTCACCGTCGGCCAACGGAAGGGTCTTGGGATCGCGACGGGCGAGCCGCTCTATGTGGTTCGCATCGAGGCCGAGACCTGCCGCGTCGTTGCGGGCACGCGAGACGACGTGCCCGAGCAGGAGCTCGTGGCGGCCGACGTCACATGGCTTCTGCGTGCACCCCGAGAGCCGTTTGCCTGCGAGGTGCAGTGCCGTGCCCAGCGGGCCGCCGCGCCTGCGATCGTCACGCCCCTGTCACCAGATCGTTTTCATGCTCGGTTCACAGGCAGCCCGGAAGCATCGCCCGGCGCCATCTCGCCGGGCCAGCCGGCTGTGGTCTACGACGGTGACCGAGTCCTGGGCGGCGGCTGGATCGAGAGCCACGCATGACGACGCCATCTGAAGGCACTCCCGGCATGAGGCAGTTCAACTGGCAGCCGCAGCCGGCGGCGCAGAGACTCGTCGATGAGCTTGTCGGAGCGTTTCTCGACCGCTGCCCAGCCGCCGCGGAACTCGCAGAGAGGATGAAGACCGAGACCGGAACCCGGTTTATCGACTGGATCGACCACGTCGAGGCCGGCGAATCTCCAATGCTCCTCGCTCAACTCGCGGAGACCGGTTTCGAGCGACAGCCACAGGAGCACGCGGAGAAGTGCTTTGCCCACCCGGGCGGCATCTTCCCACAGGTGCTTGTTCGCTCCCACGACCTGCTCCGGGTCGGCATGAAGGTCGAGTCAGTCGCGGATTTTGTCGCAGTATGGCAGCTCGGCAACGCGGTGGTCGAAGGGGAGCCGCTTTCATGCTTGCGACGTGTGCAGGCCATGATCGGTGACCGGGCAGAACTTCACGCCATCGAGCGGCACGGCTACCGTGGCTATACCGTTCAAAGCCCCGATCCCTCCCACGGGATCCTCGCGCAGAAACACCTGGAAGCCTTCCGCGGCAGGCGGCGGGATCATGCGACGGACGAGGAGGGTTTCGAGCATGTGAACATGCTGGTGGACGAGGCCGCCCGTGCCCTGGGCACTGACCACGCCTGCGATCTCTTCTTTGCGGCCGAGCGGGAGTATTGGCAACGACGCAACCGCGCGGCGCGGGTTCAGCGGACGCGCCAAGACGTGCTCGGTCTTGGCTGGGCCAATCACGACCATCACACGTATCGATCCTCGCGGCGGCATTTCGCGAAGCTCATTGCCCTGTGGGAAAAACTCGGTTTCCTCTGCCGTGAGCGGTTCTATGCAGGCGCCGAGGCAGGCTGGGGCGCCCAGGTGATGGAGCACGCAGTCACGGGCATCATCACGTTCAATGATGTCGACCTCTCACCCGATGAGCTCGTCGGTGATTTTGCCCATGAGCCGCTCGCGGAGCGGGGTCACCTGGGCACCGTTGGTCTCTGGTGCGGCCTCCACGGCGAGGCCGTCCTCCAGGCCGGGATGCACCACCTCGAAGCGATGTTCGACTGGTTCGCGCTCGAGGAGCAGCTCGCCGCCGAGGCCGACATCCGCACGATGGCTCCCTTCACAACGCTTCCTTATCTTCGTCAGGCATTCACCGAAGGCGAGCGGTGGCCGGTGGCTGACAAGCGACTCGCGACCCTTCTGGCCACTCAAACAATCACGCCGGAGCAGGCAGAAAAGTTCCGTGCCCACGGCGCCATCGGCTCGCACCTCGAGAACCTCGAACGCAACGATGGCTTCAAGGGTTTCAATCAGCAGGGCGTCAGCGACATCATCACCAAGACCGACCCGCGGAAGGCTTTTCCGAGCTGATCCCGGCGACCCACCACCAAGACCGTTGGGGGCAGCAGCGGAAAAGTGGGGCCAAAAATGGGCAAATCGCTGAAATTTCCCATACCCACAACCGTGAACTACGCTTGCAGGAACATCGGCTGACCCCAGGAGAGGTATCGTGAACGGTCAAAACCAGGCACTCATCATCGCAGCGCTCATCCTTTTGGGCATCGTGTCGCTGACGATGCTTCTGCTCATCTTCAACTACGGGCAGCTCTGGTTTCAGGCGTTTTGGTCGAAGGCCCGCGTGACGTTCGCCGAGCTCGTCCGCATGAGCCTCTGCAAGGTGAACGCACGCACGATTGTTCAGGCCAGGATCATGGCCACCCAGGCTGGCCTCGGGGACATCAGCACCCGGAGGCTCGAGGCCCACTACCTTGCCGGTGGTGACGTGCCTCGCGTGACCCGCGCCCTCATCGCAGCCCAACGGGCCGACCTCGACCTCGACTTCGACCGGGCTTGTGCGATCGATCTCGCAGGTCGCGACGTCCTCGATGCCGTGCAGACGAGTGTCAACCCAAAGGTCATCGATTGCCCCGACATGGCCAGCGGGAAGTCGACGCTTTCGGCCGTTGCCCGCAATGGCGTGGAGCTCAAGATCCGTGCCCGTGTCACCGTCCGAACGAATCTCACCCAGCTCATCGGCGGTGCCACGGAGGAGACGATCATCGCCCGCGTGGGTGAGGGCATCATCACATCGATCGGATCTTCCGCGAGCCACTTCAAGGTCATGGAGCATCCTGACACGATCTCGAAGGCCGTGCTCCAGCGTGGCCTCGATGCCCAAACAGCGTTCCAGATCGTGTCGATCGACATTGCCGACATTGAGGTGGGCGAGAACATCGGGGCAAGGCTTCAGGCCGACCAGGCGGAGGCCGACACCCGCGTCGCTCGGGCGAAAGCGGAAGAACGGCGCGCGGTGGCCATCGCCCGCGAGCAGGAGATGAAGGCTGCCACCGCTCAAAACCGAGCCCGGCTCATCGATGCCGAGGCCCTCGTGCCCAAGAGCATTGGCGAAGCCTACCGAGCCGGTCGGCTTGCCCTGCCAACCAACGGCCAGGTCGGGTAACAGATTACCCAGTCGCGCCAGGCCGCCCTGCGGAAGCCGCACGGTGGGGCCGCAATCTGCATGACCGGACCATTCGCTCAAACCCGACGCGTCATCTGCCGATAAGTCTCTGAGAAGGGAGTCGGCGCACGTCAGGATGACGGCCGACCCAGGACGGGTCGCAAGCCCGCTGGCTCCCAGGAATTTTCCAGGGCAAGGGAGCATATGCCATGGCGATTCGGAGCCTGCGGGTCTACACCGAGCCAGATGTCGAGACGATGGCGTGTGCGACGCTTCCCATGCGAGATACGGGTGTCCGTATTTCGCTCGGCGAAGTGCTGCCACTGCTGGCCGACGCCGTCGCGAGTGACCGGACATGGCTCAAGGACTTTGCTGACGAAGACATCACCGTCTCGTCGGACCTCTACGACGTCCTTCAGGCCTACCGTCACTTCCGTCGTCCTGGTGCCTGAGCACAGAACAGCGGACAGTGAGTCCGCAACTGGCGGATGCCTGACGACCATCGCCGGATCGTTCCCGACGGACGCACGCGCTGTCGGTTGATCGCGATCTCACGTCATCGAAGCCCACCTGCTTGCAGGTGGGATCGCGGCTCGCTCGGCTACCAGAAGTAGTCGAGGCCCAGGTTCAACCCTTGTGCCCAGAAATCATTCGACCGCCAGACGAACGCCGGCCGGGCCGGGCCTTGGGGGGTTTCGAATCCAGCGGGAATGTAGGTCTCGTTGACATCGAGGCTTATCTGCTCGCCAGCACGTGCCACGTTGCCCCAATAGAGAAACGTGTACCCCGCAATCACACGCAGGGAAGGCGTCAGATTGTAGCCCAGGTTGGCGTTGATTTGCGGAATCACGGAGAACTGATCTCGCGTGTATGAGCCGATGTTGGTGGGGAGCGCCAAGAGCCCACCTTGGTAGGTGCCGTCGTCTTGCTGCGAGCCAGAAATGACGGTCGAACCGTCGATCCGCACCGTTTGTCGGTTGTTGCCCAACGCCAAACGGCTGATGAGCTCCATGGTCCACCGCGCGCGGCGAGCCTCGGCGATGAACCCCAACTCGCCACCATGAAACTGATTGTTCGAATTGAAACTGTCGTTGATCAAGAATCGGCCTTGATCGACAGGTGCTGTGGAAATCGCCTCGAGGTCTTCGGTGATGCTGACGCCGTCGCCCAAGAGCATGAATCGGTAGCCGCCGAACATGCCCACCCGCACGCCTCCCGGCACGCCGCCCGATGTGCCGGATGATGCGTCATCGCACGACGAACCGGTACAGCTCGTATAGTCCTTGTCCCAGGAGTCCCAACACCGATTCTTGCAGCAGAAGGTGTGCCGCAAGAATACCCCGCCCCCTTGGAACGACGTGTTCGTGTTGACCCGCAGGCTTCCTCGCAACACGTCTTCCAATGCGACCAACTGGGCGTTTTCGCCGGCCGGCTTCAGATCACCGAACTCGTCGATGCCAAACACCGTGAAATAGGGCCGCGAAATGGTCGGCACACCGTTCGCGTTCGATATGGCGAAGAATGACTCGCCGGCATCCTGGAGGCCAAAATACTCGGCGTTCAATCCCCAGGTTTGACTCGGATCAAGCCATGTACCCAATGAAATACGCCCGCCCGAACGCATGTCGCCGTTGATCGCTTCGTCGCCGAACAAGATGACGGTGCCTGGTTGCCCCAGAATGCCTGGGTTGACGGCACTCGGGCCCGTGGTGGCGAGCGGCGGAATGTACATCCCCTTGGTGGCCCACAACAGATACTCGGCGCGGACAAACCATTGGCCGGGATCATTCGCGAGGCAGCACGACGTACACGTGGTGCAACTGGTGCCACCGCATTGCTCGCAGTCGCACCCGACATGCGGCCCCTCGAACGTGTCTGGTTCAAAGAGCGACAGATCGTCAGGCACCGTAGGTGGAAAGGTGTCGCCTGCCGGCAGCGGCTCGGCCTCCGGTTCGAGAACGAGAAGTTCCTCGACCTCCGGTTCCGGCGCCGGAATCTCCGCGAGCGTCGGTTCCGACGCCGGGACTTCCGCCAGCCTCGGTTGCGAACGCTGGGGAACGCGACGCGAATGCGTTGCTTGTCGCACCGGTTGCGGGGTCACTCTTGGTTTTGGTTGTTTCGCTGGAGGCTGGGCCGCGAGCGACTCGGCGGGTTGTGGAGCCGGATCGCCTACCGGCTGCACCGAACCCGCGACAATGAGAGGAAGTGGATCCCCGGCGATGAACCGCACCGAACCTCGCACACCCACCCGCTGATTGAGCAGGTCGGCTAAATCGGCACCGGCCTGCGATATGACATAACACCGCGAATTGCCGTCCTTGTCGACCAACACAAACGGAGGTGAGCGGCGGCCATTGCCGGCTTCATGATTCGGCATCAGTCGGCCCACGGCGTCGTACCCCGCGGAGGGCTGAGCGCTGTCGCCCGCTCGAGCCTGGGCGTTGAAACTGCATAGTGCAAGACCGCCGCACAGGGTTGCAAGGCAGATGAGTCGCTTCATGGTTGAGCACTGGGTTGTTGGAATGCATCGCAAGGGGACCATGGAAGCGAAATACCAAACACGGCCACGGGAAGCCAACGTCACTTCTGGCATCGTTGCTCCATGCCTCACGACGGCCACGGAACGGTGACTCACCGACGACTCGGCCACCGTTCGTTTTGTCTGCTCCGCCCAAACTACCATCGTGGCAATCGAGGCTGCGGCGGCCAGCCGTTGCGGTCAAGCCGCTCTGTCCGAACGTCCGAAGGTACTCGCGCGGCATTCAATACGGTCCTACGGACTTCGCTTGCCCGCGCAGCACGCCGCGCCGGCTGCCCGAAGCACGCAACTCCCCTCCTTCGGCACACACCATCAATGGCTACGCATCGACACCGACCCTGGCTGAAATGGCTCCGTCCTTGGCACACCAGTTCCCGGATTGGCCAGATCCGCAGGGCCGGATGCAAGAACCGGCCGAGCCGCTTGCAGTTTGAAACGCTTGAATCCCGGACGCTGCTCGCAGCAGATTTTGCGGCAATCTCGGGCGTGGTCTCCCTGGATGCCGGCGGCGGAGGCAACCAGATCGCCGGCCTGGTCATGACTCTGCACCTCGACAATGGTGATGGCGTATTCAATCCTGCGACCGACGCGTTCTTGGCCAGTACGACGACCGCCTCCGACGGACGGTATCGATTCGACGCCTTGACCGCCGGCAACTACTTCGTCCGCCAGCAGTCGATCCACATCGGATTGGTCACCCTGCCGGCCGTCACCAGCGACTTGATTTCCATCACGCCGAACGATGCCGAAGGCACGATGCACACAATCATCGATTCGTTCGACGTCACACGACAAATTGCCAAGGCCAACAGCAGTCTGCCCTACGCGGCTTCCACCGCGTTCGCCAGCGAAGCTCTCGGGGGCTACCGCAAACTGCTGGTGACACTCGACCAACCTTTCGGCACCGTGGCCATGATGGCCAATGATCCCGACAGCGGAATGGCACGCCTCGATTTCAGCGCCACCGCAACCGCCACGGGTTCCCGCCGCGTGACATGGGACGGCACGGGCAATGCCGCCGACTCGACAAACTTTACCGGCTTGGGCGGCGTTGACCTGACGCATGGGGGCATGAACACGGGCATCGCGACGGTGGTCAATGCCGACAAGGTCGGCGAAGTCACGATCCGGCTCTACTCCGACGCCATCAACCACTCGACTGCCATCATCCCGCTTCCAAACACGATGGGCGGCCTCGCCCGTGTCTTCGTACCGTTCACGAGTTTTCTCGCCACGGCCGGCGCGGGAGCCACATTGACGAACCTCGGCGCGATTCGAATCGATGTGGACGCCGATAGCGTTGCCGCCGACGGCTACATCGAAGCGATTGGCGCGGTCGGTCCCACGGTCATGACGTTCGACTTCACCAATGAGGTGATCCATCTCGAGCTCACGAAGACGGTGGATTCCCCCCGTCCTCAGGTCAACTCGAACGTCAGGTTCAGCGTGACCGTGACCAACCGGGGAGCCATGGATGCCACTGGCGTGCAGGTGCTCGACTACTTGCCGACAGGCTTGCGCTTTGTCAGTGCACAGGCCACGCAAGGCAGCTACAACTCGTTCAATGGCATCTGGAACGTCGGCACCATCGCCCAAGGTGCCTCACAGACACTGACGCTCGTGGCCACGGTCATGTCGCCTGGTGTGAAAACGAACATCGCCCAGGTGTGGGCTGCGGATCAAGCAGACATTGACTCGATTCCACGGAACGGCGACCCGACCGAAGACGATCAAGCCAGCGTGTCGGTCATACCGAGAGTGATCGATCTGTCGCTGACCAAGACCGTTGACGATGCGAGGCCCAACGTAGGCCAAGACGTGACCTTCACCATCATTGTTCGCAACGACGGCCCCGACGGTGCCACCGGCGTGCGAGTATTGGATCAACTTCCAGCCGGTCTCACATTGAAATCGGCAACCCCAGCGGTCGGCACGTACAACAATGTCTCCGGTATCTGGCATGTCGGCTCGTTGCCGGCCGGCGGTTCGACTGCGATGAGCATCGTCGCGACGGTGGCCTCCCTGGGCACCAAAAGGAATACGGCGCAGGTGTGGACGGCAAACGAGTTCGATATCGACTCGATTCCAGGGAACGGCAACCCGACCGAAGATGATCAGGCCAGCGTGACCGTCACGCCACGATTGATCGATTTGTCGCTAACCAAAGTCGTCGATACGCCCACGCCGCTGGTCGGTGAAGCGGTCACATTCACTGTCACGGTTACGAATTCGGGTCCAGACACGGCGACCGGCGTTTCCGTCTTGGATGTGCTGCCTGCTGGGCTGATCCTTCAATCGTCCGTCACCAGCGTGGGAAGTTACAACAGCCTGAACGGGTTGTGGATCTTGGGGAGCTTGGCGAATGGCCAGTCGGAAACCTTGGTGATGACAGCCCTGGTCACAAAGCAGCGGACCATGGTGAACACTGCGCAAGTCTATACCGCCAACGAGCATGACATCGACTCAACGCCGGGCAACGATGATCCATCCGAAGACGATCAGGCCAGCGTTGTGATCGAGCCGAGAATATCGCCACCAATCTCGACAGGCGGGTTCCCCACGCCACTTCCGGGACGTTTCTCGAAGCTCCGGTTCTTGGCCCGGTAAGAGATTCTGCGTACCTGTTCACGTACTGGTCGTGAGGGGCTTTTATGTGGGCCACTCGCTGCCGGTCAAGAACGTCCAGTGGACGGCCACGCCCGTTCATGCCGGATTCTTGCCAGGCGATTTTCGTCGTGATACCGTCATGATGCGTTTCGTTGCAAGCCTTTGCCGTGGAGATCACTCGCCATGTTCCTGCCCCGCCGTGATTTTTTGAAGACC
>JBGTKO010000267.1:0-11562 GCA_041744595.1 Pirellulales bacterium
CGACGGACCGGTATCAGCGACGCGTCGGCAGCCCAGGCCCGGTGGGCCCGGCGACGGGAGTGGGAGTGCCCCCGCCATTGAGCATCCGGAGCACGTCGGGCGTGATGTCGATCTGCGTATCGAAGTAGACGATGGGCTTCGTGATGTTGCCGAGGATGCGATTGCGGTCGCTGTTATCGACCGGGTCGCCGTCGAAGCGATGCACCACGGCGATTCCGTTCTCGCGAGCAAACTGGGCCACGGCACGCTCGATCTGGCTGTACACCTGCATGTACACCTGGGCCTCACGGTCCATGAAGTCCTTCTTCTGAAGCTGGGCAGTGACATTGAAGTCGCCCTGAGCCTTGGCCACTTCGCCCTCGAGCTTGCGATACTCGGGCGTGCCAACGTTAAAGCCCTTGATCTGCTCCATGAGCCCGTTGATCCGGTCCCGCTCCGCCTTGAGTGAATTCTCGGCGGCGAGCACTTCGTCTTTCATCTTGTCCATCGCAGCCTTGAAGGCGTTGTGGTTTTTGAAAATGTAGCCCACGTCAATGACGGCAACGTGCGTTGGCGGTGGCCCTGACGGGGCCTGAGTGACGGGGCGGACACCCGGCTGACCCGGCACCTGAGCGTGGGCTGCCGACGCGACGGCGGCAGCGACAAATGCAACGAAAGCCAGTTGCCTGTTCACGGAAAGCTCTCCTTTGGGCGAAGTCATTTGCGAAGACGGTGGCACGATGCCGGACTGATCTCGTCACGGGAAGTGTCGTTCGACGGCCATCCGTGGCCACGCGCGACTCCCGAATCGGGCGGGATGATGGCGACAGCCCCCCGCTGACTCAAGGGCATTTTTCTCGGGAGATAATCACCGCGGGGCGTCAAGCGTGACGTCGAGCGTCACCTCCGTTCCGTCGCGGATCACCATCACCGGCACGGTATCGCCCCCCTTGTGCTTCCGCAGGGCGCTGTCGAAGTCTTCGAGGTTCGTGATCGCGCTTGCACCCAAACGGACAATGCGGTCGCCTCCCTGGAGGCCGCCGCGGGCAGCGGGTGAGTCTTTTGAGACGCCCGAAATGGCGTAGCCATCTCCCGGCTTCCCGAATTCGGGAATGCTGCCGAAGTAGGGACGTTCGCCGCCACGAGCAAACTGAGGCGAGGCGATTTCCACATAGTCAGGCCGCTCGGGAGCTTCGGCGATTTCACGGACCATGTCCGTGGCAAGGCCGGCCAGCCGTGCGAGTCCTTCGTAGTTGATCTTGTCGGCCGTATCGGTCGGGCGGTGATAGTCGGCGTGGGTTCCTGTGAACACGTGAAAGACCGGGATCTTCTTTGCATAGAAGCTGGCATGGTCGCTCGGCCCGAAGCCCCCGGGTTCTTTGGCCACGTCGAACGCGTGTTCGGCCACGAGCCGATCGACCATCGCATCAAAGCTCGTCGCGGTACCCGTGCCGTAGATGATCATCTTGTTGTTCTCAAGACGACCCACCATGTCGAAGTTGACCATCGCCACGGTGTCGGGAAGCGGCAGGACGGGATTGGCCGTGTAGTGGGCACTTCCCAGGAGCCCTCGCTCCTCACCCGAAAATGCAATGAACAGGACGTTTCGCGGGAGTGGACCGGTTGCCGCCAGCCGTCGGGCCACTTCGAGGAGCAGCGCCGTGCCACTGGCGTTGTCATCGGCGCCGTGGTGGATGGCTCGCTCGCCAGGCGCGGCAGAGGCCGTGCCACCATGGCCAAGGTGATCATAGTGAGCACCGACCACGACCGTTTCTCGGGCGGGAATCGCCGCACCGTCAGGCGTTGCCTCGCGGCCGGTGCCAGCGAGGAGCCCGAGGACATTGCGGGCCTTGGTTTTTGAGCGTTTGATCGAGGTACGGCCTCGGATCCGCCAGCCATTGAGAGAGCTGCTCGCGGGAGTGAGTGCCTCATCGATGCCCTGCTGGATCTCGGTGAGCGACTGGCCCATCGATGATTTTGTGATGTCGCCGATCAGCGACCGTCGCAGGTGCAAGATCGGCATCGTGCGACTGTCAGAACCTTCCCCCGCGCGGTTGAACTTCATGAGGACGTCACCCCCTTCGTCCTCGTCGTTACAGAACACGACGAGCCCTGCCTCATGCTCGGAGGCGTTGGCCGCCTTGCGGGTGAGCGCCGAATGTTCGGAGGTTTGGTTGCCCTCGAAGGCGCCGTGAGGATCGTTCTTCTGCGGCTCCTGGCGGAGCACGATCACCGCCGCTCCCTTGGCGGTTGCATCCGCGACGAGGGCGGCGTAGTCGTCGTACTTCTCGGAGGGCGCGGTGATGCCGTAGCCGGCGAAGACGAGCGGGAGATCAAAGGAGCCCGATGCACCGATGGCCAGCGGCGTGAAGTCGCGACCGACTTCGAGCGGGATCAGGCGACGGGCGCCGGACGGGTCGGGTGGTCCCACGAGCTCGGCCGTGTTCTCCTCCGACGGTCCGAGCTTGGCCTCCAGCGTCAACTCGAACGGCTGAAATGGCCCCTGCCTCTCGCCGGGCGTCGTGAGACCGATCTCGGCAAATTTCTCAGCGACCCAATCGGCAGTCGCCTCGATGCCCGCGGTGCCCGGCCCGCGGCCCTCGCGCTCTGCCGCGGCAAGCCATTCGACGTCGGCGCGGAGCCGCGCCACCACGGCCGCTTCGGAAGCCTTCACCGATCGTGGGGCCACCGGGATCACCGCCGCCCCGGTGGCATCGGCTGCGAGCCCTCCTGAATGGCTCGCCCAAATCCAGGCCGCCACCAGGATACCCTCGAGCCGCCCTGCCGACGTCTGTCTCCAGCTCATTCTGATCGTCTCCCATGGCGGCTTTGATACCGCCATGACGTGGCGGTTTCGCGGCATTGTACGCTTCGTGTCCGCATGGACAGGAACGCCGCTTCCCGCAGGAACCAGACCATGCGACAATGCCTCCCGCCGGTTTCCAGCCCCTTCCACGCCTGCCACTCCCTTGCCTGTCTTCTTTGTCATCCAGGGATTCAATCGCGGTGCCCGCTTCGAGTTCGGCGACGACCTCGAAGCTGTCACCGTCGGCCGTGAGGCGGGCAATCTCGTCAAACTCGACGACCACGAGGTATCTCGGCGTCACGCCGAGATACGACGCGGTGACAAGGGCTTGGTTCTCGGCGATCTCGGGAGTTCCAACGGCACGTTCGTCAATGACGTACGGGTAGAGCGGGCGGAGCTTGCCGCGGGCGACCGTATCCGTATCGGCCGCACCGTCCTCCTCTTTTCTGGCGAAGGTTCGGAGCCCCTCTCGCAGATCTCGATCGACATCGTGCCGGCCTCAGACCCGAGCGACGCGTCGCGGATCGTCCGCAGTCTTCCTGAAGACTCGATCGTCATGGCAGCCCCGGACGAGCAGAAGAACAACTGGCTCGCGCGGGCCCGCAGCAATGTGCAGGTGATGTACCGAACGGCACTGGCCGTGAGCCACACCCTCGACATCGACGAGCTCCTCGGCCGTATCCTCGAGCTCGTCTTCGAGTGGGTTGAGGCCGACCGGGGCTGCATCATGCTCCTCGACCAGGAGACGGGCGAGCTCCGCTCGAAGGCTCGTCGCGACCGGAAAGCAGGGGCCACCGACACGATGGCTATCAGCCGAACGATCCTCGACTATGTCCTCGAGCGTGCCGAAGGCGTCATCACGAGTGATGCCCAGGACGACGACCGTTTTGCCGGGGGCCAGAGCGTCTCCGCCAACCGCATCCGCGAAGCGATCTGTGTGCCGATGCGAGGCCGGTATGGCACCGTGGGGGTCATCTATGTCGATACCGCCGTGCCTCTCATGAAGTCGATCGAGCGGCGGCGATTCAGTGACGAGCATCTCAAGCTCATGATCGCCATCGGCCACCAGGCCGCACTCGCCGTCGAGGACACGACCTATTACTCCGCGATGGTCCAGTCGGAACGGCTCGCAGCCGTGGGCCAGACGATCGCGACGCTCTCCCACCACATCAAGAACATCCTCCAGGGAATCCGTGGAGGAAGCTACCTCGTGGAGATGGGCTTTGAGAACGAGGATCAGCAGGTTGTCCACAAGGGCTGGGATATCGTCCGCCGCAACCAGGACAAGATCGCATCGCTCGTCATGGACATGCTGACGTTCAGCAAGAACCGTGAGCCCGATCCGCTACCGAGCGATCTCGGCAGCCTCATCGACGACGTCGTGGAAACCGTTCGGCAGCGGGCTGAGGAGTCCAGGGCAGCCATCGATTGGGATCGCCCGACGGATCTTCCGCGGCTGCTCTTTGATCCGGAGGGGCTCTCGCGGGCGGTGCTCAATGTCGTGACGAACGCACTCGACGCCGTCGAGGGGCGTGAGAATTCGGCCGTCACGATCAGGGCGACGATTGACCAGTCGGCGGGCGTGGTCCGCGTGACCATCGCCGATAACGGAGCCGGTATGCCGCCCGAGCGACTGGCCGAAATTTTCAAGCTCTTTATTTCGACGAAGGGAGCCAAAGGCACGGGGCTCGGGCTCACGGTGAGCCGCAAGATTCTCCGTGAGCACGGCGGCGACATTCACGCCTCGAGCCGTGAGGGCGAGGGGAGCACGTTCACGCTCGAGTTTCCGCTGAAGCTCTCTTCAGCCACCGACGACGACTCGGCATCGGCGGCCACGCTTGCCGGTTTTTCACTCCCCGACCCGGACACTCCTGACGAGTGACCATGCCCAGCCAGCCAGCCCCGTCTCCCCCGGCCACCGGCTCGTGCCAGGTTTCGGTGGTCATCATCACCCGAGACGCCGCGACGCATCTGGCAGCCGTCCTCGCATCTGTCCATTTTTGCGACGATCGACTCGTTCTCGACTCGGGATCGACGGATACCACACTCGACATCGCCCGGGCTGCCGGCGTGAGAATTGAACACCAGCCGTTTCTCGGCTACGGCCCTCAAAAAAACCGCGCCGTCGCGCTGGCCGCCCATGACTGGATTCTTTCGGTCGATGCCGACGAAGTTCTCGATACCGAAGCCCAGGCCGCCATCATGCGGCTCGATCTCACCGATCCCCACGCCTGTTATGCCATCCGACGGCGAACGTTCATTGGCGGCCGGGAGGTGCGGCATGGTGCCTGGCGAAATGACTTGGTCGTGCGGCTTTTCAACCGCACCACGGCCGGCTTCAAGCCATTGCCTGTTCATGAGGAGGTCGAGTCGGGAACGCGGCCCTTGCGGCTGCCCGGGACGATCCTCCATTACAGCTTTGCCGACTGTGGCGAGGTGCTGGCCCGGTCGATCCGGTATGCCCGCCTGAAGGCCGCCATCATGCGTCGGAAGGGCCAGCGTGCGTCGGCTTGGTCGCTGCCTCTCCGAGCGTTCGCTTCGTTCGTTGGCAGCTATTTTCTGAGGGGCGGGTGGCGCGACGGCTCCGCCGGGTTCATCGTGGCCCTTGCCCGTGTGATCGACTCGACGCTCCCACGGGCGATGCTCCTATTAGACGACCCGGCCCCGCCAGACGCGGCCTGCTGACTTCCCGTGGAAAAAGCCATCCACGACCTGTTTCACATTCTGCTAGCGCACTGGCTTTGGCTCGACAGGGGCTTCGGCCTGACGGACAACTGTCGATTCGCGGACAACAATCTGCTTCGGTGGGAGCAGCCGGTGCGGCAGATCGACCGGCTTGCCCTGCATGAGTGCCTCGAGCATCCCCGCGGCCTCGTAGCCGACCGCGTGGTAGTCGTACTCGACTGACGAGAGCCTGGGCACCGCGTTCTCCACGACGAGATCGACGGCATCGCGAACCACGATGCCGATGTCTTCGGGCACCCGGAGTTCTGTTTCATGGCATGCGTGGGCGAAATAGCAGGCGACGTTGGCATCCTGGACAATGACCCCGGTTGGCCCCGTCATGCGGCGCATCAACCCGGCCATCCACTCCTCGGCCTGAATCATCGGGGCACGGTCGGCGCCGAAGCCGAGTGGGAGCACGACCCGCTCTGGCGGCTCGATCCCATGCACTTTTGCCGCATCAGAAAGTATCCGGATGTCATCATCGATCGGCCGGCCCTCGACACCGACAAAAGCGAGGTGACGAAACCCATGCGAGACCAGATGGTCCACCATGAGGCGGCCCCCCGCTTCCACGTCGGGGCACACACGAGGCACATCCTTTGCCGGCGATCCCGCCCAGTGGTTGACAACCGGAACGCCTTTGGCCTTGGCAGCCGCGGCGACCTCCCCGCTGATCCTGCCCACGACGCCGTCGTACTCGGCTGCGATCGATGCATGCCCCAGCCCTACGAGGACGGGATTGAGGACCAAGGCCCAACCTCGCTCCATTCCGTAAAGGCGAATTCCCCGATAGCAATCAAAATGCCAGGGAACGTTCTGCGTCAGATCGATCGTGACCGCGACTCGCTTGGTTGCCGGCTTCCGCCTGGCTTCTGGGTTCATGACATCCTCGATTGAGTCCAGAATATCAGAAACACGTGGAAGGCCAGACCATCGAGGAATCGTCGGTAACTGTCACGGAGTGACTGGACGACGGGGATTCACTGGGCCTGGCGAAGGGCGGCGAGGGTGCGTTCCATGTCGGGGGGCAGTGGTGCTTCGAACCGCATCCGTTTGGCGGTCACTGGGTGATCGATTTCGAGAACCGCGGCGTGGAGGGCTTGTCGCCTGAGGAGCGGCGGCCCGGCCGGGAGGCCGAGGAAGACCGGATCGATCACGCCGCGGCCGCTGTAGAGCACATCACCGAGGACAGGCGTGCCGATGGCCGCGAGGTGGACACGAATCTGGTGCGTGCGGCCTGTGCGGGGGGCGACCCGAACGAGCGCCGCCCCGCGAAACCGCTCGATGACCTCATACCGCGTGACGGCATCTCGACTCGTTGAATGATCCCGGCGAACCGCCATTTTTTCACGCTGGTAGGGATGGATGCCAATCGGCAGGTCGATTTCGTCAGCGTCAAACTGTGGCTGCCCCTGCGTGATCGCGAGGTACGTCTTGGTGACGCTTCGCTGCTCGAACTGTTTGGCGAGGGCGTGGTGGGCCGGTTCGCTGCGGGCCACGATGATCGCGCCGCTGGTGTCGCGGTCGAGGCGATGCACGATGCCCGGCCGCGTTGGCCCACCAGTCGTGGAAAGGCCAGCATCGCCCCCCTGCTCCTTTTCGAGATGCCACTTGAGGGCCCCGGCGAGCGTGCCGTTCCAGTTGCCCTTCGCGGGATGCACCACCATGCCCGCCGGCTTGTTGACGACCGCGATCGCGTCATCGACATGAAGAAAATCGAGTGGAATCTCCTCGGCAGCAGGACCGGCTCGTGGCGGTTTTGGGATTGTGAAGGCGACGAGGGATCCGGCCTTCAGACGGACTGACGCACGGGCGACGATGCCGTCAATACGAACAGCCCCTGCCGCAACGGCCCGGGCCAAGAACGAGCGGCTGGACTCCGGAAACGTCCGAGCAAGAAATACATCGAGACGCTCACCGGCAGTTTCTTCTGCGACCGGAAGCGAGACGACGTCACCCGGCTGAGGGCTCGGAGGGGGACTCGGCGGGTTCGTCACGGCTTGGCTCGGCGGGGGGCGTCTCGAACCATTTGTACCACCGCTGTGTGGCCGGCCGATCAAGCGCCGCGATACGGGCCTCGGCAATCGGCTTGAACGGGCTCGACGGATACTCGGCGACGAGTGCCTCGTAGCCGCGGCGTGCCTCGGCGAGTTGCCCCTGGCTCTCTCGCGTGCGGGCAAGCCCAAAGATACTTCGCTCGGCGGCCAGCGCAGTCGGACGCTGGGAGTTGACTGACGAGTAAAGGGCGGCAGCGGCTTCCAGTCGGCTCTGGGCCTGGGTGCGGTCGATCATCAGGAGCCGGTTTCCGTCGGCGAGCGCGTTATCGGCCATGACAAGCTCCGCCCACCAGCCAGCCGATGTGCCGCGATAGCGGGCCGCGACTTCCTCGACCCGGCCAGGCTCGCCGTCGGAAAAGGCTCCAAGAAGTGCCTCCCAGCCGGCGGTCTGTTCAGCCGACTGCTGCCAGCGAACGACGACAAGGCCGGCGAGCACCGCGAAGATCACGGCAATGGAAAGCAAGATGAGCCCGAGGTGGGGCCGGACCCGGTCCACGATCGCCATCGTCGATGCGGCCAGTTCGTTGTCCTCGAGCTCACCCAGAGAGGCTCTTCCTTGCAACGCCATACGAAATGTGTCTCCTGCTCACAGCACCTGATGGACCGCGGGAGGGACGCCCGCAGGAAAGCCCCACAATAGACGGCGGCTCCGCGAGAGCGTCAAGGCGGGATGGAGAGGCCATCGGATACTGGTACATTTTCACAATTCGTTCCCTACCCACTGCCCTGCCTTTCGTCGCTGTGTCACCACTGCCCGATTCGACCTTTCCAGCCCGCCCCACGACGCCGAGAAAAGTGGGTGTGCCTGGGCTCAATGCAGCCCAGTCGGAGGCCGTGCTCACGCCCCCAGGGCCGCTTCTCGTCCTCGCCGGCGCAGGCACTGGCAAGACACGCGTGGTGATCACCCGAATCGCGCACCTCGTGCGGCAGGGCGCTCGGCCATCACGCATCCTGGCCGTCACGTTCACGAACAAAGCCGCCCGCGAAATGCTCTCGAGGGCCACGGGGCTGCTCGGCACGAACCGCTCGCGAAAATCTGCCTCCGGCGAGCGACCAGAACGCCCGGAGATCTCCACGATCCACTCGCTGTGTGTTCGCATTCTCCGGCGGCATGCGGCCCGGCTTGGCTACCCCGAACGCTTTGCCATCATCGACCGCGGCGAACAGGAATCTGCCGCCCGTGCGGCGCTCAAGGCGATCAAGGTGGCCGACACCGTGCTCACGCCGGGCGACCTCGTCGATCGCGTGAGCCGCTGGAAGAGCCGGGCGATCCGCCCCACTGAAGCCCTCGACAGCATGGCAGCGGATGCCGATGACACCTGGACGCTCGCCGCGGCCGGCTACCGCCGCTACCAGGAGTCGCTCAAGACCGCCGGCGCCGTTGATTTTGATGATCTCCTGCTGCTGGTCGATGAGCTGTTTTCGACCGACGAAGAGGTTCGCAAGGCCGAGGCTGGCCGGTTTGACCATCTCTTGGTGGATGAGTACCAAGACACGAGCGGCATCCAGGAACGCATCCTCACGTCACTCGCCCGCGATCACCGCAGCATCTGCGTCGTGGGGGACGACGACCAGTCGATCTACGCCTGGCGGGGCGCCGAGATCTCGCACATCCTCGATTTCAACCGTCGCTGGCCAGGTGCCCGCGTCGTCAAACTCGAGGAGAACTACCGTTCGACCCCCGAGATTATCCGTGCTGCCAATCAGCTCATCGAGCACAACGCCCGACGGCATGGCAAGACACTTGTTTCAACCGGCAAGCCGGGAGTGCCTCCGTCGATCGTCCAGGCGCAGGACGAGGTCGATGAGGCACGTCGCGTCGTCGGTGACGTCGAAAGCCTCTTCCGGGAGAAGCAATGTGATCCCGGAGACGCCGTGATCCTCGTCCGCACGGGAGAGCAGACGCGGGCCTACGAGCAAGAGCTACGGCGACGGCAGATTCCTTACGAGCTTGTTGGCAGCAAGTCATTCTTTGATCGCCGCGAGGTCAAGGACGTGATGGCGTTCTTGAGGCTCCTCGTTGATCCCGATGATGACCTGGCACTTGCCCGCGTGGCGAACGTGCCTCCCCGCGGTATCTCCGCGGCAACGATCCAGGCGGCTCGAACCGGCGGGGCCGAGGCAGGCACGAGCCTGTGGCGTGAGCTTGTGTCGAAGCGGCACCGCGGTGAGCTTTCGTCGGCTGCGGCCGGCGGCGTGACGACGCTCGAGCGAGTCATCACCCTCGGTGAGTCGGCTCCCGCGGCCCCTGGCGAAACTCGCGGAGCCACCGTGATTCGACGTATTCTCGAGGATGTCGGCTACCGTCAGTATCTCGCGAAGGAATACGACGACGATCCGGCCGAGGCCGAAACCCGCTGGGCCTGTTGCGAGGAGATCGCCACGGCGCTCGACGAGCATGAACGAGAGCGGCGGGGGGCAACCGACCTCGGCGGCGTCATCCGAAGCTTTTTGGACGACTTCGTCCTTCAGGTCGAGGAGAAGGAAGACCGTTTTGATGACGACAAACCGAAGGGGAATGCCCTGCGGCTCATGACACTGCATGCTGCCAAGGGTCTCGAGTTTGACTGCGTGTGGATGGTGGGCATGGAGGAGGGAATTCTTCCGCACCAACGGTCACTCAATGATGGCCTTCAGGCGCTCGATGAGGAGCGGCGGCTGTGCTACGTCGGGATCACCCGTGCGAGGAAGCGGCTCGTCCTTTCGCTCTGCCTGACGCGGAACAAGTGGGGAAAACCAAAACCCTGCCGGCCGAGCCGGTTTCTCTACGAAATGACCGGCCAGGCGGAAAAGTTTCAGGAACGCGAGGCGGAAGCGACATCCAAGAAGCCTGGCCCACCCGGCCGCGGCAAACGCCCTGGCCGCCGTCGGTAGTTTTGGCGTCGTCGATCACACGTCACTTACCGATGCAGTGGCGTGCGAAGATGCGATCAAGGAGATCGGTATCGATGGTCGCGCCGGTGACTTCGGCGAGGGCGTCGGTGGCACGTCGGAGGTGACCGGCCACGAGGGATTCATCGACGAACCCGCCAGCGACGGCGTCCTGCACGGTCGACATGGCGTCGCAGAGCGCCCTACGGGCGGCGTCACAGCCGATGGTGAGACGGAGCGTTGCCGGCGAACCACTGCGGGACACGTTTACGACAGCTTCGAGGATCACTGCTTTCAGTGTAGCGATCCCCGCGCCGGTGTGGCTGCTCGTGGCGATTTGATCGGCAGGCAGCGGGGAGCTGGCCAGATCGCATCGCGTGATGACGGCGATAGAGCCAGAGGCCGCGGTGAATGGCGGCGATGCCGATCCTGCATCGCGGCATGCGATGACGATGTCGGCCCTTGCGATCGCGTCCCGCGCACGGGCGGTAGCTTCGGCGGCGATCGCGTCGGTGCTTCGTGCCGAATTCACATCGTCGAGGCCGGCGACGTCAACAAGGAGACAACGGGGCCCTGTCGCGTCCGAGAGACTGGCTTCGAGCCAGTCGCGAGTCGTGCCAACTTCATCAGCGACGAGCGCGGCATCGTGACCGACGAGTGCGTTGAGCAGACTGCTTTTGCCGATGTTGGGTGGCCCCGCGATGACGACCATCGGGAGATCGGCTGCGGCGGCGTCGCGGCTGGCAAGTTGATCCGCGACGGCGGAAACGGAGGCGCGACAGTTCGTGATTCGCTCAACCACCCGTTTCCACTCCGGCCCCACGGGCACTGAGTCGGGCGCCGCCTCATCGGCGAAGTCGATCGCCGCTTCGATGTCGGCCAGGAGATCGAGCAGCTCGTCTCGCACGACTGCGAGGCCCTGCCCTACCCCGCCAGCCATGCGATCAAGCGCCGCGGAGAGCTCCGCCGGTGAGCGAGCCTCCGTGACGCCTACCACGGCCTCTGCCTGAATAAGGTCCATGCGGCCGCTCAGGAATGCTCGGAGCGTGAACTCGCCCCCGCGGGCCTCGCGACAGCCAAGCTGACAAGCCCTCGCGATGAAGTCGGCCACGAGTGGGCCAC
>JBGTKO010000268.1:0-9594 GCA_041744595.1 Pirellulales bacterium
GCTCAACACGCACATCGGCTACGAGAAGGCGGCCAAGATCGCCAAGAAGGCCCACCTCGAGGGCACGAGCCTCAAAGCCGCGGCAGTCACGCTTGGTTTCGTCACACCCGAGCAATACGACGAGTGGGTCGTGCCCGTCGAGATGACGCGACCGCTTTCGAGCTAGACGCCGGCGCCGAAGAATTGCCCGACCAATGGCCCTTCCGCAACCGTTTGCTGCGTGACGTGTGGGTGCGGATCGTACCCGAGGTGGTCATGGTACGTCTCAGGTCGCCCGTCTCACTTCGGATCAGTGCGACGCTCGCCGAAGGTCAGCAATCGCTCGTCCGCATCCCGTTCAAGAACCTCACGCGACGCTCGATCGCCGTGCCCCCACAAGGCTCGCGCTTCTTGGCCAATGGACCGACAAGATTCGGCCTGCGTGGACCACGGTGGTCGTTGCACGAAACCCAGGAGCGATTTACCTTGTGGCAAACCATTGGGCTTCGATCAGGGAAAACACGTGCGATTGACGACACAGGACTTGAAGGCCGGGTGGACCCATCCCAAGCGGGTCGTCCGAAGTGCGGTGTCTTCCGCCTTTTCGAGGTCGCACACCCGCGATCCCGACGTCGTTCATCATGCCATTCGGGGCATCGAGGAGTTCGGCTGGAAGAACGCCCTCGTCTGGCACCACCATTTTTGCGATCTTCCCCTCGCTGACGACGCGGCGATGGAGTGGGTCTGCCGACAGGTCGAGCGCGGCGGCGACGCGGCGCCCTCCGACAACCAAAAGGGGCATCTCCTAAAGATGCTGGCCCACGCTGACATCAGCGTCGTGGAACGGCATCAATCGAGGCTCTTCGGCCTGGACACCCTGGGAGACGTCGAACGCACGACCATTGAGACACGGCTCGAGTTGGCCCGGCTCGCCCCCGACGAGTGCTGGCGCCGCCTCGAAGAACACTGCCGGTTCGTCGCCGAGGTCGAGTCGTTCGCCGAGGCGAAGATTCCTGAAGCGACACTCATCCTCGAGCCGCTGGCTCGAGCGGAAAGCCGATTCGTTCCCGCGGTCATGGAGGTCTTGCAGCGGCCGCTGCCGCCTGAAGACGAGCCTTCCGCCGACCATTGGCTCATCGGCATGGCGATCATCCTGGCGGGGCATCTTCGATGCGAGGAAGCGGCTGACCTTCTTTGGAACCTCTGGAACGAGGACTGGGACTGGTACAACGAAGAAGTGATGACGGCGATGATCCGGATCGGAACTCCGGGCGTCGTGCGGCTCGCCCAGGCACGGTATCCGGGGGCCGAGTGGCATGTTCGCAACTATGCCCACAACCTCTTCGAGCTCATTCGATGCGAGGAAGCGGTGACCGCGCTCGAAGCGGTGATCGGCACGGAGGATGACGATTTTTTTCGAGGCCAACTCGGAGTCGCAGCCTCGGCGCAGTTCGACGACCGCCTCGTGCCGCTGGCGATCCGGTTGTTGAACGAGGATCCCGAGGATGTGGAACGCGGTCCGATTCGCGAGAACCTCGTGGCCTTCTCGTATTTGGCTGGCGTGGAGCTTCCCGATCGCGACGAATGGGAGCGGGATGCCGACGCGCTCGACGACCAAATGATGGTGCTTCGCGATCCGGCAAACAACCCGCTCATGTCCTTCTTGGCACGGGCGCTGACCGACGACGAGCCGGATGATGAGTTCGATGATGAACCCGACAATCTCTTCTTGGATGCGCCGCCTGAACAAGTGGCGCCGGTGGGCCGCAACGAACAGTGTCCATGCGGCAGCGGCAAGAAGTACAAGAAGTGTTGCCGCCGAGCCGCGCCGGGCTGAGGCTGGCAAATCACCGTTCGCTTTCGCTGTTCAGACGCGGCGATGCGATCCAATGGCCATGCCGGCGTGTTCTGCCAGGATGTCCTCCACGTCGTCGGGCGCCGTCGACACGGCCCAGGCCCAGCGGCCGAAACCGCCGTGGGCATTCACCGCATCGACCCACTCGGCAAGGTACTCGTGCTTTGATGTGGCCTCCTCGTCGACTTGGCCTTTTGTTTCCAAGATCAGCATCGTGCCGCTGGCGAGCCGTACGAGAAAGTCCGGGCGATACCGGCGGCGGGCGCCCCGGAATACGTACCAGATGTCGAACCCCAGGTGGTCGTTCTTGACCCACGCCTGCACAAGTTCACTGCGTTCGAGCGTAAAGGCCTCGCTCGCCTCCCATGTACTGTCGAAGGTTGCCGGGCTCACGTGGGATTTTTGAGTTGGCTGGCAGGGCCTGGCCGTATACCAGGGGCTCATGTCGCCGGTGCCTCGCACCGGATGCTCGGCATCAAACACCGGCCGGCGCTCGGCCCTGTTCTTTTGCCGGATCGCGCTCCAAAAGTGCCCGATGATCCGGTTCATGTTGAGCATGAGCATGAGGCGTCGCTTCGTCGGATTCTCGGCGTAGGCAGCGGGCCGCACCTGAATCTTGTCGGACGCCACAAACTTCTCGGTGAGCCGGATCAATTGCGACACGAGCACGTCGCGGTTCCCGGTCCACTCATGCTCCATCTGCTCGAAAACCCCACGGGCCACCTTGAAGAGGATCGTCTGGAACCGGTTTCTTCGGACGATCTCATCGATGGCGATCTCGGTGAGCGATTCGAGATTCGGCTTGCCTTCGAGGATGACCGCCAGCTCGGCCACAGTCGGCGTGTCTGATGCATGGAGCACGAGCGGCTTGACTGCTGAAAGATCGAGGTCGAGCCTGGGTTCATAGACCGTGTCGATGCGGATGAGATTCGGCCACGAGATGCCAAAGTCGTTCGCCCGCTCCGGCAGCGCCGTCACGGGCCGCTTGGGCGGAGGCGGCTCCGGCACGCCTGCGTCTTCGTTCTCGTGGGGCAGGAACGTGAACGGCACGCCAAAAATGTTCACGTGCTCTGGGTGAAAAAACTCGCGGCCGTCGTCCCGTACATACGGCTCGTACTCGGTGCGCCTGAGCCCCCGCCCCACGACCTGCTCACAGAGAAGCTGGCTCGTAAAGGCCCGCAGGCCCATGATGTGGGTGACGGTCTTGGCATCCCAGCCTTCCGACAGCATCCCGACTGAAATCACGTTCTGAATCCGTTCGCCGGGCTTTCCAACTTGGCCGACGGAGTCGACGGTTTTCCGAAGCAGTTCCGCCTGCTGCTGCTTGGTCAGCGTCACGACCTTTCCAGAATCTGCATCGTCGTCATGGTCACCGCTTGCCGGTGTAATCTCGGAACCCTGCTCCTGCGACTCCGCCTCGCCGAGCACTTTCGAGTCGATGTGCAGGGTCTTGGTCGGATCGCAAAGCTCCGGAATCTCGAGCCGCCCGCGATCAAACATGTACTTGATCCGGGCCGCCGTTTCCGTGCGGTTGGCCACCGTGATCATCACTGGCGGCACCGGATGATTTTGGTGGCGCCACGACTTCGCCGTGGCCAGCCAGTCGGCCCCCAGAAGCGTGTAGCCGGTGGTCACGAGATCGGGGAGCGGCTCATGCGGCTCAGCCTTGCGGTTCAAATCAGCCTGCACGTCTGCGTCACGGTAAATGTGATAGAAGCGCGATTTGTAGTCCTTCGTGAGCGAGCCGTCATCGCGTACCACGACCCGCGGTGTCTTCACGAGCCCCGATTCGATCGCATCGTTGAGCCCGAAATCGCTCACGATCCAAGGGAATACCGCCTCTTCGCTGCTCTTTTTTCCTGACGGGGCAAACGGCGTTGCCGAGAAATCAAAGCACCGCAGGATGCCACACGCAGCAGAAATGCGGTCAAGACCGCCGACCCACTTGGTTGCTTCTTCGAGATCGTCCCTGCTCACGCCCTTGGCCTTGCCCTCGGGGTTCACCCGCCAGGCATGGTGGGCCTCGTCATTGATGACGAGAATGTTCTTGGAGTCAGCGATCTCGCCCAAGACATCCCTCAGATACTTGGCGTCGCTCCGCGGCATTTTTCTCCGGAGATCGACGCTTCGCACCTTCGCGAGCTGGGCCTCGGTCTCGATTGAAAGCAGGTGCCAGTTGGCGACGAGCACGCGGCCCTGCCGGAGTTTCTCTTCCATGCCCGGCGGCACGATCTCGAAAAACTCGAAATAGTTGCCCGGCGAATCGGGCACGAGCACCTTGAGCCGCTCCCGCACCGTCAGCCCCGGGGCAACGATAAAGATGTCTTTGGAAAACCGATCGTCGTCGCGGTACGTCACCCGGTTGAGTACCTGCCACGCGATGAGCATCGACATCACGACAGTTTTGCCAGTGCCTGTGGCTAGTTTCGTACACCACCGGGAAAACTCGCCGCCGTCGCTCGGCACTTCAATGCCATCAGTCGCCGCGGCCCCCGCCTCGGTGAGCCAGATGAGCGTTTCGATTGCTTCGAGCTGGCAGAAGAAAAACCGCTTGCCTTCCCGCTGGCCAGGATCATGCCAATGTTCGAGCAACCGTCGCGTCACCGTGGTGATGCCGGGATACCCGGCCTCGCGCCAGGCCCGTACCCGAGGGCGGATCGCATTGGCAAGTTCGAGCGGCACGAACACACCCGGATCATCAAACCCCGCGGCGTCGGGTGTGGCTGCGACATAGCCCGCAGGGCGGCGGCCGTCCATTCGCATGAACATCATCGACGGCCGATCGTAGTTCCAATAGGCATCCGGCTCCTCGAACGGTGAGTTGAGGATGAGATCGCCCGTCCCGAGTTTTGTCTTGTTGATCGACATCGTGTTCCCGCAGAAAGCTCAACGATTCGCGATCTCTTTCCAGGCCAGCAGGCAGGCGAGGAAAAACTGGCGGCCATCTGAGGCCGAGACTCTGTCGAATTGATCCAACTCATCCTCGACTTGCTCGATCAGCGTGAGAACCTCGGAGCGTTTGAATCGCTCCGACAAGTCGTAGTCCGCCAAGTACCGCTTCTGCTGAAGCTCGCTGAACGTCGTGGCGATCGCTCGAATCTCACGATCAACGGCAAATGTATTCGGAAGCGGCTTGGCCACGGCCTTGGGGAGCTGCGAACCGGCAAAGCTCGCGCAGGCAGCCTTCATCGTCGAATGAACAAACCCGCGGGCGAGCGCCTGTCGGTATCCACGCTGGGCATGATGGGCGCCCATGATCGCCCGGCACGATTGATCCACGAGATAGTGAAAGATCGCGTAATACGCCGCGGAGACGGCGCGACGGAGGTTGGCCTGTTTCGGCTTTCCGCTATCCAGTGTGGCGAGCGTCCTCGCCTGCTCGAGAAGATCGCGATGCACCCGTCACGCATCCTCGTCGTCATCGTCGAGCTCGCTTTGCTTGGCGATGAAAATGTAGGCAAACAGATCGATGCCATGCCGTCGAATGCTCTCGCGAATCGCCGACTTCATCTCACTGACGTCGCGGCCGCTCACATGGGCGACATCGACTGATTCGTCGATCACCACCAGAATGCGTAGCGAAGGCTCGCCATCGGCATTGGCATACTCCTCCGCTTCCAATCGTTGAACCCGGAGGCTCTGCGGGAGTCCGAGCGATTCAAGGGCAAGTGCCGATCGTGTCTCTTCAATGACCGTCATCGTAGTCCTCGACAATCCGGGTCAAGGTCGCGTGGCTCCGCTGGTGCCCAGCATAACGTATCACGGAAACTCGACGATCTTGAGGCTTTCGATGCCACGGTCGTCCACGATCTTGACCGCCACGCGCCCGTGCACCCCCGCGGCAAATGGGAGCGACTCGGTACCCCGATACGCTTCAATAAGATCTTCGTCGATCTCGGCGCGGAGGTTTTTGGCCAAGCGGCTCCAGCCGTCCTTCTCGCCGCTCATCGGGAAAAACACCTGCCGCGGAAACAAGCTGCGGCCGTCGTAGTCGGTATCCAAAAGCCACATCGCGATTTTTCGGGTGTCGCCCGACTCGATTTCTCCCGATGCCGGGTTGTAGTAGTCGAAGCCACACACTTCGAGCTGCCACAGGCCTTTGGATTCACCCTTCGTGATCTTTCGCAGCTCGACCTCGGGCTGGCCGATCAACCAAAAACTCTCGTTGCTCGACCGCTTCTTCTTGAGGTCGTCGGTCAAGAGATCGGTGTTCATCTGCGACCTCAAGAAAAGCATCCCCGACTTGTCAGCCGCCAAAATATCGATGTCTTTGGCCGCTTCCGGGTCAAAGTGAAACGATGCAAACAACAAGATGTCGGGCTTCACCTTGAGGCTTCGCGCCTCTTCCCACGCTTTTTCAACTTGCCGCTGTTCGAGCGGCGCGTACGCCGGGCCAAACGACACCGCCACCATTTTTGGTCCGCCGTTCTTGGCGGCGCCGTCGTACGTTTCGCCGACAGCATGGAGCCAGCGCGCCCCCGGCAGCGGTTCGAGCCTGGCAAACTCGATTTTGGCGCCCCCCTTGCCACGCACGCCCGTGCGAGCGAGCTCGTCGCGCCACTCACTCTGCCGGAGCGTTTCACCCGATCGTGCCACCGACGCATCAGGGATCATCGGACCCGCCGAGATTTTTGGCGTGGGCGGGGATGACGATGACAGCGGCAGTGGTGGCTCGGAGCCAGGCCCCGACGCACCGATCGGCACGACCTCGGGCACGCCTCCCGCCACGGCCGGCACGGCTTCCACCGTAAACGGCCCCGTCACCCGCGCCTTGGAGCGGTCGAGGTGCGGCTGATCGTAGAGCGTCTCTTGGTCGGCGTGCCTGGCGATGGCCGCGTCGATCTCGGTGCGCGTCATGCCCTCGCGGATGTCGGGGTTGTTGGCGATCGATTTGAGCGTCACATGCGGCACGGTCTTGTAGACAAACCCACCGCCCACACCTTCGCCCGGCTTGGCGAGCGTGTAGTAGTCGAAGAGCGATGTCATCAGCCGCTGTTTTGCCAGCGTGACGGCAACGCGGGACGTGTCGCACGTGATCCAGCGTCGGCCCCACTGCTCGGCGACGTACGCCGTCGTGCCGGAGCCACACGTCGGGTCGAAGACGAGGTCGCCCGGGTCGGTGGTCATCAGCATGCAACGCTGAATGACCTTGGTGTTGGTCTGAACGGCGTAAACTTTCGGATCGGTAAACGCTCCGCTCTGAGTATCCGTCCAAACATTTGAGTGGGCACTGTACGGGAAGTCATCAATGTAACGGACGTAAGCAAGCGAGTTCTCGCTTGGGGCGCCCAAGCGACGTGCTGCCTTCAGCCGCTCAAAGCCAAGTTGACTTGTCTTCCAATAGCCACGACCGGGCAAAAACTTAATGCCGTCAAACGATACCGGAAACTGACTGTTCTCCCCTCCACTTTGCGAGGTCAGGTTGTCGTGCCGATAGATACGAGACTCCCGGGGCATTGAGTCGGGGGCGGCACGCTCAGCCGTCGACATCACTCGACGAGTGCCGTCAGCCAACTCAACACGCGTGAAGCGATTGCCTGCATCGTCCTCGATGCCTTTCCGCCGATAAAGGGTGTGCCACTTGGTTTTCGATTTGTCACGCCCGTACCAGACAACGTAGTCGCATGCTTTTCCTAGCAACGAACCGCCCAAGCTTGATGTTGTTTTGAACGCGACAATCCCGACAAAGTTCGTCGGCCCGAACACCTCGTCCATCAAATCGCGGACGTAATGCAGATTCTCATCACTGATCTGCACAAACAAGCTGCCTGACTCGGTGAGCAGATCCTTCGCCAGAAGCAGTCGGTCGCGGAGGTACGTCAGGTAACTGTGAATCCCCAGTTCCCAGGTATCGCGAAACGCCTTGAGTGTTTCGGGCTCTTGGGTGAGGTCGTCGTCTTTGCCGTCTTTCACGTCGCGGCGATTGACGAACGGCTGAAAATTCGACCCATAGCGGATGCCGTAAGGCGGGTCGATGTAGATCATCTGCACCTTGCCAGCCATGCCCTCCTTTTCGAGGAGGGAATTCATGACCAATAAAGAATCGCCGGCGATGAGACGGTTTTTCCAGCCGAGCGGTTTTGAATGGTTGTAGAAATCGATGGCGTCGCGGAGAGGCGGGTTTTCCTCGCGGGCCTCGAACAGGGAGAGTTGTTTGGCGGTCGCCAGCTTTGGAACTGAAGTCTCGGCGGTGCCGCTGATGACACGATCGCCGTTGGTGCGGACGGCGCCGATGATCGTCTTGGGGTCGATGCGTTCGTGGACATGGAGCGACACCGTCGGAATCTCAAAACTGGTCCGTTCGGCTTTGCCGGCCCAGACGAGTTGCGGGTCGAGGTGGGGATCGTAGGCGTAGGTTTTTCGGGGTTCGCAGACGGGGTCGGTGTCGGGCGTGACCAGGCCGACGGGCGGATTATTCACCCGCTGTTTGTCGGCATGCGAATACGACTCGATCCGTTTTTTGGTCGTGGTCGTCGGCGAGCGCGAAGCCGATCGTGGCCGCGCCGCTGCCCGCTTGGAACTTTTCTTCTTCGCCACGTCGTGTCTCGTTGCCTGGACCGCGTCTCACGTTCGAGTGCCGCGTGAGAATACGCCCTCCGACGGGCTCTTGGCCACCCAGGCTCGCTGCCAAACGCGGCATCCAGATCCCCGAGCAGCTTGCAGGAAACTTGGCAATTTTTGCCAACTCTGCTGAAATGGGCCACACTTGTGGCAAGCAGGCGATGGTTTTCGAGGACGTTTCCATGCCGACCCGCAACGTCAATCTGACTGAGTCGTTCGACGAATTTGTGTCGGCCCAGATCGAGGCCGGCCGATTCCGGAATGCCAGCGAGGTGATGCGCGCCGGCCTGCGTCTCTTGCAGCAGCAAACGGCCGAGGATGCCGAGAAGCTCGCGGCGCTCAAGAGACTCGCGAAGGTCGGATTGGATCAGCTCGATCAGGGCCGCGGGCTCGAATTCAGTTCCGTTGCCAGCTTGGCGAAGCACGTGGAATCGCTCGGCTCGGCACCCCCGAAGCGTCGTGAACGCCGCAGAGCCCGATCCTGATGCGGAAGGTACGCCTCGCGCCTGCGGCCACGGAAGATATCGCCTCGATTCTTTCCTGGTCCGAAGGAACCTTTGGCAGCATGGCGCGGGCGAGATACGCGGCGCTCACGGTGCTGTTCGAGCCATCGATTGGCGTAGGTCGCGCCTTTGGTCACCCGAGCGAGTGGCCGCAGAGCGGGCAGGCCTCGGGGGTCTTGCCTTCGGAAGACGGCATGAGAAGTGCCGAACATTTTGGACACGACGAGGGGAGGCCCGAAGATCGCAGCGGCACCGGAGGCGTGGCATTGTCCACCGGCTCCCGGACGACGCGAAGCCATCCGTGCTCTCCAGAGCCGACCGAAGGATAGGACGGCCAATGGCACGTCCGCAACCGTTTGCGGCGTGACGTGTGGGTGCGGATCGTACCCACTCTCGACAAGAATGCACGCCCGCATAAATGCCCCCTGGCGGAGGCCAGGTACCATGTTTTCGGCTCAGAGAACTCGCTCTGCAGACAGGCGTTCTCCGAAAACATGGACCTGACCCCACCATGGACCAGACCCCGTGAAATCACCCACCGCCCACCCGCCGTCACGCTAGATGGCAGCAGCGGCGGTTTCACCCGTGCGAATCCGCACCACTTCGGCGAGGTTCGTGACGAAAATCTTGCCGTCACCCACCTGGCCTGTGCGGGCCGTCGTCATGATCTTGCTGATCACGTTCTGGGCCTCGTCG
>JBGTKO010000269.1:0-16263 GCA_041744595.1 Pirellulales bacterium
CTGACGGCATCATCCCACCACCGCCATGCATCATCCCCTCGTCGCAGCAGGGCCCGGGCCCATACGAGGGGCCGTAAGAGGGACCACACGGATCGCAGACCGGTCCGCAGGGAGCACACGGCGGCGGCGCGACCATCGGGGGCGGGCAGGGTTCACCACGACGGCCACACGGCGAGCGGAACTCCATGAACGACGGTCTTCGGCAGCCCGATCCGCCACCAAAACAACTGTTGCAGCCCGGAGCCGCCGCCAGGGCGGAGAGGGCGAGGGTGAGACACAACAACCGAGACATGACGAGTTTCTCCAGGCAAGGGCAGCGGCCCACATGGCCACCACACGCCGACAGGTAGACGAGGATGAGAACGGCGTCATCGACGCCGCTACCAGAACCCTAGCTCACGATTCGTGCGCATGCCGGAGTGGCCTCATCGATTCTGGTTCTTCAACGACACTTGATAATATTGCCGTGTCATGACGGTTGTGCCGAACGATCGGTGCAACACACTCGAGCGATCGCTGCTTTGAGTCGAAATGTGACCTGATGCTCGCCGTCATGGGTTACCGTTGAAGAGGGTCCTTCGTGTTTTTTCCCGAGTCGCTCAATGGCAGCGGTGTACCGACAACTCATCTCGTGCGTCGTTGCCCTCGCGATGACCGTCGCGATGACCCCGGCTTCAGTGTCGGTCCGAGCGGATGATCTCGCTGACGATGCGAGCGAACCCTGCGAGAGTGCCGTCGAGCCGGAGTGTCCGGCAACACTCGACGTGTGGATCGTGAGTACCCGGCATCTTCCTGACATCTGCTCGCTGCCCTCGTCGGCGAAGTTGGGCATCCATCGGCTTGTCGGTGAACCATGCTGCCGCCGCTGGGAACGGGCTGGCCTGCCGGAGCTCGTGAGCGAGCCGTCCAGACCGTTTGTGGTCTTCATCCATGGCAACCGCTATTCGCTGGCCGACGCCAAGGCTCAGGGGCTCGCCCTGGCCCGCCACATGTCTCGCCATGCCTGTGGGGGAGTGCCGCCTCGCGTGGTCATCTTTTCATGGCCGAGTGAGAAGGAGGGCATCCTCCTGAAGGATGGCCGTCGCAAGTATAAGCGTGCCTGCGCCGACGGCCATTACCTCGCCTGGCTCTTGTGCCAGCTCGAGCCCGAGCAGCCGGTGGCGATCATGGGCTACTCCTTCGGGGCGATGGTGGCGGCCGAGGCGCTCAAGGATCTCTCCCGCACTTCGCCAGACGGCATCCCCTGGGCCGAGCGGCCGGGCAAAGTAAAACTTGTCTTCGTGAACCCGGCCCTGCGGTTTGATGCCTTTGCCCCCAGTGGTCCATACCGCAGTGCACTCGCTGGGGTCGATTGTTTCACCCTTTTCATGAACTCGCGAGACAGAGCCCTTCGGTTCTTCCCGCTTTTGGAGCCAGGCGTTCGCGTTGACGCCATGGGCTACGTCGGCATACCTCGTCGCTGGCTGCCGGCCGATATGGAGTACTCTGCCATTGACGCTACCGGTATCGTCGGCAACGTCCACACGATGTGGCGGTATCTCGACTCGCAATCGCTCTGCGACCAACTCTCCATCGCCGCCACCGATGGCATGACTGACTAGAGGGTTCAGGCCGCGCGACGGGCCGGTGTGACGGCATCGCTCGCGCGTCGGGCCTCGACCATCTTCCGCACGACATCGGGCATCGTCGTGCTGGCAGTCCAGCCGAGTCGTTCGCTCGCGCGACGGGTATCTGCTCGACCGTAGGCGATTTCGGTGGGTCGCACGAGCCGTGGATCACGGGTGACATGCCGCCGCCAGTCGAGGCCAACGGCTCGAAAGGCCTCCACCACAAACTCTTCGAGGCTCGACGTCACGCCGGTGGCAATCACAAAATCCTCGAGCACCTCTTGCTGGAGCATCCGGTGCATTGCCACGACATATTCAGGCGCCCAGCCCCAGTCGCGGCGAACGGAGAGATCACCGAGGCGAAGCGAGTCCTGTTCGCCGCGGGCAATCCGGCAGGCCGCCGACACGATTTTCTGGGTGACAAACCGCTCGGGTCGCAGCGGGCTTTCGTGGTTGAAAAGAATGCCGGTGGCGGCGGCAATGCCGTAGGCCTCGCGGTACTGTGCGATTTGCCAGAAGGCCGTGGCCTTGGCGATGCCGTAGGGGCTGCGTGGCTTCAGCACCGTCTCTTCGCTCGCCGGCTCGTCGCCGGTGTTGCCAAACATCTCGGAGCTGCCGGCGTTATAGAGCCGCACCGGTCGGCCGAGGAGACGGATCGCTTCGAGAAGATTGACCGTGCCGACGACGATGCTTTCAAAGGTTTCGACCGGCTGATCGAACGAGAGACCCACGCTCGACTGGCCTGCAAGGTTGTAGATCTCGTCGGGGGCGGCGCGGGTGACCGCCTGGAGCGTCGAGCGAAAATCGACCGGCGACATCGACACGGCCCTCACGCGGTCGCGGATGCCAAGCGTGGTGAGCCCATCGAACCGACTGGCCTGCGCGTCACGGCTGGTACCGACGACCGTGTAGCCGTGGTCGAGCAAGTGGGCGGCGAGGTAGGCGCCATCCTGGCCACCGACACCGCAGATGAGCGCGGTGCGGCCGTTTGAATCGCCGGTCGTTGCGGAGGGAGAAGCATCCATGGGGCCGGGAGGGTAGCAATCCTGCGAGCCGCGGAAAATCGCAATTCGGGCCTGGTTTTTGCGGCCTAGTCCGCGAAGGAAGCTTGGTAGGATTCAGGTGCCCCGTGCTCCGGCACGCGATCCCACACCGTGGAACCACCGATGAAACGCGGCCGCAGAGACTTTCTCCACCAGTCTCTCCTTTCGGGCACGGGCTTGGGATTGGGCATCGCCTCCACCACGGAGGTTCATGCCAAAGCCGTGCCGGATGCTGGCGGGTGTGATACCACGGACAACATCGACGTGCTGGTCGTCGGCGGCGGAACCGCGGGCCACGTTGCCGCGATCCAGGCCGGTCGTGCCGGTTCGAGCGTGCTGCTCGTCGAGCGAAATAGCCAGCTTGGCGGCACGATGACCACCGGTGGCGTGGCATTCCCTGGGCTCTTCGATGCGTGGGGGCGACAGGTCATCGCCGGGATCGGCTGGGAGCTTGTCAAGGAAGGCGTGGCCCTCGACGGAGGCACGATCCCGAACTTTGCCAAGGTGCCGCAGCACCACTGGCAAAACCAGGTGTTCATCAATCAGTTTCTCTATGCTTTGCTCGCTGAGGAGAAATGCCAAAAGGCCGGCGTGCGACTTGCCTACTACGAGTTCCCGCAGGCAGTCGAAAGAGTCGGTGACGGCTGGCAGGTGGATTGCGTCGGGTTCGGCACGACACGGCGAGTACTCTGCAAGCAGATTATCGACTGCACCGGCGGCGCCGAGGTGGTGGGCCTGCTTGGCTTTCCACGGCTCCGCGAAGAAGAGCGGCAGCCGGGTTCGTATCTCTTCATGCTGGGCGAGCCCCACGAGCCGGGTGCGAATCAAATTCACAGGCTGTATGTACACGGCGCGGATTCAACGAATTCGCGAACCGCCACCGAAGCCAACCTGACCGGGCGACAATCGATCCTCGCCAAGCTGCGAAAAGATGGCAAACGGCTCATGCACCTCCAGCCCGAGACCGGATTCCGCGAAAGCTATCGCATCGAAGGGGAGACGCTCATCACGGTCAACGACTACACCTCCGGCCGCGTTTTTGATGATTCAATCGCCTATTCCTTTTACCCCGTCGATCTCCACACGAAGTCGGGCGTGAAGCCACAGCCGCTGAAGCCCGGCATCGTGCCGACGATTCCGCTCAAGGCGCTGATCCCCAAGGGGAGCCGCAACATCATCGTGGCCGGCCGGTGTGTGAGCAGCGATCGATTGGCAAACTCCGGGCTGCGGGTGCAGGCGTCGTGTATGGCCATGGGGCAGGCGGCCGGCGCCGCGGCGTCACTTGCCGCGAAGTCCGGAACAACACCGCTCGACGTGCCGCTCGAAGCCATCCGTGATCTCCTCCGCACCCACGCCGCCATCATTCCGGGCGATGCGTAAACGAACAAAAGCCACGCTCGTTACCCTGGATCGGCGTGTGGTCACGCTGCTCACCGCGATGACGTTTCTCGTGCTTGCGGTGTCTGGCGTGATGGCGTTCATGTTGCCGTTTTCCATTTCCCTCGTCGGCCTCCATGCGCTGACAGGCTTTGTATTCATCGCCCTCATCGGCCTGCATGGGTTCAACAACAGGCGACCCCTCACCCGCTACCTGCAAAGCAAGGTCGCCTGGGTCGCGCTCGGCATCACCGCCGTTCTCACGCTCCTCTTCTGGCAGCAGCCTGCGGCTGTCCGCACCGTGCTCGGCTGGAGCGGCAATCTCGGCCCGTCGATGGAGCGGTTCAGAATCGGCGACGACGGCATGGAGTTCGACTACGCCCCTGGCCCTGAGTACCGCATGCGGCTGACGGTGAAGCCCGGGCCTTCGTATCACACACGCCCGCCGCCGCAGGTCGCCATCTGGCTCGAGAACCAGGGGGGCTACCACATCAAGACACTGCTCGCCCCAGATGCCGCCGCTGCGGCCGAGCTGCCCTACTGGACGTTCAAGCATGCCGGATGGGAAAAGGCCAAGCGGATGGCCGAGGAGCTTGCCACGGTCGATGCCGTGACCGCGCCCACGCCCAACGGCTCGTTTGACCCTGCCGACTATATTCTCCCCCGCGCCGCGAAAGACTCCACGCCCTACCGTCTCCTCCTCGAGATCAACCAGCCAGGCGACGCCCAGCCCTCGCTCGTGTACGCAGTTGAAATCGACAACAGTCTGCCTCGCACGTTTCAGTTGCTCGAGCTTCGTGGCTACCCCAAGCGTGAGGCCGACGACGAGCACGGCAAGGAGACCTGGGTCCTCTACTACATCGATGCGAGCATCGGCTCGGCCATCGATCTCATCGACAGCGGCCTTTTGACGATCGACCGCGCGAAGTGAGCCCGTGATCCATTGTCGGCGGCATGGAAGCCTACGGCGGCCAGTTGTGGGATCGAGGAAACGCCCCGTAGCCCGGGGTCTCCGACACCGGGTTAATGCGACATCAAACGATGCTCGCCCCCAGCTACTGAGTGACTGGGCTACGGAGAGAACAACCAAATGACGTTCCGCGAAGTGTTCTCCGCAAAGGAGGGCAACCCCGAGCCCCGGCGGCCCGCTCCATGTGCGGCCCGGCCGGCGCACCACACCTCGCTGCACGCCATCGTTGAGATCGTCGCCATCACCGCCATCTTCGGCGCAGCGGGTGCGTGGCCCGTCCCAGTTGTCAACGAGGTGGTCTACCTCACGAAGGCACGGCACGCGGCCGATCCGAGTTGGTGCGCCGGTGATTTTTTCACGAGACACCTGATGCCCACGGCATTTTTATGTCGTGATCGGACCGTTCGCGGCGTGGCTGCCCTTGGCGAATGTCAACATCTCATCTAGTGGTGAAGCAGGTTGCCACGCGGCTCACGGGGGCGTGCCGGAGAATGTAGTGAATCCGGAGGTGCGAGAGGGATAGGGGTGAAAGAGCGATTGCATTTTGTTCGCGGCGAGACCAAAATACCGCCCGCATGGGGAGGGTGCATGAATGCACCCTGTTATTGCTTGCCGCGATCCATTTCAAGGGAAATGCAATGATTTTCGTCGTCTACATGGGCTGGCTCCTGTACCTGATCGGCGTGGTGTGGATTGTGTATATCGCCTTTAAAAATGAGGCCATTATTTGGGCGATCGCCAGCTTCTTTTGTTTCCTCGCCGCCATCATTTATGGCATCCAGCATTTCGATGAAGCGAAGTTTCCCCTTGGCTTACTGGGAGTCGGGTTCGTCTTAAACATTATTGGTCAAGTGCTCGTTATGCAATCCTCGGGCGGCTGACGATCCCTTCGTCCTCGACAGTTCGACGCCTTATTGCCCCCTCGATTTCCCGTTTCCAGCGATCCGGCAGCCAGAGCAATAGGCCCGCCGTCCCCACGCTGGCTTCACGCGGCGCGGGCCGTCCATGGCCCCGCTTCGCTTGCCGGGCCTCCGCCCGGAACTCAACCAGCCATCCAGGCCTTGCGCCTTCCCTCATAAAAGCCCACCTGCGCAAGCAGGTGGGACTGCGGGTGGCGCGCCGACCCGTTCACCATTATGGACGGGCTCGCCCAACAGCCCGCCGTCCCCACGCTGGCGCGAGGGGCTTCTATGGTGAACCCACTCAACCGCACAAGAATGCGGCCGGCCGGTTACCTGACGAATAGCCGAGAGTGATCGTTTGTGATCATCCAGTGGCCAGGGAACTAGACGGCGTCTCACCCCGCGAACCAGGCGGCCGTCTTGGCGAGACCCGCGGGAATCGTGACCTCCGGCCGCCAGCCGAAGACCTTTGAGGCTAGCGTCGCATCGACCAGATTACTGCGAAGGTCGCCGGCGCGGGCGGGGCCGTGCGTGGGTGATGGCAAGGAGGTCGGCTTGCCCTTCCGGGCGAGCACGTCGGCCATTGCAATTCGCACCGCCGCTTCGAGCTCGTTGACGTCGGTGCCGATGCCGGTGCCGATGTTGACGCTCGTGAGCGTACCGGGCCGGAGCACTGGGGATTCGAGCGCCGCGAGGTTCGCACGTGCGACATCCGGGCCGTAGACGTAATCGCGAACGTACTTCCCGTCGCCGTTGATCGTCGCGGCTTCGCCGGCAAGGAATCGCTTGCAGAAGATCGCCACCACGCCCGCCTCGCCATGCGGATTCTGGCGCGGGCCGTAGACATTGCTGTACCGAAGGGCCACGGTTTCGAGGCCGTGCTCCTGGGCGAAAAACGAAAGGTATCGCTCCCCGACCCACTTCGTGATGCCATAGGGGCTCACAGGATTCGCGGGCGTCATCTCGGGCGCGGGGCTCGTGACGTCGCCGTAGAGCACGCCGCCGCTCGAGGCAAACACGAAACGCTTGGCGTCGTATGCGGCTGCGGCCGAGAGCACATTGATGAGCCCCATCACATTGGCCTTGGCATCAAAGGCCGGCTCGCGGACGGATCGGCTCACCGACATCTGCGCCGCCTGATGGCACACAGCGTCGGGCTTCTCAGTCGCGAAGACCCGCTCCACGGCGGCGGCGTCAGCGATGTCGGCCACATGCAACGGCACGTCGGCAGGCAGGTTTGCAGGTGACCCGCTCGACAGATCATCGAGCACGGCAGCCGAGTGGCCCGCGGCCCGCACCGCATCGACAATGTGACTTCCGATAAACCCGGCACCGCCGGTCACGAGCACCTTCATAGAGACTCCATGAGCACAATGGATTCGCCCAGCCGCACGCACTGCTCGGCAAGATGAATCGAGAGCATAGCCGACGGCACGGGATCACGGCCGCTTGGTCTGAAGCTGCTGTTTGAGCCGTTCGACAACGGCCGGGACGAGCTCGGGACGATCGCGATTGGCAAAGGCCTCGGCGAAGGGGTCTCCTGTCGCCTGCATCATGGCCAGAAGGTCGCGTCGCATGCTGTCGATCTCGGCCTTTCGCTCGGCGGCATCGATGAGATTCGTCCGCTCAAAGCGATCCGCTTTGAGGTCGTAAAACTCCTCAGGCACCCGGAACGAATAAAAATCCGTGCGTGCCTTGATCGAAGGGTTTCCTTCGGCGGCGGCAAGCATGGCCTTCCAGGTGAGGCCGGCCATGTTCTCGGTGCGGTACGACTTCGTGCCGTTGCTCCAGGCGTTCCATATATAAGAGCGGTCCCGCGTCCGCATGCACCGCATCGGGAGCCAGTTGTTCCCGAAGGCGGCGTTGTAGACGGTGAAGACGTGGTCCCAGCCCGGCATCACGTCGCCGCGAAGCGCGGGCATGAACGAGCGGCCGTCGATGTCGGGGATCAGGGCGAGGCCGAGCATGTCGAGAAGGGTCGGCGTGAAATCGAGCGTCGTCACCATGTGGGCCTCATCCACGCTGCCAGGCTTCGTCACCCCCGGCCAGCGGACAATGAGCGCCCCGCGGGAGCTGTCCTCATAGCTGTTGGATTTCCCAAACGGGAACGACATCCCGTGATCGCCACCGTAATAGAAGATGATCGTGTTGTCGGCAACGCCCTCCTCCTCGAGCACCGCGAGGACGGCCCCCAGGGCGTCGTCGAGCCGGCGGACGTTCGTGTAGTAGCCCGCAAGCTCACGCCGAACGTCGGGAAGATCTTCCAAAAACCCGGGCACTTCGGTGATGTCATCGACGGTGACCCAGCGGCTGGGTTCCTCACCCCCGGCGAGATCGTCCGGCCCCTTCATGCCGATAAACGGCCGATGCGGGTCGTAGCAGTTGACGTTGTGAAAGAACGGCTGTCCCAGTGCCTGCGCCTGACCGATCATGTTGCGGGTGAGCGTAGCAAGTTGCTTCGGATGCCGGCAGATGTCATCGTTGACAACGTCGGCGCAGAACTGATCGTTCGGCTGAAGATGTTTTCCTTTGCCGATGCGGGTGATCAGATACCCGGCCTTGCGAAGCTCTTGGTTGAGCGTCCGTACCTCGGGCTTCACCGGAAAGAATCCCATCGAGCCGGAGCGGTGGGGATAGAGCCCGCAGAGCATCGTCTGCCGCACCGGCTGGCAGACGGCCACCGTCGAATAGGCATGGTCAAACCGCATCCCCTCGGCGGCGAGCCGATCGATGTGGGGCGTGAGGTCGCGGATCGGCCCACCGAAGACCGCCGACGAATCAAAGTTCATGTCGTCGGCGGTGAAGAAGAGCACGTTCGGCGGCGCGGCCCCCGCAGTACCGACGAACAGGGCAGCAAGCAGCAGGCCAAGACGAAACGTCATTTTCATGCGAGACTCATTTTGATTTTTCAGGACAGTTGACGTCGAGTCTACCGCTTCACACCGCTTCCCCCACGCCATGACGACTCCAAGAATCCTCGAACGCTTTCTTCGCTATTGTCAGATCGACACAACCGCCGTGCCCGACGCGGGCTCTTATCCCAGTTCGGCGGGGCAGCTCGAGCTTGGCCTCGTGCTCGCCGAGGAGCTCGAGGCGCTCGGCCTGGATGACGTGGAGCAGGACGAGCATGGGCTCGTGTGGGCGACCTTGTCGGGAAACACGCCGGGCGTCGAAGCCATTGCCCTGTGCGCCCACATGGACACCTCACCTGAGACGTCTGGCACGAACGTGCGGCCACAGGTCTGGAACAACTACGACGGCGGCGACCTCGTCCTGCCCGGCGACCCGTCCAAAGTGCTCTCGCCGCGGGACAACCCCGAGCTTGCAAACTCCATCGGCCGCACGCTCATCACGACCGACGGCACGACGCTCTTGGGCGCCGACGACAAGGCTGGCATTGCGGTGATCATGGAGACGATGACCCGGCTCGTGGCTGATCCGTCGCTGCCTCACGGCCCGATTCGTATCTGCTTCACGTGCGACGAGGAGATCGGCCACGGTGTCGATCATGTCGATCCGGTGAAGCTCGCCGCCGTGTGTTGCTACACGCTCGACGGGCACGGCCAGGACGAGATCGACGTCGAGACGTTTGCCGCGGACCTCGCGGTTATCACGTTCACCGGCGTGAATATCCATCCTTCAATTGCCAAGGACCGCATGGTGAATGCCGTACGCGCTGCTGGTGCGTTCCTCGCCCGCTTGCCGCGCGAAGGACTCGCCCCTGAGACAACCGAAGGCCGCGAGGGCTTTCTGCATCCGTATGCGATCGAGGGAGGCGTGGCCCATGCAAAATTGCACACGCTCCTTCGCGACTTCGATGCCGCCGCGCTCGAAAGCCAAGCGAAACTTCTTCAAAAGACGGCGACCGAAGTTGAGCAAGCGTTTCCCGGCCTGACGATCGATGTCGCGATCAGGCCGCAGTATCGCAATCTTGCCGAGGGGCTCATCCGCGAGCCGCGGGCGGTCGCCTACGCCGAGCAGGCCATCAAGAACCTCGGTCGCACGCCGAGAAGAACGATCGTCCGCGGTGGCACCGACGGCTCGCGGCTCACCGAGCTCGGCGTGCCGACGCCGAATCTCTCGACCGCGGAGCACAATCCCCATTCTCCGCTCGAATGGTGCTGCCTCGAAGAGATGGATGCCGCCATTGCCATGCTCATCGAGCTCGCCGGAGTCTGGTCCCGCGGCGGCAAGTGAGCGCCGTCAAAGTGCGGCCAGCATTGACCCGGTGTCGGAGACACCGGGCTCCTGGGGACGATTCCGCTTGCGAATACGGTCGCTGGCTCGGGGGTGCCCGGGCCACGACGCCGGCGTAGGAAACAAGCGCAGCCTGGAGGGCGGAGCGCTGTTTCCTCCGAGTGAGTGAAGGGCACGGAAGAGTGGCCGCGTGCGGCCTCTCGATGCCCGACGGAATGGGAGCCGGGCTTCGCTCGGCGACCTCAAGCCGGAGACGACGCTGGGACGGCGGCGACGGCGCGACGGCATCCCGTCCGGCGAAATGGCACGGGCAACCCCGAGCTACCGCAGGACGTTGAATCGCGAGTCTACACAGTGGCCAGTTTTCACGCGGCCTTCGAGGCGGTCTTGTAGAGGTAGGGGTTCATCGTCGGATCGTTGTACATCTTCATCTGACGGAAGACCCTGAGTGGACGTTTGCCTTCGAAAATCTCCGCGAGCAACCGGTCCACCGCATCGACGAGATGGTCCCGCTGGGCGTCGAGAACGCCAAGCTTATCGGCAGCCTTGGCCCGATGCTCAGGCGTCGCGTCGATCCGCTCGACCTGCTCCCGCATGTGGTAGCGGCGGAGTTCGAGAATCGAGAGCCGATCGATTGCGGCGCCAGGTGTCTCGGTCGCAGCCGGCGCTCCGTGGGCAGCCACGATGCCGCGGCCGGCAAGCTCGTCGATGAGCCAGTCATCGACCTTCTCGATCGCGTCGTTACGGGCCTGGTTGTATCGGTCAATCGCACGCTTCACCTGCGCGATGCGGGCATCGGTGACATCGGGTGAACGAGCCACATCCTCCTCGTGCCACAGGAGAAAATTGAAGCGATGGAGGTCGCAAATCCGGCCGAGCAAGCCCTTCTCGTCGTGGTGTGGCTCGACGTCATGCCACCAGGCCACGAGATCGGCCAGAAGGGTGTCGATCGCCGCGGTGGTCGTGGGGGGCGCCTGGTAGGTCGTTGAGGTCATCGTAGTCTTGGTGGTCATCGTAGTCATGGTCGTCCTTTCGGGAATAAGTGAGGGTGCGAGAATCCGAGGATGTCAGGCGGCGCGAAGAACGAGGCAGAGATTCGAGCCACCGAAACCGAAGGAATTGCTGGCTGCGACCTGCACACGGTGCGGCCGGGCCACGTTCGGCACATGGCAGAGCCGGCATTCGGGATCGGGATCATCGAGGTTCACCGTCGGCGGCACTGCCTGTCGCTCGATCGCCCCGAGGCAGGCGACTGCCTCGAAAGCCGCAGCGCCGCTGACGAGGTGCCCGCTCATGCTCTTGGTGGAACTGACGGGGATCCCGTCGGTGGCATCGCCACAGGCCAGGCGGATCGCCCCCGCTTCCGCGACATCACCGACGGGCGTGCCGGCGGCGTGGGCATTGAAGTAGTCGATTTCAGAAGGCGTGACGCCGGCATCGGCAAGGGCCGCCGTGATCGCGCGGGCTGCCTGTGTCGGGTCGGTACTCGGCGTCACCATATGCACGCCATCGCTCGACATGCCGATGCCTGCCAGCTCACAGCGGGGCCGAGTTTGCCGATCACGCGCACCAGAAATCCGTTCGAGCACGAAGAACGCCCCCCCTTCACCCATCACAAAACCGTCCCGTCCGCGGTCAAAGGGCCGCGATGCCTTTGATGGGTCATCGCTTCGTCGCGAGAGGGCGCGGAGGTTGTAGAAGGCGGCGATCGACGTCGCACTGAGCACGTCGCAGCCGCCGGCGACACAGGCATCGACCAGCCCCGCATCGAGCCAGGCGCGGGCAAGAGCGAGCGCGTAGCCACTCGAGCCACATGCCGCGGCGGTGGTCATGGCCGGGCCAGTGATACCGGTGCGGGCAGCAAGCCTGTGGACGAGCGTGGAATCACGGCGAGACTCGAAGACATGGGTACCGCCGCCGAGAAAGTTCATTTCCCATCTCTTGAGATGCTCGGCGCCAAGGCCGAGCACGAGGCCGATTCGCCGATCGCCACCGAGCCCTGCGTCGGCGAGCGACGCAGCGAGCGGTGCGAGGCATAGCTGTTCGAGCCGATCGAGAGAATTGAACTCCTCGGGTGCCATGCCTGAGGGTACGGGGATCTCGGTGACAGGCCCTGCGAAACGGGAGTCGGTGCGGGCCCGTTCATCGACATCGATCTCGCGGATGCCCGAGACACCCGCAAAAAGGTTCTCGAGAATCGTGGGAATATCGCAGCCGAGTGGCGAGACGGCGGCCACGCCAGTGATCACGACAGGCTCACGTTCGTCGCGACGGTGAATGGCAAACTCGGTCATGCTGCCTCCCGCATCGCTGCTGCGTGCTGCCGGGATGTCACGTCGATCTCGATACCTCCTGGGCAGACGAGCGTCGTCGTGCTGACCGACGGCGAATCACCGCACGCGCCGAGGGCAGTGGCAAACGCCACGAGGCTGCTCGATGGGAGATAGCGGCGGGCTGCCGGTTCCTTTCGGCCGGGCGTTCGCAGGGCGAGCGTGATCGAAGGATGACGCTCACCATCGCCGTCACCATCCGGTGCAACCGGTTCGAGGAGCGTCGCAATGGCTCGACAAACCGGATCACCTATTACCGAACCGGTCGAATCGAGGAGTGGCTCTTTGTCCCACTCGGTCGCTACAAGCCAGACGGCACGGCAGGCTGGATCGCTGCCATTCATGAGGAGCGTCATGGCAGCCAGGAGCCCCTCACCGAGAGATTCCGATCCACCACCGACCCCCAGGTGAGGCCCGTGCATCGCGAGCGCCACACTCACGGCACCCGCCACCGAATGGAGTGAACACTGAGGAACAATGTGTGGGCCGACAACCGACGCGCCACCGGTCGGCAGGGCCGCGAGCGCCCGGGCAGTGATGAGCCGCCCCGACTGGCACGGCGCTGCAACCACCGCGTGATGCTCCAGCGAGGACAGCGACGAGGAGTCACTCGCCACAATGGCATCAAGGACCGCATGCACCCCGACGACCGTGTGCTCGTCGGCATGCCTCAGGAACCGCGGCGGGAGTGCAGGGCCACCTTCGGGAGCCGGACGGTTGCGAAGCGCACCGATCTCCGAGAACCGCGCCTCGACGAAGCCGCGAGCGGTGATCCGGCAGCCGGCTGCCATGGTCGATGGCGACAGGTCGTTCATGCTGGCTCCGCTCACGCCGCCTTGCGGCCCTCCTTGACGGCGAGCTTCTCTTCGAGCACGTCAAGCATGTTGCCCACGGTGGCGATCTTTTCGAGGAGCTCTGTCTCGATCTGAATTTTGAAGCGGCTCTCGACGTGGAGCACGAGGCCGGCCATGTCGAGCGAATCAAGATTGAGCCCTTCGCGGAGCGAAGTCTTCTCTTCGAGATCGGGGTACGTCTCGCCGGTCTCCTTCTCGAGCAATTCGAGCACGACGGCCGACAGTTCCTGGCGGTTCATGGGTAGGCACTCTCCTCGGACAGGTGGGCGGGCTCATCGCGGCCGCCACAGGGAGCGGGAAGGTACCGAGGCGAGCCTGTCAGGCGAAGATCAAAAACTCCGGTAGTATTGATGTTCCCCGAAGTTCCTAGCCCCACCTCTTGCCCCAAACCATGCTCCCAATGCCCGCCGCCAATGCGTTCCCAGGCCGGCGGTTCTTCTGGCCGCTCTTCGCGACGACGGTGGCGTACGGGCTGGTGCTCGTCTTCGCCACGCACTACCCGAAGCCCGAGGATCTGCTCGGACCTCATCCACCGCACGACAAGGCCCTCCATTTCATGGCCTACGGGCTCCTCGGCTTTCTCGTGGCCGCCACGCTCGCTGCATCTCGACACTGGTCACGACAAAACGTCGTCATCACGGCGGTCGTCTTGGCGTTGGCAGGCATTGTCGATGAGGCCACGCAGCCCTGGTTCGGCCGATCTGCCGAAGTCCTCGACTGGGTCTACGACGTCATCGGAATCCTTGCCGGCATCGCAGTCGTGGCCGTCGCCCGCTGGATCCTTCGTTGGCCGTCCCGCCAGCCTCGAGAGCCAGCGTCTCAGTAGTTGGGCGTCGGCGCCCGAAACTCATCCATCCGCACCGAGCGAAACCACGCAATCGTCCGCGCGAGTCCTTCGCGAAGCGGCACGGTCGGCTCCCAGCCGAGTTTTATCTTCGCGAGCGTGATGTCGGGCCGACGTCGCTCTGGGTCGTCGATGGGCAGCGGTTTTTGGACGAGCGGCGCCTTCGAGCCCGTGAGCTCGAGCGTGAGCTCGGCAAGCTCACGGATCGTGAACTCGCCGGGGTTTCCGAGATTTACCGGCCCAACGAAATCATCGGGGCCGTTCATCATCCGGATGATGCCCTCCACGAGATCATCGCGATAGCAAAAACTCCGCGTCTGATTGCCAGAACCAAAAATCGTCACGGGCTCGCCCGCGAGCGCCTGCCGGATGAAGTTTGACACGACGCGGCCATCGAAGGGATGCATTCGCGGCCCATACGTATTGAAGATCCGCACGATGCGGACATTCACCCGGTTGTGACGGTGGTAGTCCATGAAGAGCGTCTCGGCCGCTCGCTTGCCTTCGTCGTAGCAGGCGCGAGGACCGATCGGGTTCACCGCACCTCGATAACTCTCGGGCTGTGGATGCACCTCCGGGTCACCATACACTTCGCTCGTGGAGGCTTGCAGAATCTTGGCCCGGCAGCGGCGGGCCATGCCGAGGAGATTGATCGCCCCCATCACCGACGTCTTCATCGTCTTGATCGGGTTGTACTGATAGTGGCCCGGAGCGGCGGGGCAGGCCTGGTTGTAGATCTCATCGACCTCGAGCCAGAGCGGCTGGATGATGTCATGGCGGACGAGCTCGAAGTTTGGCCGGTCGAGGAGGTGAGCCACGTTCGACTTCTGGCTCGTGAAAAAATTATCGACGCAGATGACGTCATGACCTTCGGCGACGAGCCGCTCGCAGAGATGGCTCCCCAGAAACCCGGCCCCGCCGGTCACGAGAATCCGCTTGATGCTTGGCATGGTTTATCCTGATAGGTGCGCGTGGTAGTGTAATCGGATTCACGATCACTCTCTGGGGGATTCCGCCATGCCGATGCCAATGAATCGCCGTACCGCCCTTGCCGCTGGCGCCGCCGCCATTGGTGCTGCTTCGCCATTTGCGACCGCGCTGGCCGCTGCACCCGCTCCCGCCCACAAGGGCCGCATCAAGCAATCGATCGTGGCCTGGTGCTTTGAGCTTTTTGGTGAGAAGTGGAGCATGGATAAGATCTGCCGGGTCGCGAAAGATCTCGGCTGTGTGTCGGTCGAACTGGCCCCGCCGGAATCCTGGGCCACGATCAAGAAACACGGGCTCACCTGTGCGATCGCGCCCAACGGCATGCCTGGTGCGCCGTTTATGAAGGGCCTTAACAATCTGAAGTACCACGAAGAGGTGATCGCCAGGACGACTGAAATGATCGACGCAGCGGCCGAGGCGGGCTTTCCGTCGGTGATTGCCTTCACCGGGTTCAAGTGGCGAGATGCCGAGGATCCGAAGAGTGGAGAAATTTCGCTCGAAGAGGGTGCCGACAACTGTGTGAAGGGATTGAAGCAGCTCTGTGGCCACGCCGAGAAGAAGGGCGTTACGGTTTGCGTTGAGCACTTGAACACGCGTGACGACTCGCACCCCTTCAAGGGCCATCCGGGCTATCAAGGTGACGACATCGACTACGTGGCAAACATCGTTCGCCGAGTAGGCAGCGAGCGGTCCAAGGTGCTCTTCGACATCTACCACGTGCAGATCATGAACGGCGACGTGATCCGCCGGATTGAGCAGTGCAAAGACGTCATCGGGCATGTTCACACCGCGGGGAATCCCGGCCGGTGCGAGCTCGACGACACCCAAGAAATTCTCTATCCGCCGATCATGCGAAAGCTCGTCGAGATCGGCTACCAGGGCTACGTGGGCCAGGAGTTTATCCCGACTCGCGATCCACTCGCGGGGCTCAAAGAAGCTGTCGCCCTCTGCGACGTCTGACGTTCCGTGGACCAAGCCATCGATGGCGTTTGTCCACCGTGCCGACCGCCGCATTGTGCGGCGGAGACGGTCACGTGTCGTCGGCCCGCTCGACGGCCTCGGCGGTCGCCACCAGAAGGTCGAAATCGCCTGCGTAGACCCGGTCAATGCGGCCGGTTCGCCAGCCACGCGCCGTGTCGCGCACAAGCGGGC
>JBGTKO010000270.1:0-7565 GCA_041744595.1 Pirellulales bacterium
CGCCGATCTGAAAGCGGCAGGGACTGGCAAGCTCGACCTCGACCACCTGCACCCAGACACCGTTGAGCGAGGGGAACGCTTCGATCGTCCATGCGCCGGTTGCCCCCCGAAAAACTCTCGCATGCCGAGCCGCGAGTTGCGGATCGTCGAGATCGATGGCATTGCCACACCCTGGCCGACCGAGCGACACATCGACTCCAGCGAGCAAGAACTCACGGCCATCGGAAGCCTGCGCTGTCTCGATCAACGCGGGCCACGCGTGTGACTCCCCGTTGTCCACATCGACGAGGACGGTGCTCGCATGGGCGCCGGCAGCTAGGCCACCGCCTTCCGCGGGCCGAAACCGTAGCCGCCGACTGCCGATCATGAGCAGACGGTCTGGCCGAAGCAGGGCACGACCGCATCGGACGAACGTGCCGTTGGCACTCCCGAGATCTCGGAGAATCCAACGGGTCCCCCGCACGGTTCCTTCGCGGACGATTTCGGCATGCCTCGCCGATACGAGCGGGTCATGGGGGAGCCGAATCTCCCCCTCGGTTCGGCCGACACGCGTGACGGTTTCACGAAGTCGGACGACCTCGCCGATCACCTGATCACCATCGTCGAGGAGCACGATCCTCGGTGTCACCGGTCGAACCGTCGGCCTGAATGGAACCTCTGGAAGAGCCGGCGCATGCGGAGTAGCAGGAGCCGTGGCTCGCTGAACCGGCGGGACCGGTTCGAGGAGGGTGCCGGCCGGTGGTCGCGGCCGGATGCCTTCTGTTGACTCGAGGATCGTGCCACGATCCTCGACATTCCGCGGATTCATGGCTTTCTGCCCTGTCACCGGCGCCGGCCCTTGTTAGCCGAGGCCCTTCCACAGGATTCTACACTCCAGACTTCGTGTCTTGTTGGCGAGCGAATGCAAAATGCTTGGGTGATCGGTGCCGAAGACGCCTACGACATCCGGGTAAATTCTCCCGTCGTGTCGAGAGGGTACCGCCGGCGTACCCAATGGCCCTGGGGCTGGTCCGTCGAGGACCTCGGCAGCACCAATTTGACGAATGCTGAGGGGCGTCGGATCGACGGACCTGTCAAAGTTCAAGCCAGTGACCAGATCGGTTTCGGGAACCATCGGGTCGTGCTTGCGGCTCGTGGTGCAACGCCACAACTCCGGAAGGTATTGTCCGTTTCATGGCTATCGTGACCCCACTCGTCCAAGATACTCGCGATCATCCCGCCCGCATTGCTATCGTCGGCGGTGGTCCTGGGGGACTTTTCACCGCGTGGCGGATCGAGGAGATTGCCTCTGGGCCACTGTCGATCACGATCTTCGAGGCCGCTGATCGCCTCGGGGGCAAGCTGTGTACACCCTCCTTCTCGCGTGCGGCGATTCGCTACGAGGCCGGGGCTGCGGAGCTCTATGACTACGAGCCGGTTGGCGATGATCCGCTTCGGGATCTGGTCCGATCACTCGGCCTTCCGACCGTGCCAATCAGTGGCGCAGCAGTTCATATTGCCGGGCGAGAAATCGCAAATGTTGACGCCGTGCAGCATGCATTTGGACAGGAAGCGAGCAGGCTGCTGAGCGGCTTTGATACGTGGGCGCGTTCGGCAGTGACGCCCCGCGAGTTCTACGACTCGGGCTCCGCTCATGCCGCGGATGCGTCCCCACCTGGCCGGTTCGATGCGGTCGTAAACGCGATCGGTCTGTCACCGGTTCGCCGATACATCGAGACGATGATCCACAGCGATCTGGCGACCGAGCCTGGATCGACGACGGTCGGATACGGTCTCCAGAACTATCTCATGAACGACCCTACCTACATGCGGCTCTACCGCATCGCCGGTGGCAACGAGCAGATCGTGACGGCACTTGTCGATCGGCTTGCAGCGCACGTGCGACTCGGGGCCACCGTGACAGAGATTCGTAGCGAAGCGAATGGGCGGCTCGCGCTCACCTGGCGGGCTGGCAACGGAACGATGCATGAGGCGTTTGACGTGGTCATCGTGGCTTTACCGATCCAGCCGCTCGAGCAAATCATTTTTGACGACGACGCATTGGCGGAAGCGATGCGGCGACACATCGCCCACCACGACCATCCCGCCCACTACCTCCGCATCACGCTCCTCATCGACGGTCCGGTGCCGGCGGTTCCCGGAGAGGATGACTACCTCATGACCGACGCCTTCGGTGGTGCGTGCCTCTATATGGAGAGCGGCCGCCAGCCGGATGGCCGATATGGCGTCTTGGGCTGGCTCCTCGGCGGTGAGGCTGCTGCCACCATGGCCGGGCTGTCCGACGAGGCACTCGTGGCTGCCGCCGTCGAGGCGATCCCCTCATGTCTTGCCCGCTGCCGAGACCGCGTCCTCGAAGGGCGAGTGCACCGCTGGATCAGGGCAGTGAGTGCCGTCCCCGGCGGCTGGAATCCGCTCCCGGTGGCCACCCGCCACCGGCCGTCGCCGGGCCATCCCAACATCTTCGTGGTCGGAGACTATCTTTATGATTCGACGCTCAATGGCGTTCTCGATTCGGCGGACTACGTGGCCGGATGGGTTGCGGCCCGACTGGCAGGCCGCAGCCACCCTGTTGTCACTGACGAAACAACTTACATACTCCTATGAACGCCGAGGATCCCGACCCGACAAGCAGCGGCCATCAGCCCATCGCCCTCGGCATGCCGTCAGGACTTCCGGCGAATACGTTGCTTCGCCGCGTTTTTTTGCCGACAGGCGACGAGTTCGAGCTGCTGACGGTGCCAGTGGCGGAATCGGAAGGCGATGGGATCACTCCCAGGGGTGACTCCCAGGCCGGATTCACCACGACCCTTCGTGACTGGGTTGGATCCTCGACGATGCAGCCTGTCGTCGTGCCGCTCTACGGATGCCTCGTCGTCCAGGGGCCTGGTCGGGCTGCTGTGGCCGGGCACCTCGAACAGCATGCCCAGCTCGAGCTAGCGGTCATCGACTTCGCCGGAGTCGAATCGGAACTTCGCGATGCAGAGCGACGTTCTTCGGTCCTCATCGATGCGGTCGAGGCCGATGCGGCCGGCGCCGCCGCGACGGAAAGCCACTCGCCCGACCACCGAGCAGCCCTAGCCACACGGTATCACGAGGCGGTGGCGGTTGCCCGTCGGCTCGCGATGCTGGCTCCGGCCATTCATGCCCCGCCGGTGCATCCCCCGACGCTTGCGAGCCAGCTCGGGGAGCGGCTCCGAGACCGCACGCGACTCGTGGAGCGGCATCAGCTCGCGACTGAACGCGTTGAACTGGCCGAGCGGGTTGCCGATTCCTGTAGCCAACGGGCGCTCGAAACCGCGGTCGCGAGAAAGCAGACGGGCCTCGAATGGACGATTGTCGTATTGCTGGTCGTCCAGACGGCACTCCTCGTGGTCGATCTGCTCGCTCGCCGAGGAACGCCGTGAGCCCACGTGCCCAGGGCCGCCAGGCGTCGATTGACGTTCTTCGTGCCGCCGCGATCGCGCTGATGGTGGTTGTTCATTTTGTGGAGAACCTGTCGGGCCAGTATGCCGGGGCGGATGGACCATTCGAGGGTGTCCACCGCGTCTGGTGGCTTCCGACGGGCTTCGCCGCAGCGACATTCTCGTTTCTCTCGGGAGTGAGCTACCGGCTCTGGCTTGATGTCCAGCGAAGCCGTGGCCGCACCGATGAGGCAATCGCCAAGGGTACGGTCCGCCGTGGTCTCTTCCTTGTGGGTCTCGGCTTTACGTTCAACGTGCTCGTTTGGCTTCCCGAGGACGTCTTCAACTGGGACATTCTCACGCTCATCGGCTGTGGGCTGCTCGCCCTTGAAATGGCGCGACGCATGCCTGACGTCGTCGTCGTCTTTGCGGCAGTTCTTGTCATTGCGGTTGCGCCGGCGATGCGGGATGCGGCGGGCTATTCCGAGTATTGGACTCAGGGCCACTACGACTATGACTTCACGCTTTCCGATGTGATCCTCGGCTGGCTCGTGACCGGGTACTTTCCGATCTTTCCGTGGCTGGCGTATCCGCTTCTCGGGTATGCGGCTGCCCCATTGCTTCTCTCGTCCCGCGGCAGGCTCGTGCGGATCGGTGTCGGCCTTGTCACTGCATCACTCGCACTGATTGTTGTCTGGCCGTCCCTTCCGCTGGAAGTGACGGGCGACGCGGAACAAGCCTGGGAAATGTTTCCCGCGACAACCGCCTACGTGCTCGGTACGCTCGGCGGTGTGTGCCTTGCCCTTGTGACGCTTCACCGTCTGCTCGACGGCGACGTGCCACGCTGCCGCGGACTCATCGCCTGGACAACGCCACTGAGCCGCCACGCGCTCTCGATCTATCTGCTCCACCACGTGGTGCACGTGTGGCCGCTCTGGATATACGGCCTCGCGACCACCGGCGAACCTACGGCGCACTGGCAGCTCTTGATGCCCGTCTGGGCATCGCTCGGCCTCGCCTCCGTGTTTCTCCTGGCAGCCGCTACCCTCTGCCATCAGGTGGACCGCCTGCGATTCCCGACCGCTGAATCCTTCATGCGCTGGATCTGCGATTAGCGTCGATGCACTGAATGAGGCTTTTCATGCAGACGAAAAGGAAAGGAAACCAGCGGTTCTGGGTTGCTGGGGGCCTGGCCGCTGTCGGTCTTGGCATTGTGGTCCCAATGTGCTGTGTGATGGGACAGTCGAAGAATCCGGTGATGTCAGTGTTGGGCATCGAGGTAACGATGCCGGGTACGAGTCACCAGGGGCCATTGCCACCGCTCACTGATGAACAGGCTCGGGTGCAGGACAGGCTCGAGAAGGACCTCGCGCGGCTGGCTGGCGAAATCGGCGAGCGGAACACGCGGCATCCCGTGGCGTATGCCGAGGCGATGCGGTTCATTGAGGGGCGGCTGGCGGCTGTGGGCTACGAGGTCGGTCGCCAGACGTATGAGGTGAAGGGACGATCGTGGAGCAATCTCATTGCCGAAATCAGAGGGACAGGGAAGGCGGAAGAGATTGTCGTGATCGGGGCCCACTACGACTCCGCCCCCGGCACACCAGGAGCCAACGACAATGGCACCGGAGTGGTTGCCCTTCTGGCGCTCGCCGATCTGCTCAAGGGATTCAAACCCGACCGCACGCTCCGGTTCGTCGCCTTTGCCAACGAAGAGCCTCCGTACTTCCAGACCGATGCGATGGGCTCACTGGTCTACGCCAAGGAATGCAAACAGCGGGGGGATAAGGTCGTTGCAATGCTGGCCCTCGAGACGATGGGCTACTACAGGGACAAACCTGGCAGCCAGAAGTATCCGGCCCCCTTCAGTTGGTTCTACCCAGACACAGGGAACTTCATCGCCTTCATCGGCGATGGGGCATCAATGGATCTGGTGAAGGAGATCGTCGAATCGTTTCGTCGTCACGCGGCATTTCCATCCGAAGGAGGCGCCGTGCCGAGGAGCGTCGAAGGAGCTGGCTGGTCAGACCACTGGTCGTTCTGGCAGTGTGGCTATCCGGGCTTGATGGTCACGGATACCGCGCCCTTTCGGTATCCTCACTACCACCGAGCCACTGATACGCCGGACAGAATTGACTACGAGCGACTCGCGAGGGTCGTCGTGGGCCTTCGTGATGTCACCATGGATGTGTGCAGCGGACCGGCCCCGTGATCAAGATCGTACACAAGGATGGTATCTGACCCGGATTACCGACCGAGCCAGTTCACTGCCGGGGCGTGGATTCTTCTCGACTGGGCCGCAAGCGCTTTTTCGACCGTTCTCATTACGCTCGTCGTTGCCTACGTCGAGAAGGTGGCCTGCGTTGACCGTCCCTGGGGCCTCGAACCCGGTGTTATCTGGGCATGGACGCTCGCTGCAGCGATGCTCGTCTCGGCGGTTGTCGCGCCGGGCTTCTCTGCCTGGGCTGATCGTCGGGGGCGGCACAAGACGGCGCTCATGGCAAGCGTGGCAGCGGGGACAGGGGGACTGCTCCTTTTGGCCGCTGTCTCACCCTTAGCAACCCTCGCCGTTCTGTCGGCCGTGGCCCTTTCAAACATCGGCTTCGACATGGCTGCCATCTTCACGGGTAGCCTGCTGGCAATGATTGCGACGGGCAGGATGGCAGACCGTCTTTCCGCGTTCGGTTTCGCGGCGGGGTACGCGGGCGGGGCGATCGCGCTGGTGCTCGCGACGATCATCGTGGGGGCTCATGACCACCTTGGCTTGACCATTGCCGGGAGCCTCCGAGTTGCCTTTGCGTTCACCGCGGCGTGGTGGATTCTTTTCTCTCTTCCGGCTGCCTTTGCCAGGTTTCATGAGGGCAACGGAGCGACCCACGCGGCATCGTCGTCTGGCGAGCTCATCGTGTTCGCAAAGTCGCTTGTGCGGCCGTCCGCGGCCGACAGGCATCTCGCCGCCGTCCTCTTCGGCAGCATGCTCGTGCTCGGAAGCGTGCAGACGGCGATCGCCCAGTTCTCGAGCGTCGCGATCATCGAGTTTGATCTCGAGCCTCAGGCACTCGTTCGGCTCATTCTTCTGGTGCAGGCGGTGGCGCTGCCGGGGGCGCTTGCGATCGGATGGCTTTCGGAACGCGTGGGCCGTCGGACTGCCCTTGGCGTTTGCCTCGCAGGCTGGACGGTCGTGCTCATCCTTGCCTGGTTCGTTCAGACGGTCACTCATCTGTATCTGCTTGCGGTGCTTCTGGCACTCGTCCTCGGTGGCGTGCAAAGTGCGATCCGCGCGGCGGTGGCCGATGCAGCGCCCGAGGGACGGGCAGGGGTCACGTTTGGCCTGCTTCAAGTCGGCTCAAAACTCGCAGGCGCGGCGGCTGGGCTGGCCTTTGGCTGGCTTCTCCTCGCGAGCGGTCATCCGCGGGCCGGCCTCGCAGCACTCCTCGGGCAGATTCTCATCGGCTGGTGGATGCTCCGGCGCATGGACGGGCGGCAAGCCGAGTCGAAGTGAGCCAGTGTGTGCGGCGTGACTCTTTCGCGGTGCGACAGAATGACGTGAACTACGCGATTCCAAGAACATCTCGCATCGAGTAGAGACCCGGGGGCTTGCCTGAGAGAAACGCGGCCGCGGCGAGCGCGCCGGCAGCGTAGCAGTCACGGCTCGTGGCCCGCACGTTCACAGTAAACGATTCGCCATCCATACCAAAGAGGATTGTATGCTCGCCTGGGTTGTCACCCGCCCGCACGGCGTGGTAGCCGATCTCCTCGGAGGGGCGAGCCCCTGGGCGACCCTCTCGTCCGTGGGCCTCACGGCTCTGCCCCATCGCATCACGGACGATGGTCCCGAACTTGAGCGCCGTTCCGCTCGGTGAGTCTTCCTTGTGCCGATGGTGGCACTCCATGATTTCGACATCGGCGCGGGCTCCAAGACCAGCCAGCAGCGATGCGGCACGTCCGACCAGATCCATCGAGATGTTCACTGCGAGGCTCATGCTTGGAGACTGGAGGATCGGGATCGTGCGAGCCGCGTCGGCAATTCGGCCGTGATCGTGGGACATGAGGCCCGTGGTCGCCACCACGAGCGGCACACTTTTCGATGTAGCCGTGGTCACGATTCCATGGACTGCCTCGGGCAGCGAAAAATCGATGATCACATCGGCGGGGCTTTCCCATGCG
>JBGTKO010000271.1:0-8104 GCA_041744595.1 Pirellulales bacterium
CTTCACGCCGGAAAGATCCGGCCCCGCCGCTGGATCACGAGGTGGCGCCCCCGGAGGCGGCGGCACGACATCGAGCCAGAGGTGCATCTCTCCTGCGCTCAGCCGGCCTCGCGTCTCGACGATGATGTCGGCGTCGCCCGAAATCGAAACCACATGGCCTTCGCCATCGGGCCGCATTCGCAACCACTGCTGCCAGCGGGCATGCGACGGTGGCTGCCCAGGTGACACGACGCGGAGCCAGCCAGGGCCGACGGCCATCAGCGAACCAGGATCACCGGGCGGCCCTGGTGTGTAGTCGATCTTGCGGGCCTCCATCTCGCTGCCCTTCGCAACGAGCGAGACCGGCTCGGTGCCGTCGAGCAGAATCCGTCGCGTGGCGATCTCGTAGCCCAACCGGGTTGCCCGTGCCTCGAGCTCGGCACCCGTGCTGCGAACCACGACAGGAGCCCCCTTGGCCTGAACCTCAGCAGGCTTGAGGGATCCCTTCTTCACGCCATCGTCATTCTGTTCCCCCTCGGCTGCCAAGAGGATCGCCAGGAGGTCGCACGTAATCTGGTCACTCCCTCCTTCTGGCGCCGCCCGCACCACATCGACATGATCGGTCAGCGTGATGACGCTTGCCGCAACGTTAAACGTGAGATTGCCGCGGCAGCTCACGAGTACCGGCGGCGCCTGATCGCTCGCGGCGGCAGCCTCTTTGACGGGTTGCCCAGGAAGGAACCCGCCACTCATGCCCTCGAGACGGATTCGCACGTCACGATCAAGTCGGATCGAGTCAACACCTCCGATATTCGGCCCCTGGCCGAGCGAGTCCGGCCCTTGCGGTGTGGCGCGAGGTGTGAGCCGAGCAAGCAACCCGCGGCCGCTGCCGTGCGACCTACCGTAGCGAAACTGCACCGCCTCGCCGGTTCGCACCTCGAGCTCATCGAGCTCGACATCACGGGTAACGATCTCGATATCATCTTCCGCTCCAGGCACCGACGCCGTTCCGCGGATCGTCACCTGCCCACGGAGACTTCCCCCAACGAGCCGCGCAATCCGCCCCTGCCTGAGATCGAGCGGCTCGTCGAACTCGAGCACCGCGCCCTGCGGCGCCCGCATCACGATGGTGCGACCGGCCGGGCCATCGGGTGTGGGGGTCCGGTCGGGGAGGACGACAAGCGTACAAGGCACGAGATTCACTCGGCCATCAGGGAGCGACTGATACTTCTTGAAGAGCAACCGCATCTGACGGCTTTCAAGGACGATCGGGTCGTCACGCTCCCATGCGCCCACGGGAAAAATATCGCCGAGCGCTGCCAGCCGTCGGTCGGCGCGGGCTCGAATGGCCGCCGCTTCCTCGGGCGTCATCTCGACACCGACGGCAACGTCTCGGAACCGCGGCTCCACGAGCGGCACCACAGCCAGACGATAGAAGCCAGCGGCCGCGAGAATGACGAGGAACACCCGCAGCGTGCGTCCGAGTCGGTGTTCCATCACTCCGCCACCACGCTTGCTGTTTGAATGAACTTCTCTGCGATTTCTTGCGAACCACTCTTCGCGGAGCGAAGGACCACGGAGTCGACTGTCAATATTCCAATAGGCTCGATCTCAGCCACGGTGCACGGCGTACCGGGCCACGATCGAATCCCAGCTTCCTCTGGCCCGCAGCATTCGTTCGATCACTTCCCGCACCGCCCCCTTGCCGCCAGGAAGCTGCGTGACGAAAGCCGCTGCCGCGCGAACCTCGGCACAGGCGTCGGCCACCGCGACGCCCACGCCACACTTCGCGATCACGGGAAGGTCTGGGAGATCGTCACCAATGAACGCGGTTTCTTCCCATGAGAGGCCGGTCTCCGCAAGGATCGCGGCAGTCGTTTCGAGTTTGTCTTCGACGCCCTGCCGCACGATCCCGATGTCGAGTTCGGTTGCGCGAAGCTGCACGACATGGCTGGCGCGCCCCGTTACGATGCCCACCCGACAACCGGTCCTCTGCCAGAGCCTGAGCCCCAGGCCATCACGGATGTGAAATGTCTTGGATTCGATGCCCTGGTTGTTCCAGGTGACACCGCCATCGGTGAGCACGCCATCGACGTCGAGCAGAAGAAGCTGCACGCGGGCGAGGCGGCGGTCGAGCTCAGCAGAAGAACGAGCCATAGGACACTTCGTGCGAGGGTGAGAAGAACAAAAGCGAGCGACGACTCAGGCCGCCGCCGACGTGCGGATCATTGGACTGTGAATCGCCTCGTCGGGAACGAGGCCCACGAGATCAACAACATCGAGGAGGCCAACGACGCTGCCATTCGCATCGACGACGGGCAACTCGCTGAGACGACGGGCTCCGAGAATTGAAACGGCATCGCCGAGCCGTGTGCCGGCAGGTACTGTCGTGGGACGAGCCGTCATCACGCGACCGATCGGAGCATCGAGGAGATCATCGTGGCGACGCTCAAAGAGCCGGGCGAGATCGCTGTCTGTGAAAATGCCTTCGAGACAGTCACCCTCACCTACCACCATCACGGCGCCGGTGCGGCGCGCGGGCAGCGGCCGCGAAATCACCGCACGCACTGTCTCATCGGACCGCGCAAGACGGCATTCCGCGATCGGTCGCATCGCGTCCTCGACAAGCATGAGCTGCCGCCCGAGGCTGCCACCGGGGTGACGAGCCGCAAAGTCTTCAGGCGTGAATGCTCGCAGGTCGCATGTGACCAGTGCGAGCGCATCACCAAGCGCGAGCATGAGGGAGGTACTCGTCGATGGAGCCAGACCCAACCCACAGGCCTCGCGGACACTCCCGGTTGGCACAACCACCGTGGCCGCGCGGCCGAGTGTGCTGTCTGGCCGGGCGGTGAGCGCTACGATCGGCACACGGCGGGCCACGACGTGCGGCACGAGCCGTGTGATTTCCTCGGTCTCGCCTGACTGCGACAGCGCGAGCACGATGTCGTCGCCACGAAGCGCGCCCAAGTCGCCATGCATCGCCTCAGCCGGATGGAGAAAGTGGCTCGGGCTGCCGGTGGACGCGAGTGTGGCCGAGATCTTTCGGGCCACGAGACCAGCCTTGCCGATGCCGGTCACCACGACGCTTCCGGTGCAGCGTTCGATGAGTCGCACCGCGCGGCAGAAGGCCCGATCGAGCCCGTCAGCGGCGGCGAGCACAGCCTCTCCCTCAGCGCGAAGGATCTCGCGACCCTTGGCCAGGACCGCTTCGTCGTAGGTTGTCTCATGCTCGTCGTCCATGACGCCGCCTACCTCCCAAGGAACCGCGGGCTCGAGACCGCGGGGGGCGGGACTATAGGACGGCTAGGCAAGCACCGCAACGCGGTTTTCTGCGGCCCCGGGGAGCCATAACGGCCTTACGCGAGCCCTTGAGGACCTCACTTCGCCTGCTGTTTCACGATCTCACGGATCGAGACACCATCGAGAAGAACGTCGGTGAGCACGGCTCTGCCGTCCAAAAGTCGGATCTCGGCGATCGGTGGCTTCTCACTCCGCAGCCGAGTGGCGAGGAGCCTGTCGGCGTCGGGTGCGAGTCGTTCGTTCAAGTAGAAGCGGTCAAACGGCCACTCGACCGCAGCCAATTCCGTCTGGTCTCCCCACCGGGTGCGATACGCCCGGAGACGGATCACGTTCGGACCGGCAATCGGTTCGAGCGAGAGCACGTCGATCTGCGAGATGCCGTCCGCCCCGGCGACGAGCGTGGCCCAAACCGGGACCATACGAGCCGATGAGAGCGCCGGCGGTGCCGGCACGCTTCGCTGCTCGGGCCTCACCGAAAGAAAGCGACCGCGGAGTGGGTCGTAGGGGTCCGGGGCCCCGCACCGGATCTTCACCACGACGCCTTTCGCGATCACCTGCTCCTGCTGCCACACGCCGAAGAGTGGCACGAACCACTGTGCGGCGACAGCGAGAATGAACACCGCCAAGGAAGGTTTCATCCGACCGCACCTCCTGGCATGACGGACCTTCGGCGGCTGATGAACGCATTGAAGCTGAGGAACCCGCAGCCGATGACAATAAAGGCGATTCCCTTTGCGAGGAGCGACATATCGGCGTCCATCATCCGAAGGATGACAAGGATCGTGATCAGACTCGCACCGATCCTCGCTGCGCCCTGGCGGCCCAGGAATTCGAGGGCGATCAGGACGACCGCAGTGGCCAACAGCACGAGCGAATAGATCATCGCCACCGGCCAACCGCTACCGTTCGGGGGCGTAAGCAGGTGAGCAAGGAGCGGAACAAGTGCGAGCGAAGCGACGGCCAGCACTGCAAACCGCCCCTGCCACGCCGCCAGCCCGGCAAAGCTCGCCCCAACGCCCATGAGCAACCAGCACCACAAGAAGTCAAATGCTGGCCCAACGCCCCTGACAAGATCCCTCGCCGGGTATTCATACGTCGCCGCGAGAGCCATGAGTACGAGGGCCAGGCCTCCCAATAGAACCTGCGGTTTTCGCGTCAATGACTCCGTGACCCCGCGTCGGTCGAGCGGAAAGAGCAGAACGACGGCACTTGTGAGCATCGCCAGCCCGAAGAGGCCTTGACCGAATCGATGAACCACCTGCGACGCGACCGCGAAAAGCCCGAGAAGAGCGGAGGCTGCAAGAACGAAGCGGCTACCGACAGGCGGTCGGCTCTCGAGCGTCGGCCCTGGCCACAGCGGGAGAACGCCTGCCAGCAAGAGCGGAAACAAGAGCCGAAGGTCTGCTGTCTCTGTTCCACGGAAAAAGGAGGCCCCTGTGGATTCAGCGATCGCCCACACGGCAATGCCCAACAGGTAGGCGATAGCGACCGCATGGGACCGTAGAACCCATGCCAGCGGCAGGGACACGACGCACCACCAGAAGATGAGGTCGGTCCACTTTCCCTGCAGGTTGTATATCTGTGACACGAGTGCCATTGCCGCACCGGCAGCGAGTGCCTGAACAAGGGCCGCGGCCTCTCTCATCCAGGCCTTCGCGGTTTCACCTCGCTGCAAAACCCACAAACTGCTCCCCTGCGAAGCGGCCAGTGGCCCAAGCGCCAGAAGCAGTCTCACCCACCTTGGAAAATCATCCCAGTTGTAAGCGAGGACCGAAATCAGCCCTGTGCCGATGAGGAGCGCGCCCAGCGCCCCAACAATCATCTGGGCCAGTCCAGCCTGCGGCTCGCTCCGGTACCGATCGCGAAGCACGCGGGCGGCCTCCGCGGTGACCAGCCCCTCACGCTCCCACTCGGGAAGTTGCTCGGCGAGCCATAGGTGATGGACGAGGCTCATGCCACCAATCCTACCAAGCCGTGGTCAGCCCTTGGCGTACCGTTTGGCCATCTCGGCAAGCGAGACGATCGGCACCTTCCCGGCATTCCCGGCTTGGCCGAACTGCACCATCCGTTCCGCACAGACCTTCTTCATCGCCTCGCGGGAAGGCTTGAGGTAGTCGCGTGGGTCAAACTTCTCCGGCGTCTCGAAGAGCACCTTGCGAATCGCGCCGGTGATCGCCATACGGCAGTCGGTGTCGACGTTGATCTTTCGAACGCCGTGCTTGATCCCCTTCTGAATCTCTTCCACCGGCACGCCCCAGGTCTGCGGCATCCTCCCGCCGTACTTGTTGATGATGTCCTGAAGCTCCTGCGGCACGCTCGACGAGCCGTGCATCACGAGGTGGCAGTTTGGGAGCATCTTGTGGATCTCCTCGATCCGCTTCATCGCGAGCACGTCGCCGTCGGGCTTCCGCGTGAACTTGTAGGCCCCGTGGCTCGTGCCGATGGCGACGGCCAGGGCATCAACGCCCGTCGCCGCAACAAATCGTGCGGCCTCGTCGGGATCCGTGAGCAACTGGTCGTGCGAGAGTTTTCCAGTCGCGCCGTGGCCGTCTTCGGCCTCACCTTCACCGCTCTCGAGCGAACCCAGGCAGCCGAGCTCGCCCTCGACCGACACGCCCTGCCGGTGGGCAAGATCGACCACTTCCTTCGTGACCTTCACGTTGTACTCAAAATCGGCCGGTGTCTTGCCGTCTTCCTTGAGCGAACCGTCCATCATCACGCTCGTGAAGCCGTTATCGATCGCGCTTTGGCAGGTGGCCGGCGAGTTGCCGTGATCCTGATGCATGGCAATCGGAATCTTGGGATAGAGCTCGGCGGCGGCGAGCATGAGGTGCCGGAGGTAGTTGTCCTGGCTGTAGGAGCGAGCACCCCGCGAGGCCTGCACGATGGCGGGCGAGTCGGTCTCCTTGGCCGCCTCCATGATCGCCTGGATCTGCTCCATGTTGTTGACGTTGAACGCCGCAAGACCGTAGCCGTGCTCCGCAGCATGGTCGAGCAGGATCCGCATGGGGACGAGTGGCATGGAAGGGGACTCCTCTGAACGCAGGTCGTGGGGCAGGACCGGCTAGCGCCGGTGCCGCAGCTTGCCACGGCGTTGAGCAGCATACGGCAAACTGGCCAGTGCTAGAATCCCCTCGATTGCTTCCCCACTCGCCGGAGTGCCTCCTGCGCGATGGACCTCCGCCCCGTCACTGACCCGATTCGCAGCCTGCTCTATGTGGTCGGCGGCTGGGCCTGCCTCATTCTGGCCCTGGCTGGGGCAATCCTCCCAATCCTGCCAACGACCCCGTTCGTCCTTCTCGCGAGCTGGTGTTTTTACAGAGGCTCGCCTCGGATCCATGCCTGGCTGCATCGCTCGGCCTGGTTTGGCCCCACGCTCGACGACTGGCACCACTACCACGGCATCCGCCGCAGCCTCAAGTACCGAGCCATCATGATGGTGACAGCCGTCGTGACGACAACGCTCCTGTTCAACGCGCTGCCCTGGTACCTCCAGTACCTGACGATCGCACTCGTCGCATGGGGGCTCTACACGATCTGGACGGTGCCCACGCTGCCCGACGATGCACCGCGGCCACCACGCATCGTCAACGAACGACCGTAGCGACACCGGCAGCGGGTGGCCGGCTCATGAATGCCACGGCGATGAGGATCGCCAGGCCCGCCAGATCGATGAACGAGAACCCGGTGCCGGCGATGCCATAGCGATCGGGCGCGAGCGCACAGGCCGCCGCTGCAAAGCAGGCGAGCCGCAGGGGCCAGGTGAGCGGTCCAGAAAGAAACCCGGCAAGTGCTGCCGCGAGCGCCACGATGCCGACGACGGCTGCGGCCACAGCGCCCACCACAGCAGGTATGGTGGGCGGATTCCCATCATGTCCCATCAAACACAGGGCGGGCCGGTAGACAAACATGAACGGCAGCGTGAAGCCGACGAGTGAGAATCGAAATGCCGCCATGCTGCTCGCCATGACCGGTGCCCCAGCGATCGACGCGGTGGCGTATGCCGCGAGCGCTACCGGCGGCGTCACCATCGCCATCATCCCGAAATAGAAGATGAACAGATGAGCCGCCAGGATCGGGACGCCGAGAGCTGGGTCGGCGAAGACCGGGCCAATGATCGTCGCCAGTAAAAGGTACGACACGGCGCTCGGTAGCCCCATGCCCAGAACCAGTGAGCAGCCCATGATGGCGATGAGAGCCAGGAGCAGGCTGTTGCCGGCAAGCGGAATGATTGCAGCGGGCACACCCGTCCCGATACCCGTGCGTGAAACGAGGCCGATCACGATTCCCACGCAGGCCGCAGCCGCCACAAGCGGCACGCCCGCAGCGGCAGTCGTCCGCATTGCCCCGGCGACCATCGGCCTCCAAGCGGTCGTGGCCAGCCCAAGAGGCAGAAGCCCAGCGAGCGACACGATTGCCGCATCCGTCCAGCCACTAATGGCCGGCACGAACCACCAGGCTGCGAGTCCGAGGAGGGCCCACGACGTCGCGGCAGCGACCCGGCCAGCGACAGAGACGCCCGTCCGCGGATTGAGAAAGATAAGCGCCACGACAAGCGCGAGCGACAGGCTCACCGCCCGAAAAGGCGAGTAGCCCGCAGCGAGCGCGATCATGAGCGACGCAAGCGCCCCGACAAACGTCACGCCCTCGAGGCCCAGCACCGGGGGCCGTTCCGCGGCATCGGCAGCAAGCACCTCCGCTGAGGAAGTCTCTGGCCCCGCGGCCGCAGCGAGCCGCTTCGCATAAAAATGCACGAGCATAAAAATGGACAGGTAATAAAGGATCGCCGGAATGATCGCGGCCTGAACGATCTCCAAAAATCGCA
>JBGTKO010000272.1:0-6923 GCA_041744595.1 Pirellulales bacterium
TGAAGAAGTTGACGATGATCCGCTGCGTGAGCTGAATCGTCTCTGGGCTTGTGCCGCCGACCTGCTTGTTGAGGCCGAAGTCGACGATCAACTCTTCGGGGGTCCCCGTAACCCGGCAAAAGTTCGCATAAGTGCCGGTGATTTGGGACTCGTTGACAGGAACTTGAACGGCTTCGGGGCGTGCGGTCTGTTCGTCGGCCATGGTGAACTCCGGACGGTGGGGTGAATGAGGGAATGGCCGTGAGCCTACCGTCGGATAGCTCGTGATGTATCCCCCTGTATCTGCCATATGGGAGTGGGCGATCTATCGCTCCGTCCTCGGGAATTCTCCTCCACCCACGCGAAACCACGACGACATCCACTGCCGCGTGAGTTTCTGGTGAAGTTGCTTGACAGCAGGTCTCATGAGGGGATAGCCTCCCGCCGCGGTCGGTAGGGGCCCGCACCCTTTGCCGGCATGATCCTCCGATCGTTGGGTGTTTTTTGAGGAACCGTCCATGCGTTTGCCAATCGAGTATTGGAAGAACACCCTGAGCAAGCTCGGCGTCCGCGTCGAGCGTCGTCGTGTGAAGCGACCGAGTGCGAACTCGCGGTTTTCTTTCGAGACGCTCGAGCGGCGGCAGGTTATGTCGGGTGACTCGCCGCAGATCGCCGGATTCCTGGCATCCCCTGCCATCGTCTCTCTCGGAAGCCAAATCACCCTCACCGCCACGGGCGTGACCGACCCCAACGGCGATGCAATCTCACAAGTACGGTTCTATTTCGACGCCAACAACGACGGCTTTCTCACCGAAGCCGATGGTTCTCCCCTTGGCATCGACACCAACGGCGGAGATGGCTGGAGCATCCCCGTATCGACTGCCGGTCTTCCCGGCGGAACCCAGCGGTTTTTTGCAGTCGCCACGGACGCGACCGATCTTGATAGCGAGCCCGTAGCGGCCGCGGCCACGCTCCTCATCCAGCCCAAGATTATCGACAACGGCGGCACCGGGTTTTCCCTCGTGTCGTCTAACTACTGGAGCACCTCGAGCGGCGGCTACGGCGGCAACCACCAGTTCGAGTTCGGTGCCACGAACGGCTACGCCCAATGGACGTTTGGCGATCTCCCCGACGGTGAATACCGAGTCTCCGCCACCTGGCCTGAAGGCACCAACCGCGGCACGAACGTGCCGTACACCGTTTTTGACGGCAGCCTTGATGTCGGCACAACGAGAGTGAACCAGCGCATGGCCCCGGCAGCGAACGTCGTCGCCGGCGGCAGGAACTTTGAACACCTGGGATCGTTCTCAGTCGTCAACGGCTCGCTCGTCGTCCGGATGGCCAACAGCTCGGGCGACGGCCGAGCCATCGCCGACGCCGTCCGCATCCAACACATCGGCTCTGCTCAAGAGACGTCAGACATCCGCGTCTTCGACGGAACCACAGAGCTGACTGACGGCGTCTCCACAGTGAACCTCGGCACCACGTTCTACGGCACGCCCACAACACCCAAAACGCTCTCTGTCAAGAACGTGGGACTCACCGAGCTTGTGCTGGACGAGCTGACGCAAGCTGACATGCCGGCAGGCGTGATTCTCGTCGCATCGTACGGCAGCACGACCCTTGCCCGCGGCGAGTCTACGACGTTCCAAATTGCGCTGGCCGCGCCAAGCCCCGGACCGTTGAGCGGCATCCTGTCGCTTCCCAGCAACGACCCCGATGAACCTGCGTTCGCCATCACGCTCACCGGTGTCGTCAATGCCTCCAAGATTATCGATAACGGTGGCGCCGGTTTTACGCTCGTGTCCACAAACTACTGGAGCACGTCTGGCGGCGGGTACGGGGGCAATCACCAGTTCGAGTTTGGGGCCACCAATGGCTACGCCGAATGGACTTTTGAGAATCTCCCGGCTGGTGAATACCTGGTCTCGGCAACCTGGTTCGAAGGCACCAACCGTGGCACGAACGTGCCGTACACGATTTTTGACGGCAGTCTGGATGTGGGCGAGGTGCGGGTGAACCAGCGGATCATCCCCGATCCCGATGTCATTGCGGGCTCCAAGAACTTTGAGCACCTCGGTGCATTCTCGATCATCAACGGGTCGCTCGTCGTCCGGATGACCAATAGCTCGGGCGACGGCCGAGCCATCGCCGACGCCGTCCGTATCGAACATCTCGGGGCTGTCCAGCTCACTCCCGACATCCGCGTGTTTGCAGATGGCACGACCGAACTGATAGACGGTGTCTCTGCCGTGAACCTCGGCACCGCGTTCTTTGGTACGCCCACCGCGGCCAAGACGTTTACCGTCACGAATTCGGGACTTGGCGACCTTCTGCTCGCGCCGCTCACTCAGGCGAACATGCCAGCGGGCGTCACGCTCGTTTCGTCCTACGGAGCGACCACGCTTGCCCGAGGCGAGTCGACCACGTTCCAGATCCAGCTCTCAGCCATGAGCGTCGGCAGCTTGAACGGCACGCTTTCGCTTCCGAGTAACGACCAGGACGAGATAGCCTTCGCGATCACCCTCACTGGCGCCGTCAATGCTTCGACGGTCATCGACAACGGGCAAAACGGGTTCGCCTTGGTGTCCACGAACTACTGGAGCACATCTGGCGGAGGCTTCGGAGGCGGCCACCAGTTCGAGTTCGGCGCCACCGGCGGCTACGCCGAGTGGACCTTCGCGAACCTACCAGCGGGTGAATACCGTGTCTCGGCTACCTGGCTCGAAGCCGCCAATCGCGGCACGAACGTGCCTTTCACCCTTTACGACGGCGGCGTCGAGGCGGGCACCACTCACGTGAACCAGCGAGTGGCTCCGGCGGCGAATGTCTTTACTGGGGGCAAGAACTTCGAACTCCTGGGCGAGTTCGCCATTGTTGGTGGCTCGCTTGTCGTGCGAATGACCAACAGTTCGGGTGATGGCCGGGCAATTGCCGATGCAATCTGCCTCCAATACCTCGGACCGATCGTGCCGCCGCCTTTTCCGGCGACCGTCGCAGCGACCTTTGTCAACGGTCGCCTCGACATTTTCGGCACCCCTGCGGACGACATTGTTTCTGTGACCACGTTTGATGACGGTGGCGTTCGTTACGTGCAAGTCAACGGCAAGCCGGTCGGAAACGGCGTGCGGGCTGCCGACGTGACGACGCTCGTCGCGTACCTCGGAGATGGCAACGACACAATCGATCTTTCCACATTGGATCTCACCGAATTCTCCGGGCTCTCGGACCGATCGGTCACGGTCTACGCCGGTGCCGGCGACGACACGATTATCGGTACGCCGCTCGGGGATCTGCTGTACGGAGACGACGGCAATGATCTGATCATCGGCGGCGCCGGAGATGACGAGCTCTACGGCGGCAACGGCGACGACGTCGTGTTCGGAGGCGACGGCAACGACCTGGTTACAGGCGCTGCCGGCAATGACCATCTCTATGGCGACGCGGGAGACGACATCATACGCGGGGGCCTCGGGGACGATTTCTTATACGGTGGTGACGGAAACGACCAACTGCTCGGCCGAGACGGCAGCGACTATCTCGCGGGGGGGGCTGGGGACGACTGGTACATCTTCGAGGGTCTGGATCACTTTGGCACCGACACGATCGAAGAGGTTCCTGGCGAAGGAGTCGATGTCGTCGATGTGAGGAACCTCACGCTTTTCAGTCCGGTGAGCCTCGATTGGACCGCGGTGCAGATTCTCACCAACGAGCAATCGCTTCGATTCATGAACGCGAATACGGTCGAAACGGTCCTGGGCAATCTGACGAGCGCGTATGGGACCAGAATCATCGATGACGGTAGTCCGGGTGTTGTATTCGTGTCATCCCAGTCGTGGGCGTCGTTCACCGGTGGCTACCAGGGCGACTATCGATACGAGTTCGGTGCTGCCGGCGGCTATGCCGAGTGGGCCTTCCCGAGTTTGCCGGCCGGTCAGTACCGCGTCTCGGCGACGTGGGTCGAAGGTGCCAATCGCGGCACGAACGTGCCCTACACCGTGTTCGACGGCAGTCTCGAGGTCGGGGCGATCAGCGTCAATCAACGAGTCTCACCTGCCGCAGACGCGGTTGCCGACGCCACGAACTTCCAGGATCTCGGCATGTTCAGTGTCGTGAACGGCTCACTTGTCGTCCGGATGACCAACAGCTCCGGCGACGGCCTTGCCATCGCCGATGCGATCCGCATCGAGTACGTAGGACCGGTTCCTGTGGACCCGATCGTCGTCACCACGAGTTTCGCCAACGGTCGGCTCGAAATCGTGGGAACGGCCGGCAACGACATCGTGACAGTCGGCACCTTGGACGAAAACGGCGTTCTCTACGTGCTGGTCAATGGCCAGATGGTTGGCGATGGAGTCAGGGCTGCTGATGTCACGACGTTGGTCGCCGATCTCAGGGCTGGCGATGACAGGATGGACCTTTCAACTCTGGATCTCTTCGCGTTTTCCGGGCTCACAGACGGCAGCGTCACTATCTATGGTGGGCCCGGCCACGACAGAATCGACGGCACGCCGCTCGGCGACAATCTCCATGGCAATGACGGGAACGACATCATCCGGGGCCATGCCGGCGACGACTATATCACCGGCGGCGGTGGCAACGACCGCCTTCATGGGGGCGACGGCGCCGACACAATTCTTGGTGGATCCGGCGACGACCTCATATTTGGCGGAAACGGTCCGGACCACTTGGAAGGCGGTGAAGGAAGGGACGAGCTCTATGGCGAAGACGGAGACGACACGCTCCGCGGTGACGGTGGCGATGATTTTCTTTTTGGGGGTAGTGGCAATGACAAGCTGATCGGCGGAGCCGGCGATGACTACATGGCCGGCGGGGATGGCAATGACGACTACATCTACACCTCCGCATCTGGCGCCGGGACAGACATCATCGACGAGTATCCAGACGAGGGCTTTGATCGTCTTGATGTGAGCAGTGTGGTGCTCACCACCTTCGTCAATCTGTACTCCACCGACGTTCAGTCTCTTGGTGGCGGGCAGTCACTTCAGTTTGTGACCTCGGCCAGTGTGGAAAAGGTTCTGACGGGCCACGTCCCCACTCCCAGCCATGAAGGTGTCTATACGGTGCCTGGCAACCCAGGTGAAACAACGTTCGTCTCGTTTCGGTATGGCGGCGGGGAAACGCCGCTGACGAACGCCCTCTACGCCTACGAGGTGGACGCCGATGGCTACCCGATTCACACCATGCATGGTCCTGAAGATCCGTTGTTTGACCCGGTTGTGCCATTTGGCGATCTCCATATCGACAACTCAGGTTTCCCCATTTTCTTTGACCGCCCCTACGCGGCGGGCACACGGCTGGCCTTCTTTATCGAGCGATCGGACGCGATAGGGGCCGGGACAACGCGATTCTATTCGATGCCGACCATGAATCCGGGCGGCAACCATGCCCACGAATCGTCTACGTCATGGGGCGAGACGCTCTTCTCGTGGGAGGATCTCTCGAGAACGGAGCTTAATCCGCTGGGCCTGGAATACGACGGAGATTTTGATGACGTGATCCTGGGGGTCGGCACGCTCACGACCGACAACAATCTTGCCGAGCTTGGATTCATCGTCATCGCAGCGAATGTGCCCGTCGTGGAAGAGGATGGTTCGACAAGCCTCTCCTTCACGTTTACGAATTTGTGGGATTTCAACTACCTCGATGGGCTGCGTGGGCCGGAACCCTACCCCGTTGAAACACCGCTGGCGATAATCTTTGCAGAGAAGCCTCGGCGTTACGATTACTCACCCGTATATCGTCCCATGGCTACGGCTGGCGTGGACTACACCGGCATCCCCGGCAATTTTGGGGCACACGTCATCGTGATTCCAGCCGGTGAATCTAGCGTGACCCTGACATTGTCGGTGATCAATGACAACGAGGTAGAGGGAGACGAAACCGTCGATTTTGGGGTGTGGTGGCCGGATCCGTTCGGAGCGTCCGAGCCGGGGTTCGAGTACTGGGAACAAGAGTACTCGTTGCCTGGATGGGCTTGGCTGTACGCACCAGAAAAAGCCTTCTCGCTGATCATCGACGACGACAAAGTCGATCTCGATATCGACAGCGACAACTCCGGCACGATCGATCACAGCCTTCATGAGGAGTCGATCGAGGAGAAGGCCGGCGAGCCGGGCAAATACGTTTCCGTGGGTGGTGCGCGGGAGCCGATGACGTTGGGGCTCCAGGCAGGAGTCACGGCCACCTTGTCCATCGCGTCGGGCGCCGACAAGGTTCGGGTATGGACAAGCCAATTCGATGGGGTGGAAATTCTTTCTGCGACGACGACGTCGATTTCGACATCCGAATTCGCTGCGAGAACCGTCTGGATCGAGGCCATCAAACCCAGCGAGGCAGACGGGGACATCAAGTTCACGCTCTCTGCCGGCGGGGTTGACACAGACACCGTCCAAGTCACGGCACGCGAGACACCCCTTGTTGTTTCGGCGACAAACGCTTTCGCCTCCGAGACTGAGCCGCTCAACTTCGGTCAGCCCCTGGACCTCGGCGCTTTCACGTTCAGCCGCGGTGAGGGGAACGCCGGCAATGCCAGGCTTGTCGAGTTCATCGTGAGCGGGTCGGCCGAGTATGGGAACGACAAGGATTTCATTTTCCAGGGCCAGGAGACGTTCAACGCGACCACCCGCAAGGGAACGATCCTGATCCCATCGGGCCGATCATCGGCCGTCCTGAGAGTCATTCCTGTCAATGACGCGATCAGCGAATGGGACGAGACGGTCACGGTTCATATCCTCGCAGCAAATGGCGAAGTCATCACGAACGATTCAGTGCCCGCCACAGTCACGATCCTCGACAACGACGGCCTCGGCTCGTTGCTCAGCCGCAACATCGACTGGGTGAGCACTGGCCTGATTGGCGATCGCATCTCCAACGGCACGGTTTCGGTCGGCCTCGAGCAAGGCGACGTGCAACTCGTGCTC
>JBGTKO010000273.1:0-83635 GCA_041744595.1 Pirellulales bacterium
TCGACGGCGGCGGAAACCTCGATGGTGCTGGCGGCCGTGGGCTTGATGGAGCCGGGGGCCGAGGACTCGATGGTGCTGGTGGCCGTGGAATTGATGGTGCTGCGGGGCGAGGCCGAGATGGCGCGAGTCGCCTGGATGGCATGGGCAACCGCGGGCTTGATGGTGCAGGCCACTTTGCGGGCGCGGGCAACGTCTCGCGGGCGGACTTTCAGCGGATCGCGAATCGGGGTCTTCCCGGTGGGGCCGTTGGTCGTGGCGAAGTGAGGCCCTATTCGAGATCGACGCTCGCCAATCGCGGAGACGCGATCCGCAACAACTTTCATCACGGCGACTGGCACGGTGGCCGTGGTTGGTATGACCGCCACTTCAACAACTGGTGGGGAGGCCGCTGGTGGGGCGGTTTTGGATGGGGAATGGTTGCAGGCCTCGGCTGGGGCGATCTTGCTGGCTGGGGCGGATACGCGACCGTCCCAGTCGCCTACGACTACGGCACGACGGTTTGTTACGAAGATGACGGCGTCTACGTGCAGGGGGAGAATGTCGGGTCGGCCGAGGAGTATGCCCAGCAGGCTTCTGACCTTGCGTCGCAAGGCGCATCGGCGAAGGTCGGTGAGGATGCCGAGTGGCGGCCGCTGGGTGTGTATGCCCTTGCCCGCGATGGTGAAACCAACCCGAGCATCTTCATGAGCCTGGCGATCAGCAAGGACGGGCTCTTGCGAGGCACCTACTACGACGCGGTGTCTGACTCCACGACCAACATGGCCGGCAAGGTTGATAAGAAAACCCAGAAAGCCGCTTGGGCGATCGGCGACAAGAAGACTCCGGTCTACGAAGCGGGCTTGGCGAACCTCACGAAGGACCAGACGACGATCCTCGTGCACCGCGATGGCGGCAAGGTCGAGCAGTTGCTCCTTGTGCGGGTCGATGACGAGGCCCTCGGGGATACAGCCGGAGCCGACGCAAAGCCAGCGGCCAACGCGACTCCATGATGGTCGTGCCGCGACTCATCTCGAGCCCGTATCAAGGCGTGTCTCTTGGGAAGAAAGCGGCTCCTCCCATGAAAGCCCCTCGCGCAAGCGTGGGGACGGCGGGTTATTGGGCGAGCCCGCGCATGGTTTCAAGAAGGGTGGCCTTCCATCCGCAGTCCCACCTGCTCGCGCAGGTGGGCTTCTATGGAGGAAGACCGCGATTTGCCGAGGACCGAAAAGGCTTCGGTGCGTTAGCGTCACTTCTCTTCGTGGCGATTGCCGTGTACGCGGGCAGTGCTGCCCATGCCCAGCAGCCCGAGCGTGGAGACCCTTTCGCCACCGGTTCCTGGATCGATCTCACGCATTCCTTTGACGACGCAACGATCTACTGGCCGACCGAGCCCGGTTTTCGGTTCGAGCGGGGCAAGAATGGCGTCACGCCCAAGGGTTATTACTACGCTGCCAATCGGTTCGCAACGGCTGAGCATGGCGGCACCCATCTCGATGCCCCGCGGCATTTCGCCGAAGGACGGCACACGGTCGATGAAGTGCCGATCGACCGGCTCATGGGCGAGGCCGTCGTGATCGATGTCTCGGCGAAGTGCGAGGCGAACCCGATCTACGAAGTGACGGCCGACGACCTTGTGGCTTGGGAGGAGCGGCATAGTCGGCAGCTCGTCGACGTGATCGTCTTGCTTCGAACCGGCTGGGCGAAGCGATGGGGCGACCGTGCCGCGTACCTCGGCACCGCGAAGACCGGTCCCGAGGCTGTGCCACTGCTTCGGTTTCCGGGGCTCGCCCCTGATGCGGCTAAGTGGCTCGTCGAGCATCGCCGCATCAAGGCGGTCGGCATCGACACGGCGAGCATCGACCACGGACCCTCGACGCTCTTTGGCGCGCATGTGGCACTTTGCTCGGCGAACGTCCCGATCTTTGAGAACGTGGCCGACATGTCGTCACTGCCAGAACAGGGCGCGGTCGTCATCGCGCTCCCGATGAAGATCGCCGGCGGCTCAGGTGGCCCCCTCCGTATCATCGTCCGACCGTGATCGGGCACCCTCACTGCTTGATCGTGGTGAGGATCGCTTCGACGCGGCCCGCATGAAAAAAGCTGTGTTGCATCCGGGCGATCACGCCCGCTCGCTGGTCGGTGTCGGCTGGATGCGCCGTGAGCCATGCCCCGTGTCGCTCGACCATGATGCGGTCCATCGCGACCGCAAAGAGCACCGCCACCACGAGCGAGACGACAAAAGCCATGCCGCGATGCCCGAAGCATTGGGATGCGAGGATCGCCGCGAGCAGGAGTAGCGCTGAGGCAGGGCCGGTATACGCAAGCATATTGATGCCGTTCGGGACTGACTGGGGGCGGTAGCTCGGCCGGAAATCGTCGCCGCCGGAATCGAGTTTTGGTTTCTGCTCATCGAGCCACACGTTCGCCGAAACCTTCCGTGGCTCATTGCCGTCGAGGAGAGCGATATGCGTCAGGATGACGACGTTGTCACTGATCTGATCGGGAAGGATCGAGAGCGGGCCACGCTCTCTGGATTGGCCCCACTGGGACACGCGATCAATTTGAAACTGGCCGACGTCGGGAAGGCCACGGCCATGCGATCCCATGCTGCCCAAAGTTTCGTAATGGGTGATCTGGCGGCCACTCAGAGCAACCCGTTTGCCGTACCGTTCATAGGTGCCATCGACGCGGAATTCGGTCTTGAAACTGCCGCCGGGAAGGCGACCTGTGATCGTGTAATCCGTGCTCCGTTTGCCGGTCCCAGGGATGGTGGTGACCTCGCTTTTCCCGTCGATCGGTGTCATGACACCGTCCGACACCGCCACAGCGAGCACCGTGTAGATCACCTGCGACGGCATTTCTGAGGGGACAGGTTCATCGTCCTTTACTTCCGCGGACGCGGAAACAGCCGGGGGTGCCAGCAGAAACAGTGCGTTGTCAGGCACGTGCGGCGCCGTGGCGTTCCAGCTTGCGGCAGTCACCGCGGTGATGAGCACTGCCGCGATCGCTCCGCAGGCTATGCGAACAACCGGATGCCAGGCGCGGGACGTGCTTCCGGTGAATCGCCACCAACCACGCAGAGGGCCGAAGGCGATAAGGATCACGACCAGCAGGATCGCGAGAACGGGAAGTAGAGCAATGGCTGGAGACATGGAATTCTCAGTCCGCGGATTCAATGGGGTCGGGATGGATGGTGAGGTTCTCGGCGGCGCGACGTGTGGAGGGTTTCGATTCGCTCTTACGTACCCAGAACACGCTCATCGCGGCGAAGAGGAGCAACGCGATCGCGATGATGGCGATCACGACGCCCGTGGCCGTGCGGCCCCCGCCCAAGCGGCCGCCACCGATTACGGCTTCCTTGCCGAGGTAGGCGGTGTACCCGTAGAGCATTACCAAGACGCTCGTGAGCAATAAGGCCACGCACGCCAACCAGCCGTTCGGTTTGTTCCAGACGAGCGACTCAGCCAGGAGCATGAGGTAGACCAGCAGTCCGGTGCCGACGAGCCCGCCGATCCACGAGAACCACAGGGTGCTTCGTGAGCCGGCGAGGCTCGCGATCGTGAAGGTCCCTGCAAATGCGGCCAGGGGCACGAGCAAGGCCATCGAATAGAGATAGCCTGGCGAGACGGGCCGCGACGGCTCGGTGATGCCGCTTGTGGCCACGAGTGACCAGAGAACCTGGGGCACATCAAGGGCCATCGCGAGGCTTCCGACGCCTGTGGTCATGACCAGAAACGCTAGGCCGATGCCCATGCGGGTGAGGAAAAGTGGCCCACGTCCGGGCGGCAGTGAAAACGAAAACTCCTCCGTGCCGTTGATGACATCGCTGCCCGCCATACCGGGCGTCGCGATCACGGTGTAGAGCAGGCCAAAGGCGATGAGCCAGCCGGGATGATCGACCAGTTGAAGAATCCAGAACCCGGCGAGCCAGGCAATGAGAAAGCCACCGTGAAGGCGGCACACGGGCATCCACTCGTGGAGGGCCAGCCCGGCCCATGTCCGTCGATCGGCCAGGTTGTGCCAGGGATAGGCATCGCTGCGTGACGCGGTCTCAGGCATTGTCCAATCGCTCATCAGGAGTTTCGCCACCAGGGAAAGGATTCGTGCTCGCCCGTCGCGTGCGGGCCGGGCTCCATGAGATCAAGGAAAAGGTCTTCAAGGCCGAGTGGATGTTCCTGCACCCGGAGGTCTTCATGTGCTCGGAGGTGGTTCAGTTGGTCGTCGCGGGTAAGGCGAACAACTGCCGTCAGCACCGGCCCTTCGACGCGCCGACGAAGTTCGCCCGGGATCTCAAAACCCGCAGGCACATGATCGCCACCAAAAATCACCTGCACGCGCCGCATCCTGCCCTGGAGCGTATCGAGTGGTCCAGAGAGCATCATGCGGCCGCGGTCCATGAGGCCAATGTGGTCGGCGACGCGTTCGAGGTCGGCGAGGATGTGGGTGCTGAAGAGGACGGTGCGTTCGCCGCCGTCTCCCAAAAAATCGATCATCGCCTCGATGAGCTGCCGACGAGACACCGGATCGAGGCCTGCGGCCGGCTCGTCGAGGATCACGATGTCGGGCCGTGCGGCCAGCGCCAGGATGACGGCCACACGCCGCTGGTCGCCGCCGCTGAGTGTGCCGAGTGGCCGAGCGGTATCGACATCAAAACGTCGTGCGAGCTCAATGGCATACGCCTGGTCCCATCCGTCATAAAGCGTACCGAAGTATTCAAAGAGGTTTTCGCCCGACATGCCCCACGGGAGTTGCTGTTCCTGAGAGACATAGGCGACGCGCTGACGAATCTCGCGGGCCGCGTCGCGGAGATCCTGGCCGAGGATGTGGGCTGTGCCGCGGTCGGGCCGAAGAAGGCCCATGAGGAGCCGAAGCGTCGTGGATTTCCCGGCGCCGTTGCGGCCGATGAGACCGTAGACCGCGCCCCGCGGCACGCTCAGGTCGAGGCCGTTCACCGCGACCACGGCGGGCCGGAAGGTTTTGGAGAGGTCTATGGCCTGGATGGCAACTTCTTTCATGTTCGTCGCCTCAAGTGGGTGAGAGCCTGGTCGACCGCGGCATGGATCTCCACATCATCGGCGCCGAGCTGGCGGGCTTCGACCGTCATCTGGTCAGCGAGGTGACGGAGCCGCTGGCGGCGCTGGTCACGGCTCATGGCGGGCGGATTTGGGTGGATGAATGCCCCGCGGCCGCGCTGAAGCTCGATGAGCCCGTCGTGTTCGAGCTCGGTATAGGCCTTGGCGATCGTGGCGGGATTGACCGCCAGACTGCCGGCGAGCTCCCGGATCGAGGGCAACTGCTGGCCTTGCGACAGGGTGCCGGCGGCAAGGTGGTAGCGAACTTGATCCATGATCTGCCGGTAAACCGGCACGCCCGAATGCGGATTGATTCTGAAGAGCAGCATCACATTGTCATGGTGTATGATAACACTCATACAGTTGTCAAGAGGGCCTTCGATTTGGCTCTTCTGGAATGTGGCGAGCCACCGCCTGGGGGCCTTTCGAGCAATCTACGGCGACGTTGCTCGGGGCTCTGCCTCTGCGTTCAGCGTCCAACCGATCGCTCGCGCGACGAAGTCAAAATTCTCTTCGTTCGCTTCGGGGTGTGGGCTGATGACCAAGATGCGACCCTTCCCATAGTGCACGGCGCCGATTGCCGCCTCACCTACCATGTCATGGTGAACGATCCCTTCGGCGTCCGTAGAAGGAGTCTTAAAACGGCCCAACACGACGAAATTCGGATCACCTCCGTCGAGCTGCTCGGCTGCCCTGAAAACCGGGCCCTCGCTGTAGAGCATAGGAATAGTGCGGGGAAAATCGCCAAAAATTTTCTGGCCATCGTCTGTCAGTTCGATGTCCAGCATCGAACGGCCCCGCCCCGACGGCACACTGTGCTTCAACTGGACCGCCTGCATGTAGTTGTCCGCGCCACTCGAGGCAAAGAAGCTGCCCGCGCAGATGCCCACGTAGCCGCCACCCGTTTTGATGAATTCCCGCAGAAGTTGACGCCCGTCGGGCTGGAGTGCATCGCCAATTTTCTTACCACTTCCTCCGGGGAGAATGATGCCCGAGGCACACGCCAGAGCGCCGTCGCGAATGTCTTCCGCACAGACGCGATAGACGAAGGTGTCCTTCACTCGCTCGGCCGCGATCCGTTCGAGTTCGGGAGGGCACCGACCACTGATGCCTTCCGCGTCATACAGCGCGACAAGCCGTCGTGGCGCCCGATTTCGCAACTGCTGCCAGCGGCAATCGAGGTTGGCTGCGAGCATTCCTTCTCGCTTCAACAACGCGGTCACCAACAGCCTCGTGAAACGGAGCTGACGGGAGTGCGGGATGGCCGCCGGGTAGACGAACGCCGTGTCACAACAGAGCGAAGAGTTCGGTGACGATTCGAGATTGAAGCTTTCGACAGCCACGTCAGTCGCCAGGGCGCGAGAAGCCAGAGTTGCGAGTTGTTCGTGGTCACTTGTTCTCGAGCGGAGGGTCGGCTTATCGACTTTCCTTCCTGCCGTATCCACCGCGACGGCAGGTTCATGCACCCACACCTGCGTGGGCGGATCATCGGCGGGCAACTTGTCAGCCAAGAATTCGGCCACCCGTTCCGCGACCGGGACGTTTTGGACTTCTACCAGTGTGAGCCTGCCTCGCCCGAGAGGCAACGTGGCCAGTTGCCCTGCCAACCCCAACGACGCCTCATAGGTCGGCTTCGGAATGACCACCACGACGTGTTTGCCGCTTGGGTCGTCACCGCGAAGAGTCACAATCGAGTCGCCAGCTCCCGCCAGGCCGGTCCAAAGCAGCGAGATAACCACAAGGAACCCTCGTGTGGCACACTGCTGGTCGGTGGTAGAAATTTGCATAGAACTCCTCCTCTCCGAAGCTTAGAAGGGTCCACGAAAATTCCGCAAGTCGGCGAGTGAAGCAGTGCCTTGCCTTGGATGACGACGGACGCCGGTTGGGGGTAAACTTTTATCGTTCCTTGTCACCATGGGTCGAGTATGCGGCTACATTGTTGTTTTTGGTTCGGGTCGCTCGCTGTGCTGCTTGTCGCTAGCTGTAGCCGGCCTGTTCCGCCGATCGTAGAAGTTCCGCCGCCGCAGGTGCGGGTGGCGGCGCCGGTGGCCCGTGAGGTCACGGAGTACGTTGTCTTCACGGGGAACGCCGCGGCCATCAACGAGGTCGATATCCGGGCTCGTGTGTCTGGGTTCGTGACGAGGGTGCATTTTGCGGATGGCCAGCGGGTAGCGGCAGGGCAGCCCCTGTTCACGATCGACGAGCGGCCATACGTGATCGCCCGTGACCAGGCGGCTGCCGAAGTGAACAAGCAGGCTGCGGAGCTCGCGGAGTACGAGCGAGAGGTGGTCCGCACGGCGCCGCTCGTGGCCAAGAACGTGGTCACACGCGAGGCCTATGAGATCCTCGAGGCCAAGCGGGACATGTCGAAGGCGATGCTCGACAAGGCCCGCGCGGCGCTGGCCAAGGCGGCCCTTGATCTCGAGTTCTGCACGCTCACCGCGCCGCTCGATGGCCGGATCTCGGCCCGGAATGTGAGCCCAGGTGATCTTGTCACTGCTGACTCAACCGGAAGCTCGCCGCTCACGACGGTCGTGAGCATCGCTCCGGTTCACGTCTATTTCGAGGCTGATGAGAAATCGGTTCTGCGTTCACGGTCCCAGGCACAGGCGAAGCGGCAGGCCGATGGGTCGACCGACGTCGAGTGGCGAAACATCAAGCAGCTCGAGATTCCCGTGGACGTGGCGCTCGTCGCCGACAGAGGTTTTCCAAGGCGGGGTATTCTCGATTTTGTCGATGTGGGAGCCGAGTCCTCGACAGGCACAATCCGGTGTCGGGCCGAGTTGCCCAATGCCGACCACCTCGTTTTGCCCGGCATGTTTGTGCGAGTCCGGCTGCCTTTCGGCGATCCGGAACCGGCGTTGCTCGTTCCCGACCGCGCGATCGGAATCGACCAGAGTCGCCGCTATGTGTGTGTCGTGGGGGCCGACAATCGCGTCGAACACCGAACGGTCACGCTCGGCATCCTCGACGGTGACCTGCGGGTCATCACCAGTGGGCTGACCGGCGACGAACGGATCGTCATCGAAGGCATCCAGAAGGCTCGCGAGGAAGCAGTCGTCCGGCCGGTCGAAGCCACGCTCGGGTCGGCCGAGCAGCACCAAGACTCCTGACGGGTGGTTGACTGGGAAACGCATGGCAGGCTTTTTCATCGATCGCCCGGTCTTCGCCACGGTCCTCTCGATCGTGATCTTGATCGTCGGCGGCGTGTCCATCATCGGGATGCCCATCGCGCAGTATCCGGAGATCGTGCCGCCGACGGTCGCGATCCAAACGGTGTATCCCGGCGCGTCTGCCCAGGTTGTTGCCGACACGGTGACCACGCCAATCGAGCAGGAGGTGAATGGCGTCGAAGGGATGCTCTATATGGGCTCGAAGAGCACCAACGACGGCCAGGCGGCGATCGATGTCACGTTTCAGCTTGGCACCGACATCGATCAAGCCCAGGTACTCACGCAGAACCGAGTCGCCGTGGCATTGGCCAAGCTGCCTGAGGAGGTGAAGCGGCAGGGGGTGACGACCAAGAAGAAATCACCGAGTATTTTGCTGTGCGTCAATCTCGTCTCGCCCGACGGTCGCTACGACCTCCTGTATCTCAGCAACTACGCCCTCATCCATGTGAAGGACGCGCTGGCGCGAGTCGAGGGAGTCGGCGACGTTGCGTTTCTCGGTGCCCGTGACTACTCCATGCGAATTTGGCTCGATCCTGAGGCCCTCGCGACTCGTGGCCTCGCGGCGACTGACGTCGTGCGGGCCCTTCGCGAACAGAACGTGCAAGTAGCCGCCGGCCAGCTTGGTCAGGAGCCGTCGGTTGGTCGGATCGATGTTCAGGTGCCAATCACGACGCTGGGCCGGCTGCCCGACGCCGAGGCCTTTGAGGAGGTGATCGTGAAGTCGGAGCCTGGCCGTGGCGGGCAGCCCGGCCGCCTCGTCCGGCTCTCTGACGTCGCCCGCGTGGAGCTCGGTGCCAAGAACAGCGACATGACAAGTTGGCTTGACGGCAAGGAAAGCGTCACGATCGCCCTCTTCCAGCTTCCAGGCTCCAATGCCCTGGCCGCCGCTGAGCGGGTGCGGCATGAGATGAACCAGCTCGCCTCGCACTTTCCTGCCGGGCTCGAATACCGGATTCACTACGACACAACTGTTTTCGTCGATGAGTCGATCCACGAGGTCACCAAGACGCTCTTCGAGGCCGTGGTCCTCGTCTTCATTGTCGTTCTCATTTTTCTTCAGCAATGGCGGGCGACGCTCATCCCGATGCTAGCGGTGCCGGTGTCACTCATCGGCACGTTTGCCGTCATGCGGCTGTTGGGATTCTCCCTCAACAATCTGTCGCTCTTCGGCCTCGTACTCGCGATCGGGATCGTCGTGGACGACGCGATCGTGGTCGTCGAAAACGTGGAACGGTGGCTTGCCAAGGGGCTCTCAGCCCGCGAGGCCACGCACAAGGCGATGCGGGAGGTGTCGGGGGCGGTGATCGCCATGACGCTCGTGCTCGCTGCCGTGTTCGTGCCGACGGCTTTTATTGCTGGCATCAGCGGTCAGTTTTACCGGCAGTTTGCACTGACCATCGCCGCGAGCACGGCTATCTCTGCGTTTGTGTCGCTCACCCTCGCTCCAGCACTTTGCGCCATCCTCTTTTCAGGCCACACGGGCGAGCACCCTCCAACACCGCGGCGGGATGCCCTGCCGGCGGTTGGCATCGCCCTTCTCGCTGGACTCCTCGTCATATGGCTCTTCGAAGATCTGGCGATTGTGCGGGCTGGGCTTGCCGCGGCCGGGGTGCCTGACGAGTGGAAGGTCTGGGTTGTTCGGCTTCTGTTGTTTTCGGTCGGCGGAGTCACAGGCTTTCTGGTCGCGCCCCTCGTCAATCTGCTGCTCGCCGGTTTCTTCAAACTCTTCAATCTCTTTTTTGACCTGACAACGGGAGCCTATGGCGCGATCGTCGGCGTGCTCTTGCAGGCGGCTATCGTGGTGCTGGGGGCCTATGTCGGGCTCATGGCCCTCACGTACTACGGGTTTACGAGTGTTCCCGTCGGATTCATCCCGTTACAGGACAAGGGCTATCTCGTCGTCAACTGCCAGTTGCCCGACGGTGCGAGCCTCCAGCGGACACAGCCGCTCGTGGAGCGGCTCACCAAGGAGGCCCTTGCGACGCCAGGCGTGGATCATGTGATCTCGGTTGCAGGCTACTCCCTCATCACGAGCACGAACTATCCGAATGCGGGTGGGATGTTCGTGCTCCTGGAACCGTTTGCTGCGAGGGCGATCGACCCTGAGAAATCTGCACGCACGATTGGCCAGCGGCTTCGGAAGGCTTTTGCTGATGTGCCGGAGGCAATCGTGTCGGTGTTTCCTGCACCGCCGGTCGAAGGCATGGGGAGCACCGGCGGATTCAAGCTCCAGCTTCGTGACCGCAGTTCGGCCGGGCCGGCGGCGCTCCAGGCGTCCCTCGAAACGCTTGCGGAGGCGGCAGGTGCGCAGCCAGGGCTCGTCGGTGTCACAACGACCTTTCGTGCCAATGCGCCGCAGGTTTTTGTGGAAGTAGACCGGGCCAAGGCACGTGCCCAGGGGGTGTCCATTGCCGCTGTCAACGAGGCCCTTCAGCTCAATCTCGGCAGCGGTTACGTGAACGACTTCACGGCCTTCGGTCGAAATTGGCAGGTGACGGTTCAGGCCGATGCTCCGTTTCGGATGAAGCAAGAGGACATCGCGAGGCTCAAGGTGCCCAACGCGGCTGGAGAGATGGTGCCATTGGCCACGCTGATCACCGTCCGCGAATCGAGCGGTCCGGCCGTCGTCAATCACTACAACCTCTATCCCTCGGCCGAGCTTTCTGGCGAGACTGCCCCCGGCACGAGCTCGGGCGATGCCATCGCGATCCTCGAGACGCTCGCGGCGCAGCCGCCCGCAGGGCAGGGCGTGATTCCTTCCGGCATGGACATCGCGTGGACAGAGCTTTCCCTCCAGCAGATACTCGCGGGCAACACGGCCACGCGCGTCTTTGTACTCGGCACCGTACTTGTTTTTCTGGTACTCGCCGCACTGTACGAGAGCTGGTCACTTCCGCTGGCGATCATTCTGATCGTGCCGATGTGTCTCCTCGCCGCGATCACGGGCGTGTGGCTTGTCGGCCTCGACAACAACATTTTTACGCAGATCGGCCTTGTGGTGCTCATCGGCCTCGCCGCAAAGAATGCGATTCTGATCGTGGAGTTTGCGAAGCAGCGTCAGGACGCCGGCGCGACGGCCGCCGAAGCGGTCCTCGAAGCCGCCAAGCTTCGGCTGCGACCGATCCTCATGACATCCCTCGCCTTTATCCTCGGCGTCGTGCCGCTGGTCCTCGGCACAGGTGCCGGCGCCGAGATGCGTCGGGCTCTGGGTACGGCCGTTTTTTCGGGCATGCTTGGCGTCACCGTCTTCGGCATCTTTTTTACCCCCGTGTTCTACGCCGTCGTCATGTGGTTCAGCCACCGCCCGCCCGCCGCGTCAGATACGGCATCCAGTACGGCATCCAGGTAGTCCCTGGGCCTCTTGCGGTACACTTTTCAATCGGGCAGATTTTGTCACAGACCCGAGCGGGCAGACGACAGGGCTATCACAGTCGAGTACCAGTCATGTTCCGTGTTCACCAAGCTGTTGCCCTCGTTTCTCGTGCGTGCGTCGTGACGATGGTGTTTTCATTGGGGGTGCTTGGTGGGCAAGTCGAGGCCGCTGATTCGGCGGCCGTGAGTGAGTTGGCGGATCGCCCCGCCGTTCTTGTGCATGACGAATTCGCGGGCGAAAGCAGCACCACGCCCGACGACACCATTCTAACCGGCAATTCCAATTTCAAAGCGAAGCAGGACGCGGGGGGATTTCAATGGGACATCAATCAACAGGGCGGCATCGGCGACGGGTCCAATGACTGCTTCGACGGGGGGCTTCAGCTTCGCGTCAACAGGAATCAGTTCAACCCCAATGATTGCAAGATGACCACCGATGGTCTGGAGTATGTGTTCACCGGGCTCACGAATAATCTGAAGATCACGCGGCGTGTGCGGCTTGACCTCGCCCGTGGTGCTGCCCGCTACATCGAGGTGGTGACGAATCCCAGCCCCACGCAACCGGTCGATGTGGCCCTGGACGTCTACACGATTACGGGTGGCACCACGGCAGGCGCATTGACGAGCAGCGGGAAACCGTTCAGCGGAGGGGCGCTGAACAAAGACGACGTGGGATTCATGACGGTGTCGCAGGGGGGATCACGGCCGAGCGTCGTCTTTGTCGTGTGTGACCCCTGGGCTGAGATTCGTCCATCGATCGCTGTCCAGAACAATCGCGAATACACGGTTCGCTATTCCCTGAAGCTCAAGCCCGGCGAGACTCAAGCGATTGTCCATATGGTGGCCCAGCGGAAGGCCGGCGGTTCGGCTGCGGACGTTGCATCGATGTTCGAGCCATTCTTCAAGCGCCGGCTCACGGACCCGCAGGTGCCAAAATCCCTTGCCGAGCTGCTCGTCAATGCGAAGGTAGGAAACGTGATCGATGGAGCGCGGCTGACCGAGGCCGTGGTGACCGTTGCCGAAAATGTGGGCGTCGAGCGTGGCGATCAGGACGTCCTGGTTGTCGGCGAGGATGCCTCCTTGCTCGGCACGGTTACGTGCGACGGTGTGTCGGTCGATACGGTGTTTGGTCCGACGTCCGTGGCCTGGGATGATGTGGCTTTGCTGGTGGGCGGCCAAGGCGTGGGTGCACCGATGTGTGTCCATCTCCGCAACGGCGAGATCCTCAACGGGCCTGTCACCACGGCCAGCATGACGATGGCCACTGATGCGGGGGGCGGCATGACCCTGAAGCCCGACCAGGTTGACCGGCTGGTCGCTGCCGTCTCGCCTCGTGATGATCATCCGAGCCGAGCGGCGGCTGGTTTCGTCACCACCATGGTCGGAGATCGCCTGGCCATTCGCCGAGACGACGCTGCCCTGAAAATGGTGACACCCTGGGGAACATTGACGACGGTGATGCATGACGTGGCTTCCTTTCAGTCTGTCACGGAACCGCAGCCCGTCCACGTCCTGAGGCTGGAAGACGGCACCCGGATGACCGTCATGCTCAGCGGCGGGGCGCTCCAGCCCGACACCCTGCGGTTTGGGCGGATTGAGCTCCCGCCGTATACGGTGGCCTCTCTGACACGCTTCCGTGAGCTACCCGATGGAGAAGACGCGGTCGAAGCTCTCTCAGTCGAACTGGAACGGCGGCGGGTGGCCCGTGAACAGGCTCCGTCGGTGACGCTCGTGGGTGACAACGTCATCGTCGGCACGATCACGACGCCGACCATCAACGTTCTGGGGCCGGTCGGTGCCACGGCGATTGATACCGCCAGGCTTGAATCCATGTCCAAGGCGGACGACGGCGATGGGCCTGGGCAATTCACCATTGTCATCCGCGGCGGCGGCACCATCACCGGCCGTGTCGAGCAACGCATGCTGGAGGTGACCACGCCGCAGCGAAAGTGGCTCCTGCCGACGGAGCACATCGTGGAGGTTGTGGTGCCGGAGCGTCAGCCGGCCGGCGAACCGGATGCCCCTCTTGCCGTCGAGGCATCTCCATGATGCGATTGATAGTGCGATTGATGATGCGATTGCAACGACTTGGTTTTGTCGTGGGATGCATGGCGACTGCGTTCCTTTCCAGCGAGGCCCGCGGCCAGTCTCAGCAGGGCCTCATCCCCGTCCAGTGGGGGCACCGCACCGACAGCCAGGGGTTCATCTGGGACGTCCAACAGGGTGGCTACGTGAACCACGGGACCAACTACTGCTTTTCCAACGCGATGGTGCTGCGGGTCAACAGTAGCGGCTTCAGCGGACAGTCGCACATGATGACAGCGGACGGTAGTGAGTACGTCCTCCAGCAAAACATGAATGGCATTGACGTGACCCGTCGTGTCAAGGTCGATGCCGCGAACGCCGGCTGCCGGTGGATCGATTCGTTCAGGAATACGGGCGGCGGCCTGGTCAACGTGGCCGTGTCATACCAGACTGGTTTCAATGCTCAGGCCCAGGTGATCCTGAGCAATGCAGGCCGCGTCAACGTGATGATGTTTGAGAAAAACGAGGGCGGCCTCATCTGCGTGGCGCAGCCTGGCCAAAACAGGCCGAGCGCTCTGCTCGCCTTCAATGTGCCAAGAAGCAAGGTCAAACCCGCCCTCCAGATTCAGCACAACACCCAGATCGTGGCCACGTACACCCTGCCGGTCGAGCCCGGCAAGACGGTGTCGCTTTGCACGGTCATCGGCCAGCGAACGATTTCGACGCCGCCCTCGGGCGAAAAACAAGCCTCCGCGCTCTTCAAAGGCTTCTACAGTTCGAGCATCACCCGCGACGTGCCCAAGGCGATCCAGCAGACGATCGTGAACTGGCGAAGCGGCGGGTTTGATTCGACTGAGCGGCCAGTGCTTTGGACGCTGCCGGTTGACCTCGACCTCGAGCAGGGTCCCGAGGATCTTTTGGCGATTGGCGACACGACCCGCCTCAAGGGCACGACTACGTGCGAAAAACTTTCGATCAACACCCGCTATGGCGAGAAGACTTTTGACATCGTGGATATTGCCGCCCTCGCGGGACCACGATTCCGAGGGCGTGATACGCAGGTGTATTTGCGGGACGGCCAGTTGTTAACCGGGCCGATCACCGCTCGTGGACTTCGGTTCGCACTGACATCCGGACCGCACATCGATCTCGATTTTGCCATGGTGGATCGCATCGTCACGCGTGAGCAACCGGCCGCGGCCCCCCCCTATGCGGCCCTCCTCGAAACTTTTGACGGAGACAGGCTCGCCCTCAACGCCGACACGGACCTGCACATCACCGTGGTGACGCCGTGGGGCAGCCGACGGCTTGCCCTGGGTGATATCCGCTGGATCCGCAATGTGACGGATGAGCGGGCTGGCTTCGAAGTCTCCCTGACCGACGGCAGTCGCTTTCTCGCTTTCCTCGACGGCACGGCATTCAAGGTCAACACGGTTGCCTTCGGTCCGCAGGAATTCCACACGAGTCAGATCAAGATGCTCAGCACCGAGGTTGTCACTCCGCCCGAAAGCAGGGACGACAAACGTGTGGATGAGCCCCACGTGGTCCTCGCTGGCGGGCAGGTGCTGGCCGGTCGCATCGATCTGAATGCGATATCACTCTTGACGCTGGGAGGAGTGATTCCGGTGCCCCCTGAGCAGGTACAGATGATGCGAAACGTCACCGACGAGTCCGATTCGGTGCCCGGCCATTCGGGCGTGGTCTTCAGCGCTGAACTGTGGGGCGGCGGCACGGTGGTTGGCCGCTATCAGGCTGCGTCCCTTCCTGTCCGTTTCGGGAGTGGCGTATGGCACCTTCCCGCGGGGACTATCTCCGAAGTGGCCGTGCCGACTCCAGTCGTCTCCGAGGCGACCTCCATTCGCGCGATTCAGTTGGTTCGCGACCTAGGCGATCCCGACTGGAACCGCCGCGAGTCGGCCCAGCGAGAGTTGACATCCCTGGGCCCCCTGGCTTCGGGTGCGCTTCGTGAAGCGAGCACCCAGAGCAAGGATGCCGAAGTCCGACGCCGAGCGAGCATGATCCTTGACCAGATCGATTGAATCCCAGCGAGTGTACGATGCCCAGACGCACGCTGACATTTCGTGACGCAGCCCGCGGCGCGGCCCGGCGGCTGGCGCTCCGCACCGGCGTCACCGTGTTGCATCAGACCTCAGCGTTGGTCTGTGGCGGCTTGGTCTTGGCCATGGTCGCGGTCTGGCTCCGCGGTGGATACCACACCCAGTGGCCCTGGGTCACTCTCGGCCTTGCCGTGTGGATGGTGGCGACAGCGATCCACGCGTGGTTCACCCGTCCTCCGCCACTCACGGCCCTCGCGGTGTGGGACCACACGGCTGGCCGAGGCGAAGCATTCCTGTCGGCATACTGCTTTGAGGGCGAGACCTCACCCGATGCGGCGAAGCTGGTCCATCTCACGCGAGCCCGCGAGTCGCTCGCCGAGGCGTGGCCAGCTCTTTGGCGGGAACTGCCCTTGCCGCGATGCCGCCGCGTGCTCGCACTCCCGCCGCTCCTGGTGGGGCTCGCTGTCTCTGGGCTCCTCGTGGCCCCGCTGCCTCGTGACATGGTACCGCTCGATGCAACTGCTTTGGCTCGCACGCGGGAAGTGGGGAAGTCCCTCACCGACAGGCAAAAGGACATCAGTCGCCTTGACGGCATGACGCCGAAAGAGCGTGAGGCAGCCCGCGAACTCGAGCGTGCGATGAGTGACACCGCAGGGCGACTTGCCAAGAACGATACCCAGACGCCGGAGGGCGTGCTCTCCGAGCTCGACGCCCTGGCACGTCAGGCGGAGGCACTCGCCAAGGCGATGGGGGGCGATGCAAAGTCGCTCAGTGTCTCGATGATCGAGGAGCTCGAGCGGCATGCCGACACGACAGATTTTGGGGCGGCGATCCGCGCTTCCCAGACCGACAAAATAGCCGAGGAGGCCCGTGCCATTGCGGAGCGTCTCGAGTCGAAAACGCTGACGCTCGATGAGCAGCGGCGGTTCGAGGATGCGCTCGACCGGGCGATGAAGGCTGCCGATGAAACCGATCGTGAGAACACCATCGGCGCGAAGCTTGAGGCCGCACATCACAACCTGAAGGCCGGCGAGCCTGACGAGGCCGGTGAGCGATTCGACGAGCTGGCCCAGCAATTCGATCGTGTTCACCAGCGACAACAAGCCGCCGAGCGGCTGGAGCAACTGGCACAGGAGCTCCGAGGCGGTGGGCAACGGATCATGCAGGCAGGTGAACAGGGTATAGAGCAGCTGGCCCAGGCGCCTGGTTTGGCGATACGTCCGATGCACGGCGGCGACAGGGACGATGACCACTCAATGCCGCAGGCCCTCATGCCGCTGGCCGATATGCCAGCCCCCGGATCTGGCGAGCCGCTGGATGCCGCGATGCTGGTGCCAAGCGGTGGTGCTCCTGTGCCCGGGGAGCCCGATGCCATGACGCTCGCCGGGGAGGGCGCGGCCGCTGGCGAGCCACCGGTGCCTGGCCTCGGACTGAACGAAAACCCTGTTCCCGGCGATGGCGGCGGGATGGCGCCAGGCATCGCACCAGTGCCAGGAGTCGTGGGTGGAGTCGTGGCTGGTAGCGCACCGATGCCTGGCGCCATGGCCGGCGGTCTCCAGGCGGGCCATGGCACAGCCAAGCTTGGGGCAGATCCCACCAAGCCTCATGAGGCCACCGGCACCGCGACGGTTGCCGCCGCTCCTGCCAATCCGGGGACATCGACGACGCAGGTTATTGACGGCCGCCTTCATCGGGAAGATACCGTCCGCGCCCGTCGCGAGTCAGCCATGGCGTTCATCGCTGCCGAAGAAGAGGCCCTTCACGCTGAGCCACTACCCGCATCGCGACGCGAGCAGGTGCTCCGCTATTTCACCATGCTCAGGGAGCAACTGGAACATGATCACCGCCCTTGATTCGCCCCCTCAGGCCATGAGCATCGACGAACTGTCGCGACGCATGGAGGGCTTTCGCACGCGATTCACCGCGCTGCGGGATGAGCTGGCGCGGGCGATCGTCGGCCACGAGGAACTGGTCACGGATTGCCTCATCGCCATCTTCAGCCAGGGGCACGTGCTGCTTGAGGGGGTGCCGGGGCTGGGCAAGACCTTTCTGGTCCGCATGTTTGCCAAGGTGCTGGGCATGAGTTTTGGGCGTGTCCAATGCACGCCCGACCTGATGCCCGCCGACATTCTCGGCACGCACATCGTGAACGAAAACGAGGATGGGCGGCGGGTGTTCGAGTTTGAGAAGGGGCCTGTCTTTCGCCACCTGCTCTTGGTCGACGAAATCAATCGGGCAACACCCAAAACCCAGGCTGCGATGCTCGAAGTCATGCAGGAGAGGAGCGTGACGGCCGGCCGTGAACGCTTCGAGCTGCCACGTCCGTTCTTCGTGCTCGCCACCCAGAACCCGCTGGAAATGGAGGGGACCTATCCTCTCCCCGAAGCCCAGCTCGATCGCTTTTTCTTCAAGCTGAAAGTCCCGTTCCCCGGCGTCAAGGAGCTCGTCGAGATTTCTAAGCGAACGACGGGCTTCAACGAGGTCGATCTCAGCATGGTCATGGAGGCTGACGAACTGGTGCAGATGCAGGAACTGCTGACCCATGTGCCGGTGGCTGACCCGCTGACGCACTACGCGGCGTCTTTGATCCTGGCAACGCATCCCGATGGTAGCAACACGTTGCCGAGCGTCGGGCGGTATGTGTCGTATGGGGCCAGCCCGCGTGGCCTTCAGGCATTGATTCGCGGGGCCCGAGCGAGGTGCTTGTTAGGGGGCCGCACCGCCGTGTCCCTCGACGATATACGCACGATCGCGCGGCCCGCCCTCCGCCACCGCGTGGTGCTCAATTTTGAGGGACAGGCCGAGTCGATCAACCCCGACACGATCGTGGACGATGTGATCAAGCACACGAGGCCGCCCGCCGCAACCGCATGAGACTCCAGTGGATGTCACGCCCGATTCCCTTCCGTCGATCGCCAAGCCTTTGTGCGGTCGTCGTCGTCCTCCTCGCCGCTGCTGTCGCATGTGCCCAAAGCGGTGAGGCCCTGATGCAGCAGAGCCTTCCTCTGAGGAAGGCCCTTCATCATGACCCGACGTTGGCCGCCCCGCTCACTGCATTGGTGAAGCTGTACCGCGACGCCAATCAGGCGGATGCGTTGGTCGCGCTCTATCGCAAACACCTCGACCAGTGGCCGCAGGACGCCGGGGCGCGGATCGTGCTGCTTCGCGTCCTGCGGGCGATGGGCGACCCGGAAGCAGGTCCTGCCGCCAAAGCCACTGCCGAGCGGCTGCCTGAGGTGCCGTTCGTGCAGTATCTGCTCGCCGAACAGTTGGACGCCGATGGTGACCCTGCTGCCCTCGACGCCCTGGATCGAGCGATCGGCCTGGAGACGTCCACCTCGCGAAAGCGGCAGTGGATCGACGAATTACTGCCAAAGGCGGCGACCCAGCGACGCGACGATCTCCTCGACAAGTATCTCGACGTTCTCGCCGGCATGGTCGGCGATTCACCACAGGCGGTGGCGGAGGTCGCCTCAGTCATGATGCGGCACGCCCGCCATGCCGCCGCCTTGACGCTGCTGGACGATGGGCTCGATCGGCAGCCGGCCCCGGAAGTCATGGTGGAGATGGAGTTGCTCGCGGCCGACGCAGAGGTCGGGCTGAACCGAGCCGGCGACGCCGGTCGTCGACTCGAAGCACTGCTCGGAAAAGTTGCCCATGATTACTGGCGACGGGATGAAATTCTCCGGCGGCGCATCGCGCTGGTCACCGACGCCAAGGAGCGTCATTCGATGATCGATCAGGCTCGCCAGCGACTCGCGGCTCGACAGGACAGCCCGGTGGCGGTATTGGACCTGGCGCGGCTGCTCGAGGGCTTTGAGATGCGACGTGACGCTCTGGACGTTCTGCTCGACGCGTCACCACGGCTGCCCGAATCGCCGCACATCGAAAACGCCACGCTCGCGCTCTTCGACGTGCTGCGGGATGATCGGGGCCGCGCCGAGTATTTGGCCAAGCGTCTCGAGCTCCAGCCCAATCGCGATGACCTTGCCGATCGCTATGCCCGAACGCTCTATGTGCTGGGCAGGCGGGACGAGGCGAAGCGGCTGCTGACGCCACGATTGGCGGCGATGGCTGAGGGACCGCGGCTGAACCGGCTCCTCGAGATGGCGAGGTTTGTCCGCCGCACGGCATTGCCCCGGGATGCCGTGGACCTGTTCACCCAGGCGGTCGCGATGGCGCCGGACCGACTCGATGTGCGTCGAGAGCTCGCGGAGGTGTATCTGGCACTCGACAGCCAACGCGAAGCCGCCGCACTCTTCGCCGAACCGCTCCCGCCAGACGCAACGATCGAAAACCTTCTCGATCTCGTGGGGCTGCTCATCGACAAGGGCATGTACCCCGAAGCACGTCGGGCCTTGCGGGCTCGGATCCCTGTCGAGCCGGTCAATCTGGAACTGCGTCTGCTGTTGCTCAAGGTCGAAGGTGAGTTGGGTGATGTCCGCAGCGGACGCGAGCTGAGCGCCGCCGCGCGGCCGCTTGCAGATACCGCCGCGCGATACCGAAGCTGGCTTGAAGCGACATTGCAGTTCCATGACGTATTCGATTCGGCGGACGTTTTTCTTGAAGAGGAGTTTCAGACGCTGCAGGGTGAGACGGCCACTCTGACGCCCGAAGACGTCGAGCGACGCATGGTGTTCGTGGACGTGGTCGACGCCGGGCCGATGGCCGCTGCCGTGCATGCCATGCTTCGTCAGATGCTCTCCGAGCCGCCAGAGGGCACTCAGCCGCCGTGGCGGCCCTCGGTTCGACGGAGGCTGATTGCCCTGCTGACCGCAGCGTCTGCTCCCGAGGAGCGTGGCGAACTGAAGTCCCAACTCGAAGCCCTCGCCGACGAGGAACCGGCCGCGCGGCCTGAGGTTCAGGCACGACTGGTGGTGCTCATGGCGACTGAGGGGCGAAGCCAGGACATCGCGAGCCTCCTCCCGTCCATCGATCTCTCGGCCATTGATGATCCTCAGCTTCTCGAGAAACTGGTCGCCGTGCTCACGCAGTATGGTCACGTCGCCAGGCTCGGCGACGTGTACGAGCGGATCGCACGCGTCGATCCTGCCAACCGAGCGGCCTGGGAGCACTGGCTCTCGGCGCTGGCGATGCGGCGGGACGAGGATCGCCTTCGGCTTGCGATCCGTCGCTTGATGGTAGGCATCGATCGCATGCCGCTTTCCGAGGAGACGCAGGCGACGCTCGCACGTGGTCTGGAAGAATCCTACTGGCGGTCGATTGCACGCCTTCTGGCGATGGAAGGCGAAGCTCCCGCAGCCGATGCGTTGGCGCTGCTCGATGCCGCAGGACGCATCAGCGGGTCGGATGCCCAGGCGATGTGGGTCACCTGGTGCCGCGGCCGCGTGCTCGAGCGGCTTGGCCGTTCTGATGAACGCGACCAGGCGCTCGCCGAGTTGGACCGTCTGGCGCGGGCGGGCCGGCCCGTTGATGCGAAGGCACCAGCTCGCGTGAGCTTTCCCAGCGGGCTCGGCATGTCGATCGACACGGCCAGACGCATGCTGACCGGTCCGTTGCCGTCGCACCAGAATTCGCCGGCGGATGCGTCGGGGGCTCCCCGCGGCCCGGTTCCCGATGACGGCCGTCTCGACGTGCTGTGGCGATTTGACTCACCAGGACAGGTCCCTGTGCTGGCGGTGCTCGACCCAGGCGACGGTCGACTGCTCCTCGTGGACGCCACGGGAACGATATGGGGGGTCAGTGCAGCCACCGGAAAAGTGCTTTGGCAAAGAGAACGGGCGATCCCTTCGGTGGCGTTGGGCCAAGCCAGTGTTGCGGGGACCGATCAGTATGGCCGTCCGTACCACGTCAACGGCCTCAACCGAGTCACACCGCCGCTGCTCGATGCCGATCGGCTCTACCATGGAAGTGGTGGAGCGGTCGTGTGCCTGGCAGCTGATGACGGACGTGTGCTGTGGCAGACGCTCATGCTGACGGGTGGGCCTTCCGCTGGAGCAGGAATCTCGCCGCTGAGTCTGACCGTACACGGTAGACACCTCTGGGCGTACGACCCTACGGACCACAAGCTGCTGGTCATCGATCGCGACACCGGCAAGCTCACGGACGAATGGGCGTTGACGGCCAGCCCATCGAGGTCGCCGGGAGCCGGGGCACCCATGGCCGCCTGTTGCGGTGCGTGGCGGCATGGCCCGACATGGCTTGTGTACGGCACCAGCGCCAGCATCGTCGATCTGGATCGCCGGGAAGAGGTCTGGTCATTCGCCTCTGCGGAGAGCGGCCAGTTTCCCCTGCGACTGGAGGCTCCCGCGGATCGCGGGAGCCCGGCGGTGACGATGAGACCTGGATCGGGTGGATCATCGGGAGCGCCGTCACCCTCGGGCTTTGTGGTTGGGCAATCTGCCGCGCCGTTCGGAAGGCCCGGTCACCCTGCCAGCGGCCCGGCTCCGGTTCGAATTGTGAATATGACACAGCCCAACCTCAACGCGAGCATGCCATCCCGTCAGACCCCCGTGGCGCTCACGCTTCCGGCCAACGCCTGGGCAAACCTGTCGAGCGTTGGAGGCCAGCCGCGTCTCGGAATCATGACCGGCGAGCGACTTCTGTTGGCGAGTGGGCAGGGCTCGGTGCTGCTTCCGCTCGATCTGCCCCTGTCGGGCACCTCGGTGGCTATCGGTGGCACATTCATCGGGCTGGAGGGTTCGCGGGCATGTTTTCTTGACGCCCAAGGGCTCAGCACGGTCATGCTGGAGACAGGGCAGGTCGAGCGAATTCCGTTGGGCGGCCCGCAGCACGGACAGGGAGTTCGGGGGGGAGTTGGGGGAACGCGGCGGGCCGCGGTGCTTGATGGCCCGCTGGCCTATGTCACGGAGCCAGGTGGCGTTACCGGTATCAATGTGGTCACCGGACGACGTGTGTTTGAGGCATCCTGGCCGAAGGACGTGGTCGATGCCCCAGTCGCGCCAGGGCAGGGAGGACAGGCCACAGGGCGGGGAGGACAGGCCACAAACGTCAATTACATGCTCGGCGGTATCAGCCTCATGGTGCCGGGCCAGGGGCACTGGGGCGCGATGATGCCGCCGGTCGATTGCATCACGGCTGGCGGGACGCTGATCACGAGCCCCGTGCCCGGCCGCATCCTCGCCGTGGGCGTCCTCCGCCAGGCACCATGACCATGAATGGCTCCGCCCCACATGCCGTGGATCCGACGCTCTTTGACGCTCGCTTTCTGGGGCAGCTCCGCTCGCTGTTTTTCCAGCTCCGCAAGCGCCGGCAGATGCGACGTCGCGGCGTGCAGCCGACGCCCGCCACCGGCTTCACGAGGCAGTTCAAGGACCACCGCCAGTATGTGCGGGGCGACGACTATCGCGGCATCGACTGGCGGCTGTATGCCCGGCTGGAAAAGCTCTTCATTCGGCTCTTCGAGGAGATTCAGGAGTTCCACGTTCACATCCTTGTCGATGCCAGTGTCTCCATGATCGATCCGTATCCGGGGAAGCGGGGCGCGGCCCTCCGCATGGCGGCGGCGCTGGCGTACCTGGCCATGATCAGCCAGCACCGCGTATCAGTCATGAGCATGGCGACGGCCGTCGCGCGGCAGACGCCTCCCCTGAAAGGGCCCGGTCACATTCGCAGTCTGCTTCAGCAGTTGGCCGCGATCCCGTTTGACGGCGTGACCGATCTGGACAACGCCCTGGGCCACTTCCGCATCAACACTGATCGTCGGGGCATCGTGTTTGTCATCTCGGACCTGTTTGGACGATCGATCGAACAGGCTCAGCAGGCAATGACGCACGCGGCGCACTGGCCGGCTGAAACGCACGTGATTCACATTATGGATCCGGCAGAACTGAACCCCGAGTTCCTGGGGGAATGGCAGTTGCTGGATGTGGAAACCCAGGAAATGCGACGCTTCTGCCTTACCCGCCGAGACATGGATCGTTATGGGGAGCTGGTCACCGCCTTCCGGGACGGCCTTCAGAAGACATGCATGCAACGGGGCATCGACTACATGCCGTGGACCACCGATCGATCCTTCGAAGACATGTTCCTCTCGCTCCTGTCGCGAGGCAGCGCCCTGGCTGGGCCGTAGCAGCCAGCCAGGCGTGGATGTCGCGACCAACGACCCATGAGTCACTTTCGTGCGATTGCTTGATCCTCTGGCGTTGACGTGGCTGGCCGCTGCGGCGGTGCCCCTCGTGTTGTACCTGGTGCGGCCGAGGGCCCGGCGGCAGCATGTATCGACGCTTCTGTTCTTCCGAGCCCTCACGGTCGAGCATCAGGAATCCGCATGGCTTCGCCGGCTCAAACGCTTTCTGTCGCTCCTGCTGACGCTTGTCGTGATCGTCGCAACCGTGGCGGGGATCGCAGGGCTCGTCATCTCCCCGCCCAGCGGCGGGCTCCGCAGCGTGGTGATTGTGATTGATCGATCCGCATCGATGGCGGCGGTCGATGGCAGAGGTCGGACACGGGTGGACGACGCCCGACGCGATGCCATCGTTCGCGTGGCGGGGCTCCCAGGAGGTACGGCGGTGTCGGTCGTCGCGTACGACAATCGACCGGTTGTCATCTTGGCACGCAGCTACGACGAGCGCGCGATCATCCGCGCGATCGAGTCGATTCGTCCTCGGCCGATCGAAGGCGCCAGCATCGACGCGTTGCGGCTGGCGACGCAGATTGCCCAGATCGATACCCCTGCCGCGATGTGGCATTACACCGACGCGGTCGCGACGACGGAAGCCAAGACCGGTGCGATGATCGCGATCGATCACGTATGCATGGCGCTCCCCTCGCCGGTCAACGTGGGGGTGACGGCGTTCGAAATGCGTCGTGCCCCGATGCAGAGAGACAAGCTCGAGGCGTTCGTGCAACTCGCGGCCACCGGGGAGCGGCCGGCCGAGGCCCATGTCCGCGTTCGACGCAATCAAGAGCTCATCGCGATGCGCACCCTCACCATCGAAGCCGGTGGTCAAGAGCATCTGATCCTGCCGCTGAAAGCTGGCCGTGCGGGCGACGTGCTCTCCCTGGAGGTGACTGCTGCCGATGATGCCCTGGCACTCGACAATCATGTTGTTGCTCGTGTGCCGCCGGTCGAGCCGATCGACGTGTTGTGGATCCGTCGAAAGCCAGACGCTGTCACTCAGTTCGCGTTGCAATCGGTCGGGCAGGATACGCAGGTGCGGGTATTCGCCGGCGGCCCCGACGCATGGCCGCCAGACAAGCCTGTCGATGTGGTCGTGTTTCAAAACTGGCTGCCCGACGTATGGCCCGATGATGTTGCAGTCATCGCGATCGATCCAGATCGCTCGGTGGGCCCGATCCACGTCGCGCCGATCAAGGGTTCCGGTTTGCCCGTTGAATCACCACGTGTCACACGCGGTCAGCACCCGGTGCTGTACGGTGTGGCATCAGGCCGTGTGTCCCTTCTGCAGAAGTCCGTGCTCGATGCCGATCCGGCGAGGTCGGGGCTCGAACCCTTGTGGGTGGGCCCGGCCGGCCCCTTGCTGGCCGTAGGCGAGGTCCACGGCCAGCGTGTTGTCATCATGCCGTTCTCCGCCGTCGAGTCAGAGAACCTTTGGCGCTTGCCGTCGTATCCCCTGCTCGTAGGCAATGCGATCTACTGGGCGACGCAACCGACCATGGACACGCTCAACGGCAACAATCACCGCGCCGGTGAGCTCATCGAGGCCAACGGCACACGGATCACCTGGACAGGCCCGAAGGTTGGCCTTCCCGACGCCGGCGAGACGGCGATCACCGGAAAGTGGGCCGAGCTCGATCATATCGGGCTCTGGTCCACGGACGGCGGCGATCAGGGCAGCGCTGCCTTGCTGTCCGCGGGCGAGTCTCGGCTTCCAGCGGCTCCGACGGGGAGCTCGATTACAGAAATTGGGCCTGGATATCGCGGACTCTCCGGAGCCATGACCGTGCCACTGCTGTGGCTTGTGTTTGCCACGCTTCTCGTCGAGAGCTGGCTGTTTCATCGGCACTCGGTGTATTGAACGGGAGAGGTACGGAATAACAATGGATTTCGAGCGACTCTGGGTGCTGTGGCTGATTGTCCCAGCGGCATCGCTGCTGGCAGTGCTCGCCTGGCGATCCCATCGGGCCCTGTCGCATGGGCGACGGGTGACTTTGCTGGCGGTCCGTTGCGGCGCGGTCCTCGTTGCCGTCCTGGCGATCGCTGGTCCTGCATGGCATCAAACGACGCATCGCGAGACGGTGATGTTTGTGTTGGATCACTCCCAGAGCCAGGGGGCCGAAAAGCTGCTCGAGCAGGCAAACCTTGCCACAGGGTTTGCCTCGCATCTGCCCCTCTCCACGGAGGTCGGGTATGTCTCGGCGGGGCAGACGCCGATTGTCCTGCGTCTCCCCGCGGCGACACGCCAGGCGCCCGAGATCGATCCGCAGTGGGTCGAAAGAGAAGGTCACAACTCCGACATTGCCGAAGCCGTCGCATTAGCGCGAGGCTTGATGCCCACGGCTACGGCCCACCGCATCGTGGTCATCGGCGACGGCATGGAAACTCGGGGCGACCTGAAAGCTACGGCCAGGCAGGCTGCTTCCGCCGACGTGGTGATCGACGTGGTGCCATTTCCCGGGGAGGCCAAACCAGACGTGCGGGTCGCGTCGCTCCGTCCCAGTCGTACCCGCCTCCACGAGGGTGCCGAGCTCGAGTTGTTGGCCGATGTGGAAAGTTCGCTCGCCGGATCGGGCACGATCCGCCTGTTCGAGAATGGTATCGAGGTCGCGAACAAGCCTCTGGAGCTCGAGGTCGGTGAGCACATCACGGTCCCCTTCCGTCGCACGCCCGACCGACGCAATCTCTATACCTACCGCGCCGTCGTCGAGGGTTTTGCACAGGATGCAATCGCCAACAATGACCAGGCGCTCGGGATGGTCGATGTGAGGGGGTTGCCCGTCCTGCTGTATATCGAGGGGGAAGACGGCGAGGCGGGCTACCTCGCCAAGGCCATGGCAAAGGAGGGCATCCGGCTGGTGGCCCGGCCGGCAACGGCGATTCCCACGAGTCTTGCCGACATGGCGGGCTACGATGGCGTGATTTTTTCCGATATCCCAGCGACGCAGTTGTCCGACCTGCAGATGCTTGTGATCCGCGATTATGTCGAGCAGCTTGGCGGCGGATTTCTCATGATCGGCGGCAAGAATTCCTTCGGCGTTGGCGGGTACTACCGCACACCCATCGAAGACATTCTGCCCGTCAAAATGAAGGCTCCTGACACGCAGGAAAAGGTTGCCACCGCCCTTGCGCTGGTGATCGATCGCTCCGGCTCGATGGGGGGCGACAAGCTCGAGCTGTGTAAGTCTGCGGCGATTGCGACCGTCGACCTTTTGCAGAGCAAGGACTACGTGGCGGTGATCGCATTTGATTCCAGTGCTCATAGTGTCGTGCCGATGACGCGGGTCACGTCCCCTGCGGCGATTGCCGCGCAGATCGCCACGTTGAACGTCGCCGGCGGCACGAACATCGAGCCGGGCATGGAAGAAGCTCGCAAAGCGCTTGCATCGGTGAATGCCAAGGTGAAGCACATGATCGTCCTCACGGATGGACAGACCGCCGGCGGCAACTACGAACAACTCGCATCTCAAATCCACAATGACGGCGTGACGATTTCCACCGTGGGCGTGGGGGAGGGGGCGGCCCTTGGCCTGTTGCAGATGATTGCGAAGCTCGGCGGCGGCCAGTTTTATACGACCAACGACGCATCGCACCTCCCACGGATCTTCACGCAGGACGCGATGACGCACATGGGCAAGCTGATCCGGGAAGAGCCGTTCCTCCCCCGTGCCGTCGAACGCCACGAGGCAACCCGGGGCTGGCCTGCCGATGCAGCACCGCAACTGCTGGGATACGTCAAGACCCATCGCAAGGCTACGGCCCAGGTTCCGCTGGTCACAGACCTCGATGATCCACTGCTGGCGTCGTGGCGGTTTGGACTGGGGAAAGTGATGGCGTTTACCAGCGACTGCAAGAGCCGCTGGTCGGCACTGTGGATTGCGACCTGGCCGGAGGGTTACAGCCAGTTCTGGTCGCAAGTGCTGCGGGAAGTCGCGAGGCAGCCACAGGGACAACTGATGGATCTCCGATTGATCCACCACGGGGAAGCGGGAACGTCAGCCGCGGTGGCTGGGAGCGATGCGGGCATTGACATCATGGTTGACTTGATGGCCGATGCGTCGAAGTTTCGGCAGGGTGCCCGGGTCGAATATGAGGCGTTTGTGGTGCCAGCCAACGCGATCGAATCAACGCTCGAGCCGATCGGCAAAGGCGTGCTCGATCAGATTGGCCCCGGACGCTATGCCGGCCACGTGACCACCGACGGGCCAGGCATGTATTTGGTCCGGGCGCGATCAGACAGCGAGGTCGTGTCTGCTGGTCTCGTGCAGAACGTGTCTGGGGAATCTGCGACGGGCAGGGTGCAGTCGTCGTTGCTGAAAGAGGTCGCCTCCCTGACCGGCGGCAGCGTCGTGCCGGCCGATGCGGCCGCGCTGCCGAGCTACGCCCGCGTCGGTCATGCTCGGTATGTCGAACTTCGGCCCGCGCTCTTGAAATTGCTGGTCCTGCTGTTCTTGGTCGACGTGGTCGTGCGCCGCTGGGAAGTGGTGCAAAGCGTGCGTGAAATGGCCCTTGCAGCATGGAATCGGCTTCGACGCCAGCCTGCAACGACGGGAAGTCGCTCCGATGAGGTGGTGCAATCATGAGCCGATGCCCATGCGCGGTGATCGGATTCATACTTCTTGGCGGCAACACGATGGCATGACGAAGGAAGCCCGTGGAGATGCGGTCATTCGCACGACTTCGTGGGATGTGACTCCCTGGAGGACCAGGATGGTTGGTCGCAGCGATTTCCCCGCATCCACCAACTCGGCGGCTCGCTCCGACACGATCTCCGGTGAGAAGACCGCACAAGCGTTCCAGGTTACGAACCGCACTGGCTCGGCGGCGTCGGCAGGTATCGCAAGAAGCGTGGCCACCATGAGCGTCACACGGACGGCGGTTGGCATGAGCGAGTGATTCCGGCCCGAGGTGTCCTCAAAAGAATAGATTGGGCAACAGTGGTTCCGCAACAGGCAGATTTTCGCATGACTTCGACTACCAATATCGCAGCCTACAAGTTCGCACCGCTCGAGAACCTGAAGGCCCTGCGCGAAAGCTTGCTCAAGAATTGCAAGGCATGGGCTCTCAAGGGGACGATCCTGCTGAGCACGGAGGGGATCAATCTGTTCTTGGCGGGATCGCGAGAATCGATTGACCGACTCCTCGCGGAACTTCAAACAATTCCCGGTCTCGGCAAATTGCCGGTGAAATTCAGCGAAAGCGATCACCAGCCGTTTACGCGGATGCTCGTGCGGATCAAGAAGGAAATCATTGCTTTTGGCGTCGAGGGGATTGATCCAGCCCGTTCTCCGTCGCCCAAACTCTCGCCTGGTGAACTCAAACAGTGGCTCGACGAAGGGCGGCCGGTCATGTTGCTGGATACACGCAACGAGTACGAAGTGAAGCTCGGGACGTTTCGCAATGCCGTGACCCTCGGCATCGATCACTTTCGCGATTTTCCCGCCGCAGTGGCCCGGTTACCGGGGAAAATGAAGCATCAGCCGATCGTCATGTTTTGCACCGGTGGGATCCGTTGTGAAAAGGCCGGGCCGTACATGCAGCGGGAAGGGTTCGAGCAGGTCTACCAACTCGACGGCGGTATCCTGAAATACTTCGAGGACGTCGGCGGGGCGCACTATGACGGGGAGTGCTTTGTCTTCGACAAGCGGGTGGGCGTTGATCCTGAACTGAGTGAAACCAGCAGCGATGTGTGCTTCGCGTGCCTTACTCCGCTGACGCCCGAAGACCTCCAGGATCCGCGATTTCAAAAGGGGATCAGTTGTCCCTACTGCCATGCGACGGCCGATGAGCAGCGGGCGCGGACGCTGGCGAAACGGCACGACCAACTCCGCCGGGCGACCCATCCACTTCCTGGCAGCATTCCCTATGACAACCAGCGACCGCTGAACGTGCCTGAGAGATGCGACGGGCTGACGCTGCTCGATTTCCTCTGCACGATTCTCCGGCATGTGCCACGAGACGAGTGGGCTTCCCTGATTGCCGCAGGACGCATACTGAACCGCGAGGGGGTGCCTGGTGCGGAGAAACAGGTCGTTCGCGCTGGCGAACAGTATGTGCACCTGCTGCCAGCAACAATCGAGAACGATGTCAATGCGAACATCGAGATTCTGGACGAAGACGAGTCGCTCATTATCGTCAACAAACCCGCGCCACTGCCGCTCCACCCGAGCGGCCGATTCAATCGCAACACGCTGCAGTCGATCCTGCATACGGTGTACGCGCCGCAAAAGCCGCGGCCGGCCCATCGCCTTGATGCGAACACTGCCGGCCTGGTCGTGTTCGCTCGCACCCGTCATTTCGCCAGCCTGATCCAGCCGCAGTTCGCCGGTGGCGAAGTGGAAAAGGTGTACCTCGCCCGTGTGCAAGGCCATCCGCCGGGGGACACGTTCCGCTGCGAATTGCCCATCAGCGATGTCGCCGGCGATGTGGGGTCGCGCACGATCGATGAAGAAAACGGCCTGGACGCGAAGACCTCATTTCGAGTGCTTGAGCGTTTCGCTGACGGCACCGCACTCCTTGAGGTACAACCGCTCACTGGCCGCACGAATCAGATCCGCGTTCATCTCTGGCACCTCGGGCTGCCGATCTGCGGAGAGCAGACCTATCTGCCTGGCAAGAAACTGGGAACGACGCAAACGCACGGAGTCAATGATCCGCCGCTTTGTTTGCAGGCTTCTCGACTTCGGTTCCTCCATCCGCTCACGCGGCAGCCGATTGAGTTTGCGGTGGCCCGTCTCGATTGGGCGGAGGAAGGGCCGGCCGCTCACGATAATCGCCACAAGCCTCCTCGCCCAAGCCACCACTCCCAGGAGGACGCTGATTCTGCGTGACGGTCAATACCGGGGGGCCGCTGGAAAGATGCGTTGCGAGCGTGACTTGGGAGTCCCCGCTGCCCCATGGAAACGCGGTCAACCGGCAATGGTGTGCGACTCCGATACCTTACCCTGACCGCCCCCCTTGGCATCGAGCTTGTTGAAGGTCCACGCGATTTTGCCGAACGCGAAACTGACGAGTTCGACTGCTTGGTCCGACGCAATAGGTGGAGCGCTCGCAATCTCATGCCGGCACACGAGCACATCGGTCAGCTCGATCTCAGTCGTGACCCTCGGCTTGCCTCCCACCTCGGTGCAAACATGAAGCTGGACCTTCGACAGTTTCTGCCCGGTGGCACAGGCTTTCTGGGTCTTTGGTGACGATCCGTCAAACGGTTTGGCAATCGTCACCGGGCCGAACCGTGTGCTTCCCACCGGCTGGCCGGACGTGATGAAAGATCCAGACGAGCGGACCACGGAGGCATGGAGCCCGATGATGGGACTCCAACCCGCATGCTGGGGATCGTCTGCCGACCCTTCGAAGTCTCCAATCTTGACAAAGCCATCGACCCGCGTGAATGGCCCTGTCTCGCCAGTTACACGATCGCTCGGGGATGCCGAAGGTCGATCGGTTCCACTGCTTTCCATAAATGATGCTCCCACCAGGAATCCTGCTCCCCCTGGAGGCGATTGTCAGCACCGCCGAGGGATGGAGACGGGTGCCGCCCTCGTAAAAGAGAGGCGGCAACCCGTTGTCCATCCCCGCCTCCGGAGCCCACGAGGGCTCAAGACGTCTTGCTTTCCTTGACACTGAAGGTCGACGAGACATCGCCCTTCTTCGTACCCTTCTCGTCATCAAACTCGGTGAAGGTGTGCTTGGCCTCGGTCGGCATCATCACCACCACGAGCTCGGCATCCGGCTTCCCATCCACGCCGACAACACGGCACTCGGTCAGGAGTACGTTCTTCAGTTCCATTTCCGTGATCTTCTCGGGCTTGCCCTTGATCGTCTGCACGATGGCGACCTTGACATCCGAAATCGGCTCGCCACCGAGGGCTGCCTTCATGAGCTTCGGATACGCTTTGTCGAGCTTCAGCTTCACCGTGACCTTGTGATACGTATTCCCTGTCATCCGCGAGGACGACACCTGGGCGAAGCCGCCCTGCTGCACGTCGCGAAACGCGTCGGCATTAATCTCCGTCACCGGGCACCACTTCTCGAAACCGGTGGCCGTAGCCGAACCGTCGATATCCTTCGCCTGAAAATAGCCCATCGCCATAATGCACCCATCCTTTCTCTAAAAAGCGGTATTGAGAAACCTTCGATCTCACGAGCCTGGATACGCGACCGCGGACTTCAAAGTTCGCGAAGGCGTGATTGAAGGAGAACGTAGCAGGCAAATGTGCTGAAGCAAGCCGCACGACGCCAGGGGGGTGTCAGGAATTGGTGAGCGAGGGCTTTTCGTCGATCTCGTATCGGAAGCCGCCGGAGTCGGGCTCGAGACCGACCAGCACCTTTCCGACCGATTGGCCCTGAGCGAGGTTTGAAAGCAGCCGCGTGGACAATTCGGGGAGCATGGTCCCGGACAGAACGTGGTCGATGTTCCTGGCGCCACTATCGACCTCTCGGCAACGTCCCACGACGGCGGCCACTACGTCCTCGTTCCAAGAAAAATTCGCGCCGTACGCAGCCTCGAGACGGCGGCCTACGGATTGGAGTTTCAACTCGCAGATCCCCTTCAGGACATCGTCCGAGAGCGGATAGTAGGGCAGGACGGTCAGCCGTCCCAGGAACGCCGGCTTGAACACCTTCAGCAAGTCACCGTGAAGAGCCTCAGCGAGGCCGGCGGCGTCAGGACGGGTGGCGGGGTCGCGGCAGAGCTTCATGACCGTGTCCGTACCGGCGTTGCTCGTCATGATGATCACAGTGTTCTTGAAGTCGATATCCCGTCCTTCGCCGTCCCGCAGCATCCCTTTGTCGAAGACCTGGTAGAAAATGTCTTGCACACCGGGGTGCGCCTTCTCCATCTCATCCAAGAGGACCACACCGTAGGGGCGGCGGCGGACGGCTTCAGTCAAAACGCCCCCCTCGCCATAGCCCACGTATCCGGGCGGGGATCCCATTAGGAGCGACACCTTGTGCTCCTCCTTGAACTCGCTCATGTTGATCACGGTCATGTGACTCTCGCCGCCGAACAGGAGCTCCGCCAGCGTGAGCGCGGTCTCGGTCTTTCCTACGCCGCTCGGCCCGGCGAGGAGGAAGACACCCACAGGCCGCCTTGGATCCGTGAGGCCTGCCCGGGAAGTCTTGATCCGCTCGGCAATCGTCTCGAGGGCATGGGACTGCCCGACGATCCGCCCTTCCATACGCGACTTCAGTTCGAGCACGCCCCGGATTTCGTCGGACACCATTCGCCCGACCGGGATGCCTGTCCAGCCCGCGATCACCGCAGCGATCTGCTGGCCGTCCACGCATGGACTCACCAGCGGAGTTTCCCCCTGTTTCTCTGCCAGGATTCGCTCCAGGTCCGTAAGCCGCTCCTTCAGACGACCCCGATCCGCTTCGGCCGCCGGGCCTTCGCCCTGTGCAGGCACTTCCGCGGCCGTCAGGAGCTGGCGACGGATATCACGAATTTCTGCCACCAGTCGTGACTCTTCTTCAAAGCGACGTTCGAGCTCAGCCAACTCTCGCTCGTCGGTATCTTTGTCCTTTCTGAACTCCGCCAATCGTTTCGCATGATCGGCGCCGAGCTCTGCTTCTCGCTCCAGAATGGTGATGGCGGTCACCAGGGCATCGATACGTCGCCTGGCATCCTCGATTGCCGGAGGGACTGCTGCCTGCGCAATCGCGACGCGAGCGCACGCGGTGTCAAGAAGGCTTACGGCCTTGTCCGGCAATTGCCGGCCGGACAGGTAGCGGCGAGAGAGCTTCACACTCTCAACCGCTGCTTCGTCAAGAATCGAAATGGCGTGGTGCTTCTCCAGCGTGCCGACCATGCCCCGGATCATTCGAATGGCCATCTCGTCATCCGGCTCTTCGATCTTCACGACTTGAAAGCGGCGGGCCAGCGCGGCATCCTTCTCGAAATACTTTTTGTATTCCGCCCAGGTCGTCGCGGCGATCGTGCGGAGCTCGCCACGTGCGAGTGCCGGTTTGAGCATGTTCGCCGCATCGCCTTGTCCCGCCTGTCCTCCCGCGCCGATGAGCGTGTGCGCCTCGTCAATGAACAGGATGATCGGCGAGGGACTCTTCTTAACCTCGTCGATGACGTTCTTGAGTCGATTCTCAAACTCGCCCTTCACTCCCGCTCCGGCTTGAAGGAGGCCGAGGTCGAGCGTTCGAAGCGACACATTCTTGAGTGGTTCCGGCACGTCCCCGGCAGCGATTCGACAGGCGAATCCCTCCACAACGGCCGTCTTGCCGACGCCCGCCTCTCCCGTCAAAATCGGGTTGTTCTGCCGTCGACGGGTCAAGATATCGACGATCTGTCGCACCTCGGCCTCGCGGCCGAGCACAGGATCAATCTTTCCCGCCTTCGCCCGAGCCGTGAGATCGATCGTGTACTGGTCCAGAGCCGGGGTCTTGGTGGGACCAGCCGCCGCTCCATCCGCGGCCGGCTCCCCCGTTTCGTTCGTGGCGAGTTCGGATTCAATGGACCGCTGAAAGACCCTCGCAGCCTCGCGTGCCAAGACGTCGGGACCGATCTTTCGGAGCTCGTCACTGGCCGCGAGGGCCCTGGGGGCGATGGTTTCCTCTGTGAGCATTGCCTGAAGAAGCCGAGCGCCGCGTACGTCCGTCTCGGCGTGATCGACACTCGCGATGAGCCAGGCCTGACGGATCAGCACGCAGACTTCCGGAGACAAGAGTGGGGGCCGCGCGTTACCGGTCTTGAAGTTTTCGACAACCTTCATGAGCCCTGCCATCACGCGTCCCTGGTCGACACCGAAGTGCCGGAAGAGAAGGCAGATGTCGTTGCCGGGCTGCTCGAGAAGTTTGATGAGCCAGTGCTCGATCTCGACGTTGTAGTTCGTCTTCGAAAGACAGAGCCCCGCCGCCGCCTCGAGGGCACGCTGGCACTGGGGGTTGAGCTTGCCAATCAGGCCGCGGAGATCAAGGCCAGCCATGAACGTCATCCTTCCGGGGAACATGAACAGTATTCGGTTGAACGGAATGCAGGCCGGCGATCGGCCCGCACGGGAGCCTGCACGGTACCGTGACGACGCCGGCCAGGCCAGTACCCCCTTTCCCCAAATCTCGCGGCCCTTGGGTTCGTGAGAAATTCATGACGGTCCAGCGGTGGCGAGGGCGACAACGGGGCTGAATAGGCGAAAGATTGGACATCCCAGTGTCGCGAAGGGAAGGCCCAAAAAAGCAAGGACGTCGAGGCCACGTGACATCGCGATGCCGACGATCGGTCATGCTACACTCCAAACATGTCGACCGCCTTTACCAACGCTCACCTCGCAGTGCATGAACTGCTTCGGGAGTCGCCTGATGGCCGGGACCGGCATCTCTCTTTTGGGCCTTCGACGGTGCTGGCGATCGAGGACCGTGACGTCCTGCTTGCCTCTGCCGACGGACCGAAACGGGCCCGGATGGCCATGGCACAATCGTATCGGCCGGCGGTCGGTGACGAAGTGCTCGCGGTCGGTCGGGGCGAAGAGTGGTTTGTGATCGGCCTCCTCTCAGGCAGCGGCGAGACAATGCTCACGGCACCGGGTGATGTGACCATCGCTGCTCCCATGGGGAGAGTTCAAGTGCTTGCCCGGGACGGAATTGTCCTCAAGGGTGGCCTCGTGACGATTCTGGCAGAGAAGCTGGAACTGACCGCGGGCCACTTGTTTGAGCGGTTATCGACCCTGACGCAGTGGGTCAGCGGCGCCGTCCAGCGGCGATTGGGGCGAGAGCGAACCCACGTCGAAGGAGACTCGGACCTCAAAGCCGGTCGTATCGTCCAGATCGCGGATGCCGATGTCACGATCGATGGCCAACGCATCAACCTTGGTTAATCACACGGTATCCGCAGGGTCGTCGAGGAGCCAAGTCACGGATGTCGTTCCCAGCCAGCAACAACGGTCCCGGTGGGCGTTCCATCGCATCGCAGGACGTCTGCAACACACCGCGGGTCGAACCAGCCATGTCCGTGGCTCCCCCTGCGGCAACGGAGGCGACCGAGGAGGTGCCGGTTTCTTACACGAGCACCGCGGTCTTCGCCATGGCGACGCTCCCCACCCTCGCGCATAAGGTCTTCATCGTCGGGAAGCACGCTGTCACGACAAATACCGAGATTTGGATGAGCACCGGCAACGAGGAAGGGACCGGGGGTGGCGTCGTATCCGGGAGCGTCGCCGGGCCATGCCGGGTCAGGGCCGGAAGCCGCAAGGTGTTCATCGAAGGCCATGGGGCCGCCTACCTCGGCGTTTTGGTGGGCCACAACAACACGGCCAACAGCAACATGCCAACCGGCCAGCAGGAGCATGCCAGCCAGGGGAAGGTCTTCGTCGGGCCATGAACACGAACCGATCGCTGCGACCGTCCGTTCGTAAACTCGCCTCCGTCATCGGCTCCCGCGATGATGGCTCACAATGGCCACACAGTCGCCGAGCGCCCGAGCCTTCTCACCACGCCATCGTGCGGTAGGATGTCTGACCGACTTGCCGGGTACTCGTGCAAAAGGCCTCCCGGCGAGCTCCCTTCACCGACGGAACCACGAACCGCATGTCTCCGGCCCAGTCCAGCGACACGAGTATTGTCACTTCGGCCAAGGTCGTCACCGCAGCCGGTGCAGATGTTTTTCGCCTCACGAGGATGCGGTACACCGAGGCGCTCGGCGTCCCCTTCGAGTTGACGCTCGACCTCATTTCCAACGAAGCAAACCTCGACCCGGACAAACTTCTCGGCACGGCGGCCACCGTGAGCTTCACACTGCCGAACGGAGGCGAAAGATACTTCAGCGGGATCGTGGATCAATTCGAACAGCCGTTCATCCGGGGCAATACCGGGGTGTATCGGATGGTAGTAATCCCGTGGATCGGGCTTCTTCACCTCGGTTCCACCTGCCAGATTTTCCAGGGGAAGAAGCCACAGGACGTCGTGAAGGCCGTCTTCGATGCCCTCTCCTTCAAAGACTACAGCCTGTCTGGCCTGACGGGTTCCTATCCCGAGCTCCCGTTCTGCGTCCAATACAACGAGTCGTATCTCAACTTTGTCCAAAGGGTCACCCAGCGATACGGAATCTCTTATTTTTGTAAGCAGGAGAATCAGAAGCACACGGTCGTGTTTGCCGATAGCGCCTCAGGGTATTCGTCGTTCCCAGGCTACGACACGATTCCTTACAATGCAGCTGCCGATGCATCCACCAGCACGGAACACATCGAGGAGTGGACTTGGCACAAGCGCGTGGCGTCGGGAAAGCAGGTCCTCAAGGACTACGACTACACAAACCCTTCCGCAACGCTCTTGAGCACCAAAACAGCGACGCACTCCTATCCGCACGGTGACCTCGAGCGGTTCGAGTATCCGGGGCATTACCACACGCAAAGCGAGGGCGACACGCTGGCGCAAGTCTGCATGGACGAGGCGACTTGTGAGCAGTGGACGGCGACCGGTCGCGCTCGGTGCTGGGGGCTCTCGGCCGGGAGCACCTTTACCTTGGAGAAGTTTCCTCGATCCGATCAGAATCAGAAGTATCTCGTGACGTCGGTCGATATCGTCGTGGAGTCGCAGCCCTCGGCCGGGGGCTACTCCTGCGAGGCCCGATTCGCTGCAATTCCGGCCTCGGTCACGTTCCGTCCTGCTCGGACCGCCAGGGTGCCTCGGATTGCCGGCATGCAGACGGCGGATGTCGTCGGCCCTGCCGCCCAGCCGGCTAAGACGCCCTACTGCGACGTGTACGGGAACATCCGTGTCAAGTTCCGCTGGGACCGGACGTCCACGAAGAACGACACCTGTTCATGCTGGGTTCGCTACGCCCAGTTTTCCGCCGGCCCAGGATGGGGAGCCGTGTTTCTGCCCCGCGTAGGCTGCGAAGTCGCCATTGCGTTCGAGGAGGGCGACCCCGATCGCCCGATGGCCATCGGTGGTTTTTACAACGGCACCAACAGTCCGCCGCCGGAAGGGCTCGACGTGACGCCGGCCGACAAGAAAATACCGCCAACCCCTGCAACCGTGAAGAAGAACACGGCGTCGGTGATCAAAGACGACGGGGGGAACTTTTTCGCGATCAGCCCTGATGATGACGCGCAGTTGGTGACTCTCTATTCGCCCATCGACCACACCAAACTCATGATCGGAAAAATTCCAAGTTGATGAACGGGGCGGAAAGCCGTCGTTCGTCGCCACAACGGATCGAGGAGAAATAGTTCTATGGCATACAAGTTGGACCAAGACAACTCGTCGAGCCAGTCGACGAGTTGGTTCGCGCAGCAATTTTCGAGCATCATCAAAGGGAGTACTTGGCTCGAGTCGCTCACCTTCTGGAAGCTTTCCAACGTGCTTGGCTGGTACCTGTCGAACTACCTGGCACTCAAAACGCAGTTGATGGTCGGCTTCGAGCGGAAGATCAACATGCTGTACAAGTACGAGTGGTACATGACGGCGCCCACGAAGACTCTGCTCAATGGGGAAACAAAGATCGACCTCGACAAGACCAAGAAACTGGTCCCCAAGCTCACACACACGGCTCTCCTTTTCACCTCGCTCGGCACCAGCCACAGCGTCGAGGCCGCGGAAAAACAGGTCAAGGCTGCGGCAGAGACGAAGCGCATCGCTGGAGGAACCACGGAAACTCATGGAACCCATACGATGACCGTCACCCTCGGCAACAGCACCGAGTCGATTGTGGTGGGAAACAAGAACATCATGGCGACCGTCGTGATCATCGACGGAAAAACTGGAATCGCCTTGAGTTCTGGCGCTGGTTCGATTGCAATTTCTACAGCCTCCGTTGCCATTTCCGGTCCGCTCATCAATCTCGGGTGATCAACCCATTGGCGGTGGGTTTCGCTTCGCGCAATACGATGAAGATCGTCAACCGCAATCCTGAGATTCTCACCCTGAGTTGGCTCATGGGCCGATTCATGGGCCGGTTCGCCTCCAGAGCCACCTCCCCAGAGGCTCCGTTCGATGCCGCGTTCATCGTCAAGGCGACGTTGTCCCTGGCCGACGACGGCAGGTTGGTGCCCAGGGAGGAAGGTCCGCTTCAGCCGGAGGGGGACCGCCCGATGCCGGGCGAAGCTCCACTCGGCCTCGCCTATGCCTCCGACTTCGTCCCGGTGAAGCCAAGGGCAGAATACACGGTGGTCGGTACGGCCCATCGGCCTGCCACGTCGCCAGCCAACCGTTTTCACGCAGCCGTCGAGGTGGCCGGAATCAGGAAAGAACTGGTGATCTGTGGACCTCGCCCCTGGGAGCCGACCCTCTTCAGCTACCGCGCCGGAAGGCCCGGCTACGTCGATCGCGAGCCGCTGACCTACGCCGCCGCCCTCGGTGGGCCCGACGACGACGCGAACCCGATTGGGATCGGCCGAGCTCTGCCCCACGCCCCGCGGATCGAAGCTGAGGGGCGGCCCGTCACTTCCCCGCATTCCGAGGAGGCGCCCGCAGGGTTCGGGCCGCTCGAGCGACGGTGGGAGCAGAGGAGAACGGCGCTCGGAAATTTTGGTTCCGGTTGGATCAAGGACCGATGGCCATGGCTGCCGGACGGGCTGGATTCGGAAGTGTTCATGGCAGCGCCCCCCGATCAGCGGCTCTCGGGGTTCCTTCGTGGTGACGAGTCCATCGCATTCGAGAACATTCTGCCGGACAGGCCCATGGTTCGAACCAAACTGCCGGGCGTGCGAGCGCGGCTGTTCGTGCTGCGAAAGATCGGCCCGCGATTGCACGATCCGGAGGGAGAGTTTACGGAGGTGCCTCTCGTGCTCGACACGCTCTGGGCAGACCTCGACTCCCGGGTCGTGGTCCTCGTCTGGCGGGGCATCACGGCTGTTCAGTCAATCGCCTTGCGGGACATCGCCAAGGTTCTGCTCTTCACCGAACCGCTTGATGCGACCGACCATCCGCCGTTCCACTACCGGGCCTTGCTCGACGAGGGTGTCGAGCCGGAGGCGCTGCCCGATGCCGCCGCTCGTGCTGAGGCACGAAAAAAAGCCAAGGCCGAGGCCGAGGCGATGAAGGCCGAGATCAAGGAGTCGATCCGAGCCGGGATGACCTATCCCCCTGACCATCGCAAGGAGCTCGCAGCCTTTGCCGCGGATGTCAAGGACAAGTCGTCGCTTCTCAAGGACGGAACGAGCCTACCCGACCTCAGTCCGGCCCTCGCTGCCTATGACGACAAGGTGGCCAAGGTCGAGGCGGCCAGAGACCAGATTCTCGCATTGAAGCGGCCCACAAAGTCGAAGGTGGAAGCGATCTTGGCCGCGGCCAGCGGCCCGAGCGAGGATCCTGCGACACCGGAGGCACTTCGGAGACAGCTTTCCGAGATGCTCGATCAGGTGAAGGGACTTCCGAACCTTGCTTCGGACCACCAGGCAAAGCTCGAATCGGCGGTGCAGCAAACGATCGCCAAACAGGAGGAGCTCCTTGCGTTCCGGGAGCGGCTCGACTCGGAGCTCGCCGCGAATTCCGCGAAGATCGACGCTGCCTTGCCAGCATGGGCCCTTCGCGAACCGGCCGACCCCGACCAGCCGGTGGACCCCGAGGCAGCTCGCCGCGAGGGCTTTGCCCATCAAAACCTGACCGAGTTTGACTTCTCCGGTCTTGACCTCGCCGGCGTCGATTTCCGTCACGCTATCGTGGTTGACGCCCTCTTCGTGGGCACGAACCTCACCGGGGCCGACTTCACGGCAGCCGATCTGACGGGTGCCGATTTTTCGCGGGCCGATCTTTCGTTCGCGAATCTCGCCGGGGCTGATCTCACGAGCGCCACGCTCATCGGCGCACGGCTCGCCGGGGCGAACCTCGCCGGCGCGAAGCTGTCGGACCTCGACCTGGCGGGGCTCGATCTTTCGGGCATCGATGCTCCGCAGGCCGATTTTGCCCGTGCGAATCTCGAGAGGGCGTCACTCGAGCAAGCCAGGCTCGAACGAGCCAACTTTTCCGAGGCAACGCTGACCGGCGCTCGCTTTTTGGGCGCGAAGCTTGCCAATGCCTCCCTGGCTGGGGCCCACGCGGCCGGTGCCGACTTCTCGACCGCCGACCTGACCGCCATGCGGTCAGGTCAGGGGGCCGACTTCACGGACGCCATTTTCAGGCTGGCGAAGGCCGAGGGTTCCGTTTGGTCGGATTCGATCGTCGACCGGGCCGACTTTAGCGGTGCCATGCTCGACCGGGCCAACTTCACGTTCGCCTTCTGTCGCGGCACCCGGTTCTTCCGTTGCCACCTCACCGACGCGACGCTCGACGACGCTGTTCTCGTGGGCGCGATCCTGAGCCAATCCAGGCTCTTTCGGGCCAGCCTTTCTCGCGCTGACCTCACGCGGGCTCGGTGTGACGGGACGAACATGTTTTCTGCGAGCCTCTGGAGCGCCGTCCTCGTCGATACCGACCTCCGAGGAGCGAACCTGGGCCGTGCGGTGATGAATGGGGTCGTCCAAGAAGTGGCAACGGCGCAAGGGCAACCATGAGCATCGTCGTCCAAAGCGACCCACCTGCGTTTCCCGAGGGGCATGTCCCCCGCCACCTGGTCACGCCATCGGAGGCAAGCCGGCTTGCGACCCGTGGCGGGTCGTTGTCTGCCGGCGTGGTTCGAGGTGCCAATCTCTCCGGCCGTGACCTCACGGGCATCGACCTCCGGCATGCCGTATTGCAGGAGGTGAATCTGTCCCGGTGCAATCTCTCAGGCGCCGACCTGGCGTGGGCGATCCTTGTCGATTGCGATCTTTCGGGCGCTCGTGCCGAGGGCCTTGCCTGCGATCACACCGCATTTCAAGGGGGAACGCTGGCGAACGCGCGCCTGGTCACGTCCAGGATGACGAAGGTGATTTTCGGTTGCTCGCTCGCCGGGACGGTTTTCGAGGGCTGTCAGCTCGACTCGGTGGCGATCGTCAACACCTCGGGCGAAGGCATACGGTTTTCCGGATGCAGGTTTGAGACGGTGGCATTGAACGCCTTCCAAGCGAAGGCGGCGTGTTTCAGCGGGACGACGCTCCGCCGAGCCATGATCGACGGCTGTGACTTCACCGGTTCGACCTTTGAAGCGACTCGCTTCGAGGACTCGGTTGTCAGCGGCACCTGCTTTTCTGGCAGTGACTTCTCCGGTGTCTCGCAGCGGAAGACCATGTTCACGGGCTGCGACTTCTCCGGGAAGACCAAGCTGCCCGCCGTGTGCGACGAATGGTGGCTTTCAGCGTGTGACTTCTCCGGCTGTGACCTCTCCGCCCGTTCATTCCGCGGATTGGTCGGCGGAGACTCCCTCTTCGTTCGGGCGAATCTTCGGTCGTCGGTCTTTGCCAGCGCCAATCTCTCGAAGGGAAAGCTCGCCGACGCGGATCTTACCGGAGCCGACCTCGCGAGAGCTGACCTCCGCGGCGCCGATCTCTCGCGATGCCGGTGCGACGAGGCCAATCTGGGCGGGTGCCTTCTCGGCGAGGCCGTGCTCACCGGCGCCTCGTTTGGGCGCTCGTCGCTGGCAGGTGCCTCCCTCGCAAAGGCCTCGTTCGAGCCGGCCGCGATCCACCAGGCCGACCTTTCCCGCACGCGGTACGAAGAGGCCGACTTCACGGGTGTCGATTTCTCCGACCGAGACCTGACCGGAATGGCGTTCGTCCGTTGCCGTCTCGACGGCGCCCGCTTCGATCGAGCCATGGTCAGCCAAACCGACTTTGAAGGCTCGTCCCTGAAGGGGGCTCGATTCGTCTCGGCGAAACTCGACAAACCCGTGTTTACCAATGCCGACCTGTCGCAGGCGGACTTGACGGATGCCAGGCTGGAGTGGGGTGACTTCCAGGGGGCCACGCTCACCGGGATCATCTGGCGACGGACCCACCTCCATCGCACGTCATTCGACGGCCTGCCCTTCGATCCATCGGGAATCGAGGCCGCCGTATTCGACACATGCACCTTTCGTGCGGTGAACCTTTCCGGTGCGAAACTCGCAGGGCTCGACCTTCATGGGTCGATCTTTGCGGCGGCCGATCTCAGTGGCGCCGATCTCTCCCAAGCGAATGTCGCCTTCTGTAGCTTTGCCGGCGCGAAATTGGTGAGCGTCATGTTTGCACGCGCGACGGCGAACGGGAGCCTTTTTGACGGCGCCGACCTCACGGGGGCCAACTTCACCCACGCGCGGCTCGAAGGAGCCAGCCTCGCGGGGTGCCAATGCCAGCAGGCCGACTTCGCGGACGCGGCGCTCTCCACGACGAACTGGTCTGGAGCCCTCCTCGGGGGCGCGTCGCTTGCGGGCGCGAAGCTGGAATGGGCGAACCTCGCGCACGCAGACGTTGCGAATGCCAATTTCTCCAGAGCCGATTTGTCCGGGGCCAATCTCCATGGCGTGGACCAGGTTACGGCCATGTGGACCGGTGCATCGCTGGCGAAATCCCGTCCTACTGACCGAGACCTTTTGGACGCGGAGCGCTGGTTTCCTCCACCGCTCGAGTCGAGCTGAATCAGTGGTGCTGCCGCTTCCCCATAACCCTATGCGACTCCTCCCGTATTACGGCCGTCTGCTCGGTTGGTCAGGGTGCCTCGGAATTGCCTTTTCGGTTGGGGTCGTGGCGATCGGAGGGATCATGGCCACTGGTGAAGCGCCCTGGGCTCTCCCGCTGGTCATGGTGCCATGTGTCACCATGGTGGGCTGGTTCCTGTGGCGGCTGCTGCCGGCGGCCGAATCGCTCAGGATCGCGTCGGTCGGTGCGCCAGCTCGGGCAACCGTGGTCGAGGTCGGGGAGACAGGCGTGTCGGTGATGAACGCCTGGCTTGTGCGCTTCGTTCTGGATGTTCATTCTGGCGCTGCTGCCGACTACCGTGTGGCGTTCCGCGAACTCGTTCCGAAACTCGCCATCGGTCATTTTCGCCCAGGTGCTGACATCCCCGTCATGGTGGATCCCGATGATCCACAAAGGGTTACGGTCCGAACACCAGCCTCATTCGATTGATGTACAACCACTTCAGGTCCCGATCCTGGCCGGGCCAAACCGGCCTCGACGACCAGGAATCAGACAGTTGCGGAGGAAGCCGACATGCCAGATCTCTTCTCGATCTTGATGCAGCGGACGCTCAATTGGTTCAACCTCGGGGTGCCGCACATTCTGGAAGATGTGCAAGATCAGATCGATAATGCAACGGATCAAATGGGTCAGGCGCCACCAGCGACTGGCCTCGTGGTCAACGTGGGGACCGTCTGCATGTGCGACAAAGGCCTCGCGCCTTCCTCCCCGTTGGTTGGCGTACCGACCGTGACGGCCCAGATGACTCCAGCGTTCAACGCCACGAACGCCGCACCCATCGTGAACATCCCGCCATTTGGCATGTGCACCTCCACAGCCAATCCGACGGTGGCGGCGGCCACGAGTGCCGCATTCGGCGTTCTCACGCCCATGCCCTGTGTCCCGCTCTTTTCCATTCCCATGTGGGCCGCCACGAGCACGAAGGTGTTCGTCGGCGGTATGCCTGCCGTCCTCGACAGGAGCACGCTGACATGCCTGTGGGGCGGGCAGATCAAGGTGATCACCACGGCCAACCAGATCGTCAAGGCAAACTGAGGAGGAATGATGAACCATCGCTTGAAGCGGAGCCTTTGGATCCGTGCCGCCGCCTGGGCCATGCTGGCGTTTTCCGCGTCGGCGTCCCATGCCGCGTATATCCTGACGGCAGTGAATACGCCCGTTACCGAGCAGTTCACGAGTTACGGCGGTCTCGAAGCACCGGCCAACTGGACGCTCGCCGGCTTGACTGCGCCGCCCTTCAATGGCCAGAGCAACGGATTTTCGACCGGAGGTGGGTTCTATTCGTACGGAGCTGATGCCAATACAAATCGGGCGCTCGGCTATCTCGGCAATAGCGGCTCGGCTCAGTCAATAACAAACACGGCGACCTTTACGAACTCCACGGGCGAGACGATCACGCAGTTGGCTGTCAGCTTCGACGCCCAGCAGTGGCGCAGCGAAAACGGTGGTCGGATCAACGGCTGGGCGGTCAGCATTTCGACCGACGGAGGCATGATCTATGACCCCGTGAGCGTGGGCAATCTCAGCAGTTGGCAGTCCATCAATACGCTCCCCGAAGGCCCCGTCGACGGGTATACCCAGTTTTCGACGCGGTCTGGCACGCTGACCGGGCTCACGATCGCGGATGGCACGAACTTCCTGCTGCGTTGGTCGTCGAACGAGGGTAGCGGGAGCGGCTGGTCCCAGGGCATCGCCATCGACAACGTCTCGGTGACGGCCGTTCCCGAGCCGACCGCAACGGTGTTGGGTGGGCTCGCCGCGCTTGCCGCGGCAGGTGTCGCCCGCCGCTTCCGTCGCCGGGTGGTCTGACCGTCGCCCTTTTCATTGCGCGGCGGCAAAGACGGCGTCTCCTCGGTCCTTGTCCGAGCGTTGTGACAACAGGAACGTGGTCCAGCCGAGGCGGCTCCCCGTGCCACGCTTCTCCTCCGGCATGCCACGGTGACCAAGCCTTGCCCGTGGCACGGCCGAGGCCCGCAGCCGCGGGCGGACCCGAAGGTCAAACGCAGGGCCGACGTAGAGTCGGGCCAGGTCGGTCAGCCGCGTCAGTCCCGGCGAGCCCGGAAGCAGTTCGAGAAAGTCGTCCCACTCGAGAGGACCGACCTCCAGTTCCACCACACTCTGGACGTTCCATACCCGACAGCCAGCGATGGCCCCACCGCCGAGAACGGCATGCTGCCCCTCGGGGAGCGCGGTGCTCGCGAGTCGCGTCTGGTCGCCGGGTTCCAACTGGAGCCAGCGGCCCACGAATTGACGTGCCGCAACAGGGCGGCGCACCGCGTCGGAAAGGAGCAGTTCCAGGCCATCGGCCGATCGTGGAAATCGAGCGAAATGGCCGGCGTGGTACAGCACCACCGAATCGTCCACCGCCATCCTGTCACCCAGGCCACGCGTCCCCAATCCGACCAGGCATGCCATCGCGGCCACGATACCGGACCGCGGACGGACCGCCGAATCATCCCATCCGGCGGTGATACCGCGGAGCGCCGTGCGTTCCTCCTGAACCGCGACGCGGTGCTTGGACCACGCCCGATAGAACAGCGCGATGGCCCGCTGGTTGAAGACGTCGAGAAAATCCCGAAGGGTCGAGTCGTGGAGCAGCCGCATCCGATCGATGATGAGGGCGGTGTAGTGCAATGGGAGCACGCCGCACGGCCCGAAGAGCCCGAAGTTCGTGACTTCCAGTCGCGCGACGGGTGCCGTGGCATCGGCGAGCGACTCGGAGTCCGGCCGGGCAAGCATGGCGGCGGTCACGCTTCCGGCCGGAAACCCCAGGGATGCCGCGCCTTGGAACTCGATCTTGGACCATTCACCGACCCCTTGGACGGTGCGACCCAACTCCGACGGGGCAGGCATCTGGGCCCCTTGTGCCAGCCGGCGGACATGATCGTCCGTCAAACGAATGGCCTGGAAAAGTTCGAAGTCTGTGGGGGTCGCGATGAGCCGGTCGGTCAAACCAGCACGCGACTGCCTGTTCTCGGCGGCCATCGCCAGGGCTCCTTGCGGCTGTCCCGCTGCCGTGATGTCGCCACCATGCGGGTAAAGGAATTGATCGTCACATGGCTTGCAAGCAGACGCTCGATCAGGCTTGCGAACAAATACCCGGCGTGATCGGCAAAACGTTCGTCGTCCAGTTCGAGTTCCACCTCGCAGCCCTGCGCGATCCCTCCGCCGATCCCGGGCACGCGGGCTGCAACCCGCCTCCCGGAGATACGGCTGATTCCCTGAATCCAACGTTGCTTCTGGGCAAAATCGTCGAGATCATCGTGGAGGTACAGGGTCAACATCTGCCGGAGCGCCGCGGCAGCCTGTCCATCCCCCTGGTCCACGAGGGACAGGTGATTCAGGGAAAGGTGTGAAATAAGACGCCATGCGGTCCCGCGGCCCGGCTGGTGACGCAGGGGCCTGGTGGGACGGGCAAGGCACGCGATTCGGCCGACAGGGCCCACGCCGTCGCGCAACGTCAACCGCGGACGATCCACCGTGAACGGGAGCATGTTCGTGACATTGCGATTCGTACACAAGGCCTCTGCATGGACGGTCAGGTCTGCAATCGCCGTGGGGCCGACGAGGGGATCGATCAAACTGATCCAGACATCACTGCCGGTATCGACCGTGCCGTCCGGACGAGGCTCCCGGCGGATGCGGCGGGCGGCGGCGTAGCGGAGCCCCTCGAACTCTCCGCCTCGGCTGACGGTGATCGGGCTTGACTGTCCATAGAGGGGAAGGACCGTCCGCGGTCGCTCGCCGGGCCCACCGGCTCGGACGCCAAGCAGCGAGTAGACCTCGAGTCCCGCCGGACGGCGAGCGTCGGGCGTCAGGCAGTACTCCGATTCAGTGCCGGTCGTGCGGAGCGGATCGAGCCGCTGAGAAAAGAGGTTGACGACCGGAGTGCATCCGAGACGGACGGCCGACGCCGTGACGAGTCGTTCGAGTTCGCGGTGGGATTCAGTCAGGATGAACGAGAGACGGAGGCTGGGGCCGCAATCCTTCGGGATGGCTCCATTGAGACCCTGGACTTCGATAAACAGAAATCGCTGGGGGAGCGTGAAGGCCTCGGACAGGAGTCGGTATCCAGGCGACGTCCGCGAGTCTGCCGGAAGCGCGGCATCGTCTTGGTCGAAGCCGGAGGCCGTGATAGCTCGCGGTGGGAGCATGACGGCCTTCCCGGAGGCGGGGTCCTCGACCAGCACGCCGAGGCACTTTGTCAGGATCAACTCGTAGAGTGCGAGGATCGATTGGCCGACACCGAGATGGAGATGAAATCGGAATCGATCGATCGGCATGTGGCCGACGGGAACGGTGGGGGCGAACGAGGCCAATTCCACCTGGAGCAAGGCTTCCGCGTGCGGAGGCGGGGCGGTCGGGAGATCGAAGGGGGGAACGGTCACGCGAGCGCCCCGTACCTCCAGGGGCCACAGGTCGAGGTCGAAGCAGGATCGGTAGAGGCAGGTTTCGTCCGCGACCGATTCCGTCTCGAGGACCGTTCCCCTCGGCACGCGGTGGCCGGCCACGAGCCCCGCCTGCTTGCGGTCGATTTCCATCTCCACGATCGTCATCGACGGGACGGGACGAAGATAGTGGGGATAGAGGAGGTCGAGGAGCGTGTCGGAGAGTTCTGGAAAGTCGTCATCCAGTCGGACATGGACACGGGCATTGAGATACGCGACTCCTTGCAGCAGCCGTTCGACGTGCGGGTCGCGGGACTCGTCGTGACCGAGGCTCAGGCGAGCAGCCACCTTCGGGTGTTCGCGGGCGAACTCTGCTGCCCGCTGGCGGAGTATGGCGAGCTCCCGTTCGTAGTAGGGCAGGAAGGGGTCACTCATGGTCTGGGGTCGTCATCCAATCGATTCGACGAGAAAGCCACCTTCGGCAGGGTCAACGGCCGAGGAGAGGAGTACAGGCTCTTCCAAAGCATCGACAACCAGAAGAGCCTCAATGGTAAACCGCAGGCGACGATCGAGTGGCTGCCGCCCCTCCTGGTGGTGGGCTGGCGTGACACGGACGTGGTGGAGCCGGGACTCGAACGTCCGCAGGACGTCCGCGATCATGGCACAAAGACTCTCCAACTCGTGTGCCTCCCGGATTTCCAGGCTCTGGAGGTCGGGGAGTCCGTAGTTGACAAGGGACGCCGTGAGCTCCTGGCACCCAGGAGGAAGTTCGTTCAACGGCCGCCGTGCGTTGAGCAGATTTTGGACGTCACGGCAGATGCCGCGTTTGATCGTCCGGAGCACCGCAGACTCGTACCCGCGGGGTTCGGCTCGGGCCTCCGGCTGGTCATCGAGCAAGCGATCGAGGATGCTCGGCAGGAGTTCCGTGTGATTGACGGACGCCTGATGGCTCGATCGCGTGTCAGTGTTGGGAGGCATGGCAAACCCGCGCGTGGGGGAGGGCAATCCAAGGACAATACTCAGGCCTGAGCGAAGGTAAGTCGATGGATCTCAAGCATATCGAGGGCTTGCTCTCCATCGAGAACGAATGTCCGCCGGCCGACGCCACGAACGTAGCCGGCTTCGTCACCGAGCCAGTCCGTTCGTCGCCCGAGCCTCGTCGCATCATCAGCTCCGTCCAGTGTGCCATACACCGCAGGCAGGTGGACTTCGGCGTCGAACGCATCCCGAACGACCATGTGTGCCTTCCGCCAGATCAAGTCGAGCGGCCGGGCAGGGGGGGAGAACTCGACCGACACGACCGATCGCATCGAGATCCAATAGTACTTGCCGGTGTGGGTAAGGACTTCAAACACATCGGCGGTCACATCGTCCAAATCACGGAAGTCCAGAAATTCGCGGTCCGGCTGGTCGGGTCCGCCAAGTTTTCCGGGCAGCATTGATCGAGCCGTCTCGGCACCCGCCGATGCGACGGCTGCCGCCGATGCGTCGCCGGACCTGAGGAGCACAAAGGCTCGCAGCCGCGCCTCACTGGACTGCGCGACACCATCCAAGAACTCCGGCACCCGGCCTTCGTCGAAGAACTGACGCCGGGCCGCTTCGGCTCGAAGGAGCTGTCGGAGCGGCACGGCGGACACGGCCGCCTGGGGTTCGAGCTCGATGATCGCGTCGAGTTGCCCATCAGCTCGATCATGATCTCCCGCCACAACCAGCAGCTCAGAAAGCAGCCACCGGTGTTGGAGGTCTGAGGGAGCAGATCGCACGCGTGTCTCTGCGGCAGCAATTGCTCCGCGCACGTCACCGTTGCGAAGCATGTCACCGGGGGTATTCATGGGTCATGTCCTTGTCGAGGGGGGGAAGCAGGGAAAAGGGATTTCAGCGACGACCCTGTCGGATCATCGTGGTCACGAGTCTGAATGTTGCATCGACCCGATCGAGTTGAAAGTGAGGCTGGAGGCGGGCGATGACGCGAAAGGAACCGGCTGTTCCGGGCTCCTCGCGAACCTCCACATGGGCCTCCCGAAGCGGAAGACGGGCTCGTACCTCCGCTGAAGCCTGATCATCCGGCGTCACATAGCGGTTGATCCACTCGCTGAGATACCTCTCGAGTTCTCCTGCCTCGGCAAACCCGCCGACTTTGTCCCGCATCATGACTTTGAGGTAGTGGGCGAATCGCGACACGCACAGCACATACTGAAGCATGGCCGAAATTCGGGCGTTTGCCGTTGCCGTTGGCCGATCGTAGCGCTCCGGTTCGTGAAGCGACATGTTGCTGTGGAAGACAGCCCTCCCGTCAGTCCCCGCTGCAGACAACGGAATCAAGCCCGCTTCCTCCAGTTGAGCCTGCGTTTCCTCCGTGACGGCAATTTCCACCGGGCCGCGACGGGCCTCACCAGGCCTCAGGCCGAGGAATTCATCCACAGGCAACGTGGTAACCTCGCCACCTCCAGGCCGCCCGCGGGATCCGCCTCGGATATCGGCGAACCAGCCGGAGCGGCCGAATTCCCGCATCACGACAGCCGCGAATGGCCATCCGGCACGGATCCATAGCCTCGAATCCCGTCCCATGGCATCGACAGCCTCTCGATAGCGGAACCCACGCTCACGAAACGTCTGTTCGGGAGTGGCAGCGCCGGCTCCAATCCAGCCGTCGTAGGGCAGCCGACCAAGGACCTGGGGCAGCGTAAGCCCCACGAAACGGCTCTCCTCCCGGGAGCGTAACGCCCGCCACTTCACGAACTCAGGGCGTTGCTGGTATTGCCTCAGATCACGGAAACTGTTGAGGCGATCAAAACTGTCGATGCCCATCAACTCCGGCGAGGCAGTGGCCACCAAAGGAGCAAATGCCGCGGCTGCGACCTCGGCCAGGCCAGTGAGCAAATTGACGTCGTCTGGGTGCGGACCAAATGTGAAATCTGTCACGAGCAGGCCGTAGGGTGTGCCGCCTGGGGTTCCAAACTCCTCCTCGTACACCTTTCGCCAAATCGCGGAGCGATCGAATTCGACCGCGTGTTCCCGGTCGCGAATGAGTTCGCGTTTCGTCACGGGAAGGATTCGCACCACGATCTGTCCGCTGCCATCGCCGGACGTGTCGGCCATCGCGGCCTCGTTGACTGTCCAGTGCAATCCTCGCCAGGACGACTCGAGCGATTGAAACCGGGGGTGGTGCAGCACGGAATCCAGCTGCCGCGAAAGCACACCATCCAAAGCCGCGATGTCCTCGCCGATGGAATCACAGAGATGCTCCCGGCTGACGCGTTCGCCAGGCCGCACCCGAACCGCTGCCCAGGCCCGGAGGGTCGCCGGGAGGGTCGTCGCCGTGAGCAAATCCTCTACCGGTCCGCCTCGCGACGGGCGACCGATCCCTGTCGAGGCAATCCACTTCGGGAGTGTCTCGGTCGTCGTCGCGACAGTGACATCGACTGGCGACATCACACCGTCGCCCGTCGGCATCATGGCCATGGCCAACTCCCTCGTTCAGCGGCAGCCGAATCAGCCGCCCTTCGCGAACGCCGGAATCTTCGCGACCATTCGCATGCTCGTGGTCAATTCCTCGAGTTGCAACCAGGGACGAAGCCATGCCACCGCGTTGTAACTTCCAGGAGCCCCGGGCACCTCCTCGACCTTGATCGTGGCCTCGGCGAGTGGGTACCGTGCCTTGATGTCATCCGAGGGATGTGGATCGGTGGTCACGTAGTTGGAGATCCAGCGGGTAAGCCAGTCTTCACAATCCTGCCGCTCCATGAAGGATCCGATCTTGTCCCGGGCAATCACCTTGAGGAAATGAGCGATCCTCGAGGTCGCCATCATGTACGGGAGCCGAGCGGAGATGGCCGCGTTTGCCGTCGCCTCCGGTCGGTCGTACTTTTTCGCCTTCTGGACCGTTTGGGATCCGAAGAAAACGGCGTAATCCGTGTTCTTGTAGTGACACAGCGGAAGAAAGCCGAGTTTGGAAAGCTCAGCCTCGCGACGATCCGTGATGGCAATCTCGGTCGGGCACTTGAGCGACTTGTCTCCGTCGTCGGCCATGAAGACGTGAGCCGGAAGTCCTTCGACACGGCCTCCGTTCTCTGCACCACGAATCGCCGTGCACCAGCCGGTCTTGGCAAACGCTTCAGTCAAACGCGTGCCGAGCACATAGGAGGTATTCATCCAGGCATACTGATCGTGGGGCACGGGCTTGGCGTTCCCCTGTTCGTCGAGCTCAACCTCCTCGTAGTCAAACTCCTCGACAGGCTTGGTGTTCCTGCCATAGGGCAAACGCGACAGCGATCGAGGCATCGTCAGCACCACGAATCGAGCGTCGTCCGAGTCACGGAAACTCCGCCATTTCACGTACGACTCGTCAAGAAAGATCTTCTCGAGATCTCGCGGCTTTGACAGCTCGGAAAAGCTTTCGAGGCCGAGCAATTCCGGGGCGGCAGCAGAGACGAACGGACAGAAGCCGGCTGCGGAAATCTGTGACATCTTTGCCAGCAGATCGACGTCTTCGGGGTGGTTCGTGAACTCGTAGTCGCCAATCAGCGCCCCGTATGGTTCGCCACCGGGGGAACCGAATTCCGCCTCATAGATTTTCTTGAACGTTTGGCTCTGATCGAATTCAACAGCTTTGTCGAGGTCCTTGAAAATCTCCCTCTTGGAAGCGTTCATGACCCGCAGCTTCAGTTGAGCGCTCGTCTCGGAGTTCATCACCAGGTGGTGAAGCCCTCGCCAGGAGCCTTCCAGCTTCTGGAACGACGGATGGTGCATCACTGCCGCGAGCTGACGAGACAGGGCTGCGTCAATGGCTCCGATCGCCAAGCTGATGGTGCGGGACACGTTCTTGTCGAATCGAACGGTGCCCTGGAGGGATTGCTCGACGAGCGATCGGATGAGCTCGTCCCGCCGCGGTTTCTCGACCGCCTTGGGCATGACTTGGGTGATCTGGTCGAGGAGGCTCGTGGTTGCCCCTGCCGCCGCGACCGACTGCTGCCGTTCCGCTTCACCAGTGCTCATGCGGCACCTCCTTCGGGATTCCCGTCTTGGTCACCGCCCGCTGCCGGTGTGGCACCCGCGTCGCCGAGACCCATCTCGCCCGCCAGCTTTCTGAGTTGATCGTCGCTCTGAAGAATCTTCTCGAGCTCTGACTCGAGCCCATCGGCACGGTCGATCGCACTGAGCAGTTCGCGGAGACGATTCCGGGTATCGAGAAGCTTTCGGAGTGGGTCGATCTGTTCGACGACCCGTGCTGGCTCGAAGTCTTCGATGGACGAGAACGACAGTTTGACCGGCATCTCCGTGCCGTCGTCGGCCAGGGTATTGGCCACGCGAAACTCGAGACCCGGCGTCATTCGTCGCATCACTTCGTCGAATGAGTCGCGATCGATCGACACAAACTTGCGATCCTTGAGCGGCTTCAGGGGCTCGGTCGGGTTTCCCGAGAAATCCCCCATGACACCCACGACGAAGGGGAGATCCTTGACGACCACCGCCCCCTCGGTTTCCACCTCGTAGGTGATATGCACCCGCGGCTTGCGGACTCGGCTGAGCTTCTGTTGAACCGATTCAGGCATGATGCACCTCGTAGGAGCCTTTCCCCAGCAGCGGGAACGGGTCAATCCTTCGGCGTGGAGAACAGCTGCTGGATACCGTCCGCAGATCGTCGTGCACCCGAGGCCTTCCGTCAAGGTGCCCATGGGAAGCGGAGAAAAGTTAACCTGATCCTCATGTCGAAACTGCTTACGTCGAGGGAGGGCCTGTGCCGATTCCGACGAATTTGAAGAGGGATTCGAGGGCCGAGCTGTCGCCGATCACTTCGCGGAAGTACTCAGCCCGTGGAAGCCTGCCAAGCCGCACGACATTCCTGATCTGGGTCGCCAAGAGGCTGTGTGGGTCGTGCTGCTCGAAATAGCCGGCGATCCGCTCGAGCTGCACAAAGGCCTCTTCTCGAGTCCCTGGCGATGGAGCGTTCAGACTCCCGGCGCTGACGGCCGCGACAGCCTTCCCTGGGGCTCCATCTTCTGGTGCACGTGGGTGCTCTGCCACATGGGGCGCGATGGTCCGAAGCGCCGTCCCGAAGTCCTCGAAAAACTGGCGGACGGAAGAACCTGGGATGGTCGCTAGACCATTCGAGGCAGTGGAAACCGCTTCGCAGAGTCCCTCCCAGGCATCGCGGGTCGCGGCCAGCAATTGGGAAGTCGCAGAAAAATGCTCCGGAGGCGTGGCTGCAACCGCCGCCGCAAAGTCGGCCGGGGCGATCGCTCCTCGGGACACGGCCATCGAGAGTTTCTCCGGATCGTTCTCCGAAACCAGCTCTTGACTGCTCTTCCAGTGGCACAGGCCGTACGTTTCCCCATCGCGGTTGCGAGTGAGCGGGACTCGAAGGAGTGCCGGAGCCAACAGCCCCTCCGACTCCAGGCCGGCAAGCCGAATGAGAGGCCCGGCCCGCTCCTCGACCATGGCGGCCTCGTCAGCAGGACCGTCATCCGGGTCGGGAATCGGATAGAGGTCAGTCCACCAATTCTTGATGAGTGTCCGTGCCACATGACAGCCGAACCCGAGGCCAGCCAGTCCGTCCGTCCGCACCAGCGACTCCAGCAGGAGTGATGCCACCGCTGTATCCCGCGACACTTCGCGTATCGTGGTCACCGACTCGTCCCGTAGTTGCCTCCACAGCGATACCGCGGCAGGCCAACCTCCTTCCGTTGCATCGCCATCGTCGGCGCGACGCTCGATTCTTCGGGCCTCTTCGCGGAGGTCCCTGAGCTTGGCACGTAGCTTTCTGCCCGCGTCGTCTGCCTGCAGGTTCACGCCGCAGGGGTGCGGTCCCGGCAGCGGAATTTTCAGAGTCTCCAGGTCGAACTCGAAGGGCAAGTCCATAACGCACCTTTCATGATTGCAGGACGGGGCACCGCCCGGAGTGGCGTCACCTCCACCAGCGGCCAACGGTAATTGCCGCGGCCGCAAGTGCCAGCGCGACATTCAAAACGAAGAGAACGCCCGCAGCCCGCGTTCGGCCGCGATCGGCACCCCGCTTGGCCGGTGTCCACTCCAACTCACCCTGGAGGGTCGCGACGTACTCAAACAGGCCCTTGATGAATCCGCGACGTTGCCCTTGCGATGGCGCGGAGGCCAGCCAAGCCCCTGCGAACAAGGGGCCGTCCACAGCACCGGACCCACCGTTGCAAAGCCCGTTCAGGACTGCCTCGAGCCGCGGGAGGACATCCAACCGGACCGCCACCAGAAGCTCACACAACGAACGGTTGAATGAAGGCTGGGCAACCGCCCGTCGGTCGAGCAACTGCTGCGCTACCGTATCGGTCAGCCCGCCGGCCGCATACCTGGCAACCAACGCGGGAAGCCCATGGGTGAGCGGCGTGTTCGGCTTGATCGCTTGCCCAACTCGCTGGGCTCTGGCCGCTGGTGGCAACTGCTCCATGAACACATCGAATCCGGGGAGTTTCTCGATTGCTCCAGCCACCACCACGACCGGAGCCCGGAGACCCGTTCTCTTGGTGACAAGTGTGAGATCCTCGCCGACAGCAGCACCCACTGCCGAGTACCCTTCTGCCGAAACCGTCGCGACGATCGGTACGGTCACCACCACGCCGTTGATCGCCGCGACGGGCTGCCGCGCGGTCGCCAGGCATTGGCATACCGATGCCAAACGATCAGATGCCGTGTCCTGCTCGCTGCGGCTGATCGCCGGCTCGACGCCCTCTCGAAGCTTTCCAGCGACCGAGCAGATTTGGCCGGCGGTCGAGAGACACACGTAGATGCCATCGACTCCCGCGTACACGTGAAGGGGACTGGCCCCAGAGGGCGAACCGAAAACGAGGAGCGGTATCGGACACTCCTGCATGACGTTTCGCTCACCCTCGTTGCCGTCGCAGCCCAGCACGAGAAACAAGGGAGTGGACCGTAGGTCGATCTGCTGACGGTCCATCTCAGCTCGCGCCGCCCACCACGCAGCTTCGATGTCGGGCCATCGGGCCACGTCTTCCTGAAACCACAGCCGGGCAGCCTGATACACCAACACGGGGACGAGCACCATGAGCACCAGGAGCACGATTCCCTTGCCTGGGCTCCACCAGGCCCGGAACAGATGGGATCCACCCACGGTGAACATGGCCACGACTGCCAGCGTGACGATGAGTACCTGGAAGGCTGCCACGGCCCAGGCGGCCCGTGCGGGCAAGGACATCGACAGGTATCCGCGGACCATCCTCGAGAATGCCGTCGCAGGGAGCATGAGGATGTCGAAGAGAGTCTTCATGGACTGGTACCGGGTGCCGTTGTCATGCCAACCAGAATGCCCACCATGCCGTCACGAGGAGCGTTCCACAGACCACGAGGAAGACGAGCAAATGCGTGAGTAATCGTTGGCTCCCATAGAGCGGAGGGGCCCCGGCCAGCGGAACCACCTGGACCGGCAACGTGGGACGGTCCTCGCCAGGTCGGACGAAATGGGCATTCGTCCTGAGCCACGCTTCGAGCCGGTCCGGTTGATCCCGGAGGATGCCCCGAAAACCCATCAGGACGCCGAGGACATAGATATGAATCACGTCGGAAACCGGGAGAGAGGCCGCGATCTCGGCGTTCGAGAAGTACGCCGTCGCGCGGTGTCGCGAGCCAAAGAGATCGACCTCGAGTGCATGGTTTTCCCACCATGACCGTCCGGCCCACTCGACATCCACGATCAACATTTCGTCCACGAGCGCGGCCAGGGCAAAACTCGTCAACCGCCACTCATCGCTCCGCGGTCCCCGCAGCCGCGACTCTGCCGTGTCGAAGACACGCCGAAGTGCCGCCCGCTCGATCTCCGCCGACTGGGTCGCGCCTCGCTGGGCACGATCAACGAGTTCAATGATGCGACGCAGGAGCGGCAGCGTCGCGGCGGCGAATTCTGGATGCATGTCCGAACCCGACCGTTTCGACTACCTCGGCACCGCAAAAAGCGCGAATTCGAGTGTCGCGACGCGGCCCTCGAATGTGACCTCGAGCCGCCGACGGCCCGCAAGCTGCTCAGGATTCAGGATCGAAGAATCCCTGACCCGAATGGCAAGATTTTGCGTCACTTGAACGGACTTGTACGCAGGCGAATCGGCACCGATTCTATAGTAAATCCACCCGCTGCTGGCAGGCAATGCCCGCGGAGCACGATCCGGAGCATGGAGCTCCAGCCCCGGTAGCCCCAGCCGGAACAATCGGTCCACCTCATCGCTGCTGCCGAGCTTCCAGTCGAGGTGCGCGTTACCCGAAAGAAGTCGGTGACAATCCTCCTCAGTGAGGTCGCCCCGAAGGACCCCCACATACATCTGCCAATCGGTCTGGAGCCATTTGGGCTCGAGCGACACCGAAAGCGAGGCAAGCCCACTCCCCAGGAAGTACCGCTGTTCGTATTCGAGTGCCGCAACGCGACCGATGAGCGCCTCAATCTTCAGTTTGACCGTCCGGAAAATGCCCGCCAAATCATCGTGATCGTAGGGGGGCAATTCATCGAGGAGCCGGCGTGGTTCAAAGACTGCCAACTGGCCCACGACCCGACAGAGCTCGCCGTATGCGGTCCGCGGATGGATTCCAGGCGAGAACGCGATCACCCGCAGCACGGCTTGAGACTCGAGCAATTTCGAGAGCATCATGAGCCGGTCCAGATCCCCCGGCTCGGAGCTCGAAAAGCCGACACGCCGAGTCACGGCCTGTTCGGCAAGCACTTCCACCTTCCGGCTGATCAGGTCATAGGTGCCACGGACGATGTCCCTCCCGAGAGGAGGCCATGCGTCGATAGCGAGCAGCGGAGGGACATATTCTGGATCCAGCTCTGGTGAGCCTTCACGATTGCCCGCCCGCCTCACCTGAGCGATCGGAAGGAGTTCGAAGCCGGAGAGGTCGTCGGTCGATAGTTTCAGCACCACATTGAGTCGGCAGAACTCGACCTCTTGATCGTTTCCGCCAGCCGTTTCGTCCTGGAGCGATTGTCGCACAACGTGGGAGCGTGATCGGTCGAGCGGCCCAGGCGGTGCCACGTTTGCAGACGAGGGATCGAATCGGGGAACGGCGAGGTACACCCTCAAACGGTCCACGTCATTCAGTTCTTCGCCCAACGATGCCGCGAGCTTGGCCACATCGTCGGCCGCTTGCCGCAGACCGAGCCGGTCGGGTTCTTGGCCAGGTTCGAGCCAGACGAGAGTTCCATCCCGAAGTCGTGCCTGGCAACTCCGGAGCTCAAACTGTCGGTTGGCGAGCGCACCGGGGTCAATCTCGAGTCGCACAATCCCGTAGCAGCACGGATCCGACGCCACGGTCGCCGCCGAAAGCCGCTCATTCCACGACCTGTCATGGGCCTGGAAATGGTGGGGTCTGAGAAAGAGACCTTCCGACCAGTGAACAGGCAGATGACGCATGGCTTCCAATGGCAGTCGCGGTTTGCCAGACGCGGCAGGCGAATGCCCGCAAGGCCATGACGGATGAAACGACGACGGATGAATCGACAGATCACAATCAGGGATGGTACCAATGCATCGGGACTCGGTAAACTCCCGCAGCATGCGGCACAGTGATTGAGTCGCTTATTCATCGCCAGCCCAGTTCCATCGGCTTTCCACTGCCTCGTCCACGTCATGGATTCCACATCGTTTGGACGCTCGCACGAGGCCGGCAGCATGGCGGAGTCGGGCGAGCCGCGATCAATGAGTTGGCGGCCGGAGCAGCCATCGAACCGCCGTTGGCGGGGCGGGCGATGGTTCGCTATTGCCGGCCTGATCGTGGTTGTGATTCTCGTTGTGGTCCTGATCGTGAACCTCGTGCTTGCCCCACTCCACGCGTGGCGAACGGGGCTCGTGATGCTCGCGTTCGACGCCTATGAGCCGAGGATGTTCGAGCCGGTTCCCTTCTGCCGCGAGGACATCGCGGCGTTGTCTTCTCGGCTCGGCGGCGATGACGAGGCCGCCGGCATCCTTCCCCCACTCGAGTTCGAGGGGCTCGATTCGGCCGAGGTAGTCAGGGCTTCGCTCGGACCGCGGTGCGGGCAACTCGGCATGCGGCGGAAGGATGTGCTCGTGGCCTACGTTCGGGGCCAAACATTCGTGGTCCCGCCGCGGTTCAACACGGAGGGTAGCCCGCGGAATGACCCCTTGACTGGACGGCCCTGCCTGTTCGCAGCCGACTGTAGTGTTCGTGGACAAGTGGTCACTGGAGTCGTCCCGATCAGGGAGGTGGTCGAAGCGATCGGATCGGCCACGAACTACACGACATTGGTGGCGATCGATATGGGCAGCCTGGGATGGGATCCACGATTGGGAATCGTTTCGCCACTTGTGCCAGCGTGCCTTGATGATGAATTCACTCCGCCGCAGGAGCAGGCAACGTTTGCCAACTGGGTCATCGGATCCCACGACACGTTTGAAGCGTCCTGGGCCAGCGGCCCGGACAGGCGAACGTTTTTCTCACGGGCAATGGAACTGGCTTTGGCGGGAGAAGCCGACAAAGCCCCCTGGGGGGACCAGGATGGGATTGTCGAGCTCGACGAATTGGCCCGGTTCGTCACGGCTTTGACCAGCGAGTGGGTCAGCCGAGCGAGCGGGGGTCGGTACACCCAAAGACCCGTCGTTTGGAAGATCGGCACGGGACGTGTCCCACTAGCGGCAATTCCCCAGGGAATCGCCATCGTGAGAGTCCAGCGGCTTTCGCCTCCCGAGTCCAAGCCCCTGAAGAACAAGCCGTCCGAGGCCCCGAAGGACGGCCCCGCGCCCACCACAACCAGTGCGATACCGGGCTGGCTGCTGAAAGGCCGCCGGCAGTTCCCAATGATGTCTGCAGCCCTCCTTCAGTCGGATTCTGGGAAGCCCGCGAAGAACGAGGGGGCGAAGAAGGAGCAGGACGATCAGAAGCAGGCGAATGACACGAAGGAGACGAGAGCCAAGGCCGAGCCACCAAAAGATGGCTCAGCGACGGTGCCGGCCGGCGGTTCGAAGGCTGCGACTGCCTCGACGGATCCTGGCGGAAAAGCGACCGCCGTCGATCCGAAAGAATCGATGCCAGCCGAGCCGCAACCCCCTCCGGTCCCGCCGACGCTTTGGGAGTTGGTGGATATTGGCACGCGGAGAACCGACGGGCCGGACTCGACGGCTCTGCCGATCGACTATGCGTCTCACATCTGGAGGACTGTCGTCGCCCAATCGGCCGCCGTGACCGTGCGGCTTGACCGCGCGTCTGATGAGTCGGAACGCGAACAGGCCAGTCGTGGTCGTGACGGACTTTGGAACGGACTTGCAGAACTCTTCTCGCCGAAAGCTCTCGGGCTGGGCCCCGTCCCACCGGTAGACGTGGTGACTGTTGTCGAAAGACTGAATCGAGCCAAACGGGCTGCCACGGCGGGAGGATTTTTTGATCGTTGGTCAGTGGCTCCAGCCAGATTTCGGACCGCGGTTGCCACTCGCAACGACACCGCTGAACGGCTCTTGGCCACCTCCGACCTGATGGCACGGGTCGCGCTCGGGGCTGGTACTCCCAGAATCGAGCCGCGAATCCTTCTTGACTGTAGCAGGCAGGTGGCCTCGCTTTCGACGGCGATTGCCCGGCTGGCCGACTTCGAAGAGGACGTGACACTGTCTCAATCCGACAGTCTGGAATCAATCAGTCGAGCCGTTGCCACGGAGCGGTCGTCACTCGATGCGGTTAACGCATCGATGGTCGAGGGAATGGTTGATCGCTCGGTTGCCACGGGCGTGTCCCTCGACGGCAACGTAGCCACGGCCGCCCTTCGAGTGCCTGGGCTCGGAGCCAAAACCCGTCGCTCGCTCTTTCCAGTGCTGGGTTCGGGAGAGTCACGGGAGATGGTCGCGGGAGTCTCACTGCTGACTCCTATTGGGCCTCTCGCCGTTGACACATCACCCCGACGGGTGTCCAGTGAAAGAGCAGAGAATGTTCGCGCGCATTGTGACCTGCTGCTTCGGGCCATGGAGGCCGCCGGGTTGACGCCGATCGGTTCGGACCGTGTTCCAGGGCCGCTTGTCTGGCCTCTCGAGCGAATGGCAGCGGTTCGGCGAGCCGCCGAGCTCGTCACCAAGCCGCTGAACGATGGCGAACGAGTCAAAATGATGCTCTCGCTTGCCGGCCGGCTTGCTCATCTCTACGCCGAGATTGCCGACTCCGCCGACGGTGTTGCTCGTGAGACGCAAGAGCTTGCCGCCGTCGATCGCATAGCCTCGCTCTTTCGCGTGGTCAGCCACCGTGATGTGATGCGAATCGGGGAGCTCCCCGATATCCGTCTACCGCGTTGGCACAAACCGGATCGCCTCGGATTGCGGCTCGAATCAGTGGAGGACGGCTTTCACGACACCGATGCTCCGCTGGCGGTCACGGTTGTCACGGCCGGGGCGGCGATGCCTGCCGATGATGCCGTTGTCCGATTTCGGTACGACCCGGCCGATTTCACGCTCTCCACGACGTCCGGGGACCCGCTGCTCGTCGATCGCGTCTATCGGTCAGGTGACCTCCCCTTCCGTTCCGACGGGCTCGCACTCCACCTCACTGCAAACCGTCAGGCAAACACCGCATCCGATCGCCTGGATACGGAACTGACGATTATCGTCGAATCAGGGGGCCGCCGAGACGTGGCTTCGAAGCGATTCAGTCTGCCCGACGAGCGGTCGATACGACTGGCGGCTCGCCGCTTGCCCCTCATGATGGCGGCGGCTGAATGGACCTACTCGATGGCTCGACCATCCCTGGGAGGAAGCCCATTAGAATGGCGGGAGGCACTCCTCCCTTTGACCGTGCCGGCAGGGCGACCCTCCGCCTTGGCAATGACCCTCGAGAATGGCGCGGAGATCGACCGCGAGGTGAGCGTCGCGGTGTATTCGATCCCGTCCGGCCCCGAACCGGGCAGTCGGGCTCGGGCGTGGCACCTCTTCCGGCAGCGGTTGCTCGAGGGTGCCGAGCCTTCGGCCAAACTCCTCGGCCGGATCGAATCGCTCATCGTACCTGCCAGTGGTGGCCAGTCGCTGATCGCTCTACCACCTCCCGCTCCGCCCGAGCCTCTTCCGCCGCCGCCAGAGGCCGGGCCGGCCGCAGGAGCAGCCCTGGAACTCGTGCCGCAGCCTGTTGGTCCAGACCTCGCCGTGGCGGTTCAGGAACGAACAAAAGGGGAGCCGCCTCGTTCTTGGCTCCATCGCGTCGGACTGCTGACCTCCCATCCCCGTGACGTGCTGGTTGCAACCGCGACATGGCGCCGTGACACCAGGACGATTGCCATCGAGATCGGCCCGCGTGACGGTGCGCCGCTCACAGAGCTGACGCGATGCCGTCTTGTGCCACTGCCGGCGGCACCCGTCGCGGGGCAGCAGTCGATTGCCATCCGACGTGAGGCAGTTGTCCTGACGCCGGAAAGTCCCCGCCAGTCGATGCTCGCCGACTGGAACGGCGCGGAACGCGATGCACGTGCTTGGCTTGCGGTTTCCGTCGATGGATATCCCCGTGCCTTTGTGTTCGGTGTGGAATGTTCGGCTGCTTCTGCAGGGCAGTCCCAACAACCGCTCTCTGATTGGCGTGCGATCGCGATCCGTGAGCCTCGGCAAGCGGAACAGGAGCTCAAGGCACCGTTGCCGACAATCCCACTGACACTTCAGGTAGACGCCCCTCCGGATTCGGCCGTCGCTCCCTTCACCGGAGACCGCGATACGACCGATGAGCTCCCGACCGCTCCCCTCCTTTCGGTCCTGCTTCGAGAGCGAGACCAGGAGGCAGGGCCAGCCCGATCCGAGGCCATCGTCTGGTCGGCCGCTGCGGATCGGCAGATCGAATTCGTTCCCGCGCCACCAAGACCAGACGCAACGCTCGTCGTCGAACCACGGGTGACCGATTGGTCGATCGCCCCGTCCAGCAACGGGTATGTCGATGTTGATGTCCTGGTGGAGGCGCGCCTGAGCATCCCTGGCGTTCAGGCACCGTTGACCGACCGCCGCCGCCTTCGGCTCGACGGTAAGCCTCCGCGGATCGAACTGCCGCCCCTCATGAACGCCCAGGTCGGCCGTCCGCTGACCGTGCCTGTTCTCGTGCTCGATGATCCACGGGAGGCTTTCGGGGCAACGTCGGGGATCGACCTTCCGGGCGTTACGGGTGTGCAACGCGTGGACTGGGCGATCGACCTCGCGGGCACCGGCAAGCCCGAAGCCTGGCAGCCTGCGGTGGGGCTGGGTGAGGGACGGTACGAGCTTCGCGTCGATACCAAGCAACTCCCGCCGGGCCGCCAGACTCCCGTCCTCGTACGGGCGGTCGATCGGGTCGGGAACATGGCGGAACCGTCGCGGGTCTGGATCGAGACGCGGGCATTGGCCGCAAAAAATGGCATTCGGGGCCGCGTGATGCTCAACGGTCGCGGAGAGGCGGGCGTCAGCGTTCAACTCGATGGCCCTGCGGCCCCGGCTCCAACAACTTCTGGCAAGGACGGATCATTCCAGTTTGACCAACTTGATGCCGGCAGTTACACGGTGCGAGCCTCAGGGGCCGTTCGGAATCGTCTCTACCGGGCGGACCCGCAGCCTGTGGTCGTCGATCCGCCGCCTGCCGAGCCTCCCCGCATCACGATCGAACTAAAGCCGAAGTGACGTCTGGGCCGGCCGTTGGAATGCCCACCATCGCCAGGCGTGACCCGATGACCGATACGGCCGGCGCAGACGGAGATCTTGTCTCCCCGACCAAGTTGAATTCCGACAAGGCCGATACCCTGATTGGGTTTCTGGGGTAGCCGATGGTCTGCGCGGGCAACAAAGGTGGACAAAATGTCCTACCCGCCGTCGCACGGTGCGCGGAGTCGATTCTCCGTGTAGGACCCGACGAAAGCGGCCTCAGGCACTCCTTCGCGGGCCGCGAAGCACCGCTTCGGCGGGATGCCACGCAGAGGAGACAGAGCGTGTGGGGTCGCAGCACCATCGGGAGTCTCGTCATGGCGGCAGCCATGGTTGCCGGCGCCTGTCGTGTCTCCCATGGGCAGCAGCCGACACTCTGGAGCTTTCTCGGAATTGGCGCGGCACAAAACTCTTCCGATCCAGCCATTGCGGCTGCCGCCAAGGCAAAAGCGGCGAAACACAAAATATGCTGTCAAAAGAAAGCCCTCCGGTACCTAGCCTCGATGGGATGCACCCCAGAGCACCCTGAGGTCGCCGAGGCGATTCTGGCTGCCATGGGGGATCCCGAAGAACCGGTTCGGTACGAGGCAGTGAAGGCGGTCCTTCAGACTGCTGGTGACTGTATGTCTCCCGAGCAGAAGCGGGCGATGCGGCAGGCACTGGGGTTCCATGAGTACTGTTCCATGCAAAAACAGAAGTGCGAGAAGGCCATCCATGCCTGCCTCGAACGGCTGTGCGGAAAAGCGGCGCCTAAGCCTCACAAAAAACTCTCGGACATGCTGCCTTTCCGGCAGTCATGCGAGGACCCTTGCAAAAAAGAGCCGGATCATTGCGCTCGACGGGGAATCTGCTGCACTCCGGAGATTCGCGAGAAACTCCGGCAACTCGCATATGGCCGCGATGAAGCTGGCTGTTTTCTCGAACCCAGTGAACGGGTGCGGACCGCAGCCGAGCAGGCACTCGAGGCGTGCCAAGCCTGCTGTGGGAAGCGTGGTTCAGCGTCGGGAGGTCAGGGTGGGGCGGGGGCGAACGCCTGGCGGGAAATGCCTCCAGCGGAGACCCACGAAACAGACGCCACGAGGGCTATCGACGGCAGCCGTTCACCGGCACCGGGTTGGCCCGGCATATCCGTGGAGTGCGAGCGAGCGCACGGAGGCGTATCACCGATGGGTCCGTTCGGGATTCCTCATATACGCGAGATCGACGACCGTCCGTTGAACCAGAATCCGATGAACCAGAATCCGGTCCCCACTCCGCCTGAACCGACTTTGGAGTTTCCAGCGACTTCTCCCGTGGAGCCGTTGCCGCAGCCGCCGCCTACGCCTCCGCCGAGTCAATCCGCCGAGGCTGCCGATCCCTCAAGCGCACCCCAGACCTGGTTCCGGACTTCGTCCCTGTTCCGCTGGAGACGCTAGGTGTTCGTCGCTTCCCGACGCGCCTTCCCGCCATGAGCGATCCAACAGAACGATCCGACGATCCTCAGCCACCTCGCTGGCAAACGGGCCCGCGACGAGGTCCGACGTCATCCCCTCGCGGGACTGGAGAGTCCTGGCGAGTTGCCTCCGAGCAGTCGAGCGGACGGCGAAGCGTGTGGGTCTGGTTGGGGCGGATCCTCGCGTCCGTTCTTTCCGTGGTCTTGCTGGGGACGCTCATCTGGCTCCTTCTCTCGCTGCGTCATCCCGTGCCGCTCGTCGGCGGCTTTGCAACAGCGTACCGGGCCCCGCTACCGCCGCGGGCATTGACAGCCGAGGATCGGAGAACCCTGGAGCGGCTCGCGACGGCGGGGGGTGGCCTCTTTGAACCTCCGTCAGTTGCCTGGTTCGATGCCAGTGATCAACTGGCCAACTCGGCACAGACGCGGCCATGGGACACCCTCACGAAATCCGTTCGGATGGTTCGGCCAGGCGGCCCAGACAACGACATGGTTGTCGTGTACCTCGGGATGGTCGGCACACTCGACCATGAGGGACAACCCTGCCTCGCCATGCCTGCCGATGGGGAAGGTCCAGGCATCCGTGTGGCGGAGCTCCTTACCGACCTGCGGGATGCTACTCCGGCAAGTGCGGGCCTCCTCGTGGTCCTGGATGGGTGTGAGGCTGGCCTCGGCTGGCCGCTCGGCATTGCTGACGGCTCTTTCGCGCCCGCGGTCGAAGCGATGGCCCGCTCGAGCACGATCCCGCGGACGTGGGTGCTGGTGTCTGCCGGCGCGGGCGAGCGATCGCACGGTGACCCGGAAGATGGTGGCAGCCTCTTTGCGACGTCTTTCGCCGAAGCGATCGTTGGAGCTGCTGATCGTGCTCCGTTCGGAAACGGTGATGGTCTGGTGCAGTTGCGGGAGCTTGCCACGTTTCTCAGCAGTGAAGTCCCGCGGCGGAGCCGGCTCCAGTTTGGCAGCACCCAGACGCCCCTTTTGATTCCGGCGTTCAATGATGCGCGGGGCGAAGATCCGGCCATCGCATGGGCGATCGACCAACCAGCCACCGGACTGGTGGGCGGCCTTCGCCGTTGGTTTTGGGGCTCATGGGGGCTCGAAACGGACGCATCCAGTCGTCGTTCGGCAAGCGTCAACTCGATCGACGCGCGAGGTCCTCGCTGGTGGCTCGCCGAGCGGTGGGCTGCAGCCTCGCGACTTCGTGCCGAAGCGGTCCATGGCCATCCGAATCGCTGGCAACGGTACCAGCAGCTCTTGATGCGGGCGGAGCATTTGCTGCGGTGTGGTGCCGCAGCCAGCGAGGAGCGGATTCGCACGGAAACCCTCGTCGAGCGGCTGGAGGTGGAGCTAAAAACCGCAACGCTGGTCGATGCCTCACGGCTTCCCTCGGTACGGATCAATGAGTGGAGCTCGACCCCTGCCGAGATGGAAATCGCGGCTGCGTGGCGGCGGGACTTCGCGGAGACCTTGGCGTCCGTCCAATCCACGCCACAGAAACTCGTGCCGCCATCGACGTATCCCAGGGCGGAATGGATCGGTCGGTGTCGAGCCGCGTGCGATTGGCTTGAAATCGAGGCTCCCCGGAATCCGCTGACACCAGACGGTCTTCAGGCGTGGCTGGCGAGCCTGGGCCGATCGGGGCCCGATCGGCTTCCGGAACCGATTGAGGTTCATACCGCACGCATGGTCGCGAGGCATCTCGACGACGGTGTCTGGCTGTCAGCACCCGATCTGCCAGGTCGACTCCTGCGTCTGGTTGGCATGTCACGGCGGGCAGCACTCCCCGACGACGTGAGGAGCGACCGCGCCATCGCGCTTGTCGCGAACCGGAAGGCCCTCGACGAGGAACTTCGCCGAGCGATCGACTTGATGCTCCTGGCCGATCCCGACTCGGTTTCCGAGGCGCGGCAGGTGGCGGCGATGCTCGAGTCCCGCTACGAGGAGATCATTCGTCTGGGAGTGGCTGCCTCAACCACCGTCCGATTGCTCGACACGGTCGATGATGAGCTTCCCTGGCTTGCGGCCTGGTGGGTCAGTGAAGCCCGTGCTGCCGTTCGAGGGGATGGGGCTCAGCCGCCCGCTGTCGAATGGTTGGAGTTGCTCGACTCGGTCGCTGATCTTCGACAGGTTGTTGATCGGAGCCTCGGCGTGCGAGCAGAAGAAGCAGTGATCGCTTCGATTGACGAAACGGTCGCGGTGCTCGACGAGGCCCGCAGTCGCACCGAGGAAGCTCTCCAGAGCCTCACTGGCGGCTACGAGGCGGCCTGTTCCGAACTGGTCAACGCCGCGTCGGATAGCCCCGTCACCCTCGGGCGGATCCGCCGTATCCTCGATATCCCGCTGCTCCGTGGCCGACGACGGATTGCCTTATGGGAGCGAGCAGAAGCCCTGCGGGTCATTCCTGTTCCGGCACCGAGCCCGACGGAAGGCACGCTGCCGGAACCAGATCTTCGGACGGCAACGGCCGGCTGGATTTCTTGGAAGGACACGGTTGTCCATCCGGTGGTCCCGATCCTCGCGGGTGACGTCGGGGGCGCAGCGTCGCTTCCTACGGAAGCGGACGATGTGGCGGTCGCCGTGGCCCGACAAGTCGATGCCATCAATCGACAGGTTTCGCTCCTCCCCGAAACACTCGGCCGCTTGGGGAAGGAGCGGGCCGCTGCGACGCTGGCCGATCCCGACAAGACTCGAGCCGATCCCTATCTCGAGTCGGGTGATCTCCTCGCGAGGCGACTTGCTTCAGTGACCTGCTTCCGGAACGTGCCGGATGTGCCATCGTCGGTTCATGTCAACTTTGTCGCAGCTTGGCATGATCGGCTGACGACAGCCGCCTCCGATGCGATCGACGATTTCTGGACGGGCGTCGAACCTGGGGACGGACCTTGGTACGCCGAGACAGCCGAGGAATTTCTCACGGCAGCTTCCGAACTCGTCAGTCGTTCCGGTGTGTCCCACGGCACGATGATCCGCCGGGCAGTCGAGGCCCGTCTCCGAAGCCTGTCCGCGGTCGGCATGTTCGGCACCGTCAAGGTCGCTCCCGAGGTGCTCACCCTCTATCCGTCGCTGATCGCTGCCGATTCCCCGACAAGCCGCACTTCGCTGCGGACGACCCGGGGAGTTCCATCCGGGCTGGCGGCCTTGTGGTTCGCCGAATCACTCAGTGGCATCCCCATCGGTATGGTTCACCGAGTCGGAAATCGTTCTCCCGACGCGGTCGATATCTGGGTGCCGTTGAATGTTGAAGCAGATGGGGGCGAGTCTGGGGTGTCCTGGAAGGTGGTCGCCGCGCCGACGCTGCCCGGAAATGTGAGCGGACCGAAGGTCATCGACATGATCGTTTGGTTTCGAGGGCACCGCGTCGTGGTTCCTCTCCCCGTGCTCACAGCGGGAGATGTCCGCACTGTCGAGTGGCAACCGGCCGAACCACGGCCGCCGACGGTCACCGTACGTGGGACCGTGCCCCGCCAGCGTTCTGTCGCGATTGTCTTCGACTGTTCGGGCAGCATGGGGCAGCGGCTCCTCGACGGTCGCACGCGACTGACAGCGGGCCGCGATGCACTCATGGGCGTGCTTGAATCCATGTCCAAGGAGGGGGGATGGAACGTATCGCTTTGGCTCTACGGTCATCGGACCGAGTGGTCTCGGAGCCGGGGCGGTCGATACACGGCTGGGTTTACGGAGGAGGGCAAGCGGCAGCGGGATACAGCAATCGCCGATGGCAAGCCGTTTCGTTTGGTCCCCGGCAACGATGTCGAGCGAGTCCTCGACATGCAGCCACTTTCACCGGTTCAGCTCATGCAGATCCGAACCATTCTTGACAGTCAGCGGCCTGGAGGCGAGACACCTCTGTACCGCGCGATCGACGAGGTTTTGCGGATCGACTTCGCGACCGCCAATCCGGCACCGGGGCATGTGGTGGTCGTGACCGATGGGGCAAACGAACAGAGCGGCGGCACCATCACGACGGCTTCTGACGTGCAGCGGTCCCTGTCACTCGTCAACGTCGGTCGTCGGGAGGAGGATCTCATCCGTATCGATGTGATCGGTTTCGACATGCCTTTTGGCGGGGACGGCAGGCAGATTCGGATGCAAGATCTCCAGTGTATGGCGGAGGAGAGCAAGGGGGCCTACTTCGACGCGACCGATCCGCGGCGTCTCACGGCGGCTCTGGAGCGATCGATGCGGTCGCTCCGTTGGCAAGTCCAGAGCCCTGTAACGGGGCGATTGACAGCTTCCTTGGGTGACCCTATCACGCTCCCTCTCCCCGCCCGAGGCTCTGCCAACACCTACGATGTGCAGATGGAAGCGGGCCAGTTTCCCCGACGTGTGATCGTGTCAGGCGGTGAGGCTTTGGAATTGTTCTTGGCCACCTCCGGTCGGCTCGAGTTTCGTCGCTATACGGGGGGCTTCGAGCAGGGGCTTCGTGATTCCCATGCCGACCTGCCTGACCCCGCGGATCCAACGCGGCGCTGGTTCATCGGGGCGCACATGACCCACCGGGAAGGGGCCGATGTCCGATTTCCGATCTCGGTCCAGAACAACTCGGCCGATGGATTTTCGCCGCGGCCAACGGCCGCGTGGATCGAGGTCACTCCGCGAGGAGATGGAGGGCCGATCGAGCCAGCATACGTGTTCTACGATTTGACGTTCGAGCCGGGGCGACCAGTTCCGGTGCTGCAACTTCGGGCGACCGACTGGCCTGCCGGTGCCACGATGGCTGAGGTGCGAGCCTGGGTTCGATTTATCGACTGCCCGCCGACGATCACGGTCCCGCTATCCTCACTCCCGATCGCGACCGATTCTGTTGTGCCCGTTCCCGGGCTCGAGGGCACCTCCCTTCGCATCCGCGTATCGCGCCACACCGGCGACAATGAGCTGCGTGTGACGGTCATCGAAGAGCATCCCCCTGCGGTGGATCAGTCAACGCGAAGGCTACGAATCGAAGTGCGGCCCGGTTGCCGGCATGCGGTCCATGTCTCCGAACCTGGGGCCGCGAGGATCCGACACGAATTCGTCGTCGGACTTGTCGATGGGTTGCTTCCAGGTGACGTATCCCTCCTGGTAACCGATCGCGAGGACATCATTCGCAATGCGGTGGGACCACGTTTCCGTGGTGGGCCAAGCGAACCCTTGATCGTTCCCGTGTCACCGCGGTGAAAATGGTGAGCTTTGCGCTCGGCAAAATCGCCTGGGCCATCGACCAACTCGACAAGAAGGGGCCGCCCAAGCCGCGCCCGCCTCGCATCTTGCCAGCATGACTCGAACGATCTTGACGGCTGCACGTCCGGGTCGCTAATCCTCCAGGCGTTGCCATGCCCCGGCTTTGCCCCCCAGGCCGCCATGAAGTCGAGACAGCGAGGCTGTGCCGCACCAACCCTGTCTTGGCTGCCTCGGCGGTCACGGCCTCCGGTATGTCTCCATCTCTCGGCAGCAGGGCTGATGGTTTTGTCCCTGGGGTTCCGCGCGGCCGTTCGGGCTAACGACATCGATCTCCTGCCGCCGGTCATGGCCGACCTCGTGGAACTGCCACCGTCTATCACGGAGCAACGGGGAGCCTGGACCGATCCTGCAGTCTCGAGCCCGCGGCCATGGACGCGGTTGCTCGCCACCATCATGCCCGTGAGCGAGGACCGCTGGCGGTCACTCGAGCCGACGACCATTCGGGATCCAGGGCCCGATACGGCAGATTTCCCAAATAGCCCCTTTACGCTTCCTCGGGGTGGCATCTACATCGAGACGAGCCCGGTCTATTACGAGAGTGCCGTTCGAGACGCGAGCCCCGCCACCTACACATGGGAGTACCTGCTTCGTTTCGGACTGACCGACAACTTCGAGTTTCGACTCTACGGCAACGGGCTGACCGTCCTCATTCCACCCGTTGGTGCGCCGCCGGGCAGTGGAGACGTCGGTTTTGCTCCGCTGGTGTTCGATGGCAAAGTTCATCTCTGGGATCAGCCGAAGGGGGGCTGGATGCCGGCCACTGGCATCGAGGTGTATGTTCAAAGTGATTTCGCCAGCGAGTTCCTCCAGCAGGGCACGCAGCCTGGTGTGATGATGCTCTTCGATTGGAAGATCACCGAGTCGGTCACATTCGAGTTGAACGCCGGCGTTGTAAGTCAAGTGACTCGGCGAGACACGCTTGTGTACTCCGAGGCTATCCAGTTCTCGCTGGGCCGTGACTTTGGCGAGGATCTCGAGCTTTTCATTCATGGATTCCAAGGACAGGCGGCCTTGCCGCGAGGCGTGTCCGAATCGGCGATCGGCGGGGGATTCAAGCGGTCCTTCGGTGACCGCTTGGCCCTCTTTGGCAGTTGGAATGCCGGATTTGATCGGGTCGGTCCAGCCACGATCTTCTACGTGGGGGGCGCCGGCGCGTTCTAAGCCTGCCTGAAATCCACCGATGGCTCTCGTCCGCTCACGGCCCAGTGCCCACGTTCATCGTACTCCTCATGGCCGTCCTCTGGACGCGGTGTCCCGGTCGACTCTCCAGCTTCATGGAGCCATGGACCTTCGTGCTCCTTCTCGGCACGGTCGCTGCAACAGGCATTCCACAGGATGCATCAGGACAGGCTCCCTTGGAAGATCTCTTCGAGTGGCGAGCCCGGGATCCAAACGAATCATTCGAGTCTCCGGCGAGACTCCTCAAGCCGGCCTGGCTCGCGGACCACGGCGCCGGGATCGTGGGCTGGGTGGAGTTCGGAATCGGCAGCAACAGCCTGGGCAGTGACTTTAATGGCCCCGTCGCGCTCAATGATCGGGCCTGGCAGGGAATGCTCCAGCAGCTCGGACTGATCGGCCATAAACCGCTCACCGATGAATTCGCATGGGGAGCCCGAGTCGATCTCCTCTATGGCACAGACTGGTGGACCGCCGTCGCCCGCGGCTCGAGAGCGAGGATCGTCAACGTCAGTTCGCCTTCGCCCTGACCACCGGCAACGAATACACGCCGCGAATCGACGACTCCGGCCAGCCGGCTCCGCCAAGCGTCGGCAATCTGACCATGTACACCGTCTATGGCGTTGTCGGGATCACCGAGCGGATCACCTGTGCCATCGAGCATTCGAACGCCTGGCAGTTCCATGCCGACACCGGGTTCGCCAATGCAGGACAGCTCCCCGGGCTTGCCCAGGGGCCTGAATTGGGTCGCCAATCCCAATTGGACCGTCCGGCCACAGCTCCGCTACGACTGGTTCACACCCGACGCGTATGGTTCTGGCGCCTTGCCATTCGGTACGATCAGCACGCGAACGAATGGCGTGGTCACGGGAGATGCTTATGGGCAGCTTTACGGTGGCTGTGACGTCGTCGCCCAGTTCTAGCCAATGGCGGACTGTGGGCGTTCATTCTGCCGCAACCACATCGACCTCCATCGCTGCAAGTCGTTTGTAGATGTGGAGTTGGTCTTTGAGGAGCCAACCGTCGAAACCGAGTCGCTCGATGGGCACCCACAGGGCGACCCAGCCAGCGATCACGAACGCTTCCCCCACGATGTCATTGAGGTAGCTGTCGGGATAGAGTCGGCTCAACACGGAGTGGAGGGTCAGGAGGATGGTCATCATGGTCAGTCCGAGGGAAAGCCAACGGATCATCCGGATTCTGTTTCGTTTGTGTTTCCGTTCCAGCAAGCCGGCCTCGTAGCTGAAGAAGTTGCGGACGGCTTCCTGTGTCTCGGCCTCGGTCGCCTCGGGGTCCGTGCCATCGGTCACGCTGACCTGGAGGCAGAGCGGCGCCTTCGCCGGCGCGTCAGACGCCCATTGGACGATGTGCTCGACAGCACGGGGATCGAGATCCCTCTGACGAAAGGGGGAAGGGTCGAGGGCGCTATAGAGTGCATCGAGGGAGTCCACGCGGACGTCGATACGAAAGGGTTTGTGATCCATCGAGACAGGCTACGCGGGGTACATCATGCATGAAGGAACGACAGAGATCTGCTGCCAACGCCGCCTCGTGCAATGCCAGCACCCGGAGTTCCCCGCCTGGCTGAACGGGCACTCAGGGCTGGCCCAACACGGATGGAACCGTGCTCGTGCGGTCCATCTGCATGGCGGCGTCAGGGACGTGGTAGAAGCCGACGGCGAGGATAACGTAGGTGGCCAACAGCAGAAAGCCCTCGATCCACGTGGTCCGCCCGTCGGAAATGATCTCGCGGGCGAGGAAGATCGATAACACGATGGCTACCACCTCGAACACCGAGAAGCACAGATTCATCGGCTCGCCCATCGCGATGCCGCCAAGAACGAGCAGCGGAGCCACGAGGAGCACCATCTGGATCGTGGAACCGACCGTCGCGGCGAGCACCAGTTCTTGGCGACCTGCCCGAGCGAAACGGATCGCCGTGAAAACCTCGCCGACGCCGCCGACGCCTCCCAGGAGTACGATGCCGCTGAACGTGTCGGAGAGGCCCAGGGAACGGGCCGTAGGAACCAGCGCATCGGCAAGTGCATCGCTGACGAGCGCCAGCCCGCAAGCTCCCAGGACGAGCGCCGCCGCTGGTCTCCAGATCGGAATGGCCGGATCGACGAGATCCTCTCGTCCTTCCGGCGTGATGCTGTCATGTCGGCGACCGAGAAGGTTGACCGTGACGTTCATCACATAGATTGCCAGAAAGATGAACGACAACTCCACCGAGAGGCCCCTTGAGGCATCGGGTGCGTGGAGGCGAAACACGGCGGGGACGATGAAACAACATCCACACATGAGGAGCATCGAGCCGCTCATCTTGAGCCGCTTCCGATCGAACCGGCTGCTACCATGCTTGAGTCCCCCTATGAGGAGGGCAGCTCCGAGCCCCACGAGGAGGTTCACGAGAATCGAGCCGGTAAGCGAGGCCTTCACTACCGAACTGAGGCCGTTCCGCAAAGCCACCAAGCCAATGATCAGCTCGGGCGCATTGGTCAGCGTGGAATTGAGAAGTCCGCCGATGACGGGACCGAATCGCGAGGCGAGCCGTTCCGTCGCTGTGCCCATGAATTCCACCAGAGGCACGATTGCTGCAAGCGCAACCGCGAACACGAGCGTGGGCGAGGCCTCGACGCCTCGCAGGATGAGGACCACGGGCACCAACAGGAGCATGAAGCGAATGAACATGGTGCATGAAGCTACCATCAGAACCGCAGGATTGCCCATCAAAAACCCGATTCGAACAAAGTTCAAACAGTTCGGGCAAACGGGAAAATCCATGCGATTGGACTGATGCTCAAAAGGCCCCAAAGGCTCAGGGCATTTTCTGCTCACGCGACCGGCTCCACGATCGCGGCAGTGATCTCCTCCGAGAGAGCAACCACTGGAACTCGGCTCTGGCTCGAACTATTCTTCGGAACGAGGATGATTGGATGCCTCGAGAAAAATGGTCACGGGCGCGCTCGACCGGCAGCGAATAGATCGATCACAAACCCTATCCCTTGGTGAGAGGCTTCGATGAGACGACCAGCTTGCCATGCCGCCACGAGTTGGAACCTCGAGAAATTCACGATTCCACCTGCGAGGGGGCAGGCTTCCATGATGCAAGGCGGGATCGGTCCTGGTCGGTCAATGAACGGTTCCTGATGTCTGGACGGCGGAGACTGACTCGGTATGACGATCCTCTTTCTTCTGCTCGGGATGGCGATGCTCATGGAGGGCGGTCGCCGGCTCGTCGATGCCGCGAGTATCTTCGCCAAACGTCTGGGCGTTCCTCCGCTGCTCGTCGGTCTCACGCTTGTCGCGTGGGGAACGTCGGCGCCCGAGTTGGCGCTCAACCTCTCGGCCGCCTTCCAGGATCGCTCCTCGCTCGTCTTTGGGAACATTGTCGGGGCGAACATCTGCAACCTGGGCCTCGTGCTCGGCGTGTGCGCGATCGTGCATCCGTTGAGCTGTGAAGTGAGCATCGTCCGACGCGAGATGCCGCTGACGCTGATCATGCTTGGCGGCATGGGGTTGCTCGCGCTCGCGCCGCTCCCCACGCCGTGGCATCTTGGTCGCGTCGAAGGGGCCGTTCTCCTCGGGGCGTTCCTGCTCTACACGATTGCCACGATCCGCTCCGCATATGACGTCACCGAGCCACCGACAGACGCCGCCGCGGAAGAGCCGTCTGGCTCCGAAGCAGAGCGGCCCACGTGGCTGCTCCTGACATTTTTCTTCGTTGGCGTCGCATTGCTGACAGTCGGCGGCAACGTCGCTTCCGAGGCGGCGTGCCAGTTGGCACGTCAGCTCGGCATGAGCGACAAGACGATCGGCCTGACCATCCTGGCCATTGGCACGACGCTGCCGGAACTGGCGACTTCGGTCATGGCGATCCGAGCACGACAAGTTGATCTGGCCGTCGGAAACGCCCTCGGTTCCTGCCTCGTCAACGTAGGCCTCGTCTGTAGCATCGCGACGATGATCGCCCCCTACGACCTCCCGCATGGGGCCGCCCGAGCCCTTCTGGTCATGATCGGATTGGCAGTCGTGCTCGTCGTGATGATGCGGCTTGAGCGCGGCTACGTCCGACGGCCCGCGGGAGTCATTCTTCTCGCGGCGTATGTCGCCTCGGTGGCCTATGAGCTCGTCGCTGGGTAAGGCACGGGCCTATGGAACGACGAGTTTGCCGAGCTCTTCCACGATCCCCGATCGGATCTTTCCGGCGAACAGGCTCGCGAGCAATGGCACCGAGAGTTTAGCGACAAGCTCCGTTGATCGGACATCGATCTCACCGTTGAACTTCATTCCCTTCACCACCAGAAATATTCGCAGCCGATCGTCGCCCTCCCATGTGGTCTGGAGCTGGCTGATGCTTCCGGCATGTTCCGACCGCGCTCGCGCCGCGGCCTCATCGAGCCGGTGGCGAACTTCGTCCTTCGCGAGGCTGTGGGGTATCCTGACTTCCAACGTCTTTCTCTCGCGTATACCGTCTCGCGACCTGACCGGTCTCTGGGCTCAACACGTCATCGCCACTTCAGGTGGCGGCTGACTCCGGGCTCGGTGCTCCGCTGAGGATCGCATCGACCTTGTTCCGGGCCGCCCGCGAACCATCGATCAGCCCATGGACGAACGGGTTGTTCTGCGGCACTGAAAGGGCAACGAGAGCCATCGGGAATACAACCCCGTACGCCACCGCGTACGACGTCGTGTAGAGAACACGATTGGCGAAAAGGCCAACCTTCGGGAGGGCCTTCCCGGCTGCATCGCGTGCCGCGGTCGCACCCTGGCTGACAGACTCTGCCGCCGACTGCATGGCGTCGGCGACCGCCCCAAGGGCGTCGTGTCCGGTGTTGCTTGCTGCGTCAGCAGTTTGTTGCTCGGTCATAAAAATCTCTCCTGGGAGTGGGCCTAGCGGAACGACTTGGTGATTCAAAACCCGCGTTTTTAGTGTTCTGAAATGATCCTACTTTCACCTGAAGGCCGGTGCAAACCAACAGCCGCCCAAGGGCGAGCGTTCGTCAAATTCTCACACGGGGGCGTCGGCGAGTGCCTCCCCTTCGAGCGAGTCCTCGAACGATTCCCGCAGGCCGGCGAGAAAGTCCCTCGCGTCGTCCACCGCTCGCGTCGAACCGTGCCGTGCACCAGTACCGATCGGATTTCGCGTCGCACCGAAGGCGTGCTGGATGAATCGGCATGGAAAGCTGACGGTGAATCCGGCGATGGCCCCCATGCAGTAGATTCCTTGACCCAAGGCTCGTCCGAGCTCACCATAGCTACTGGCACGCGTGCGAAACGGTGCCGGTGGAATGTTTTCCACGAGCCGATGGTCGCGAAGCCATCGCTCCTGAAAGATTCGCCGAGCCGTCTCGTCAACCGAGTGCATAAACTGGTTGTCGAAAATGAAGGCGGCAGCCGTACCCACGATCGGCACGAAGTCGAGCGCCTCCTCGGCCAGAAAAGCGCGGCCGGCCCTGTTCAGGACGTTCTGCTCGTCTGCCAGCGACTCGGCGTGATTTTCGATGGCGGAATGAAGCGACTCGACGATACGTGTGCGGACCACGGGATCATGCAGCAGAGCGATTTCGAGGATGTCGATCACGGTAGCCCGATCGGCTGGCTCTGTCAGCGAGTACCCGTAGCAATGACCGATCCTGGCAATCGAGCGGAGCGCCGCGATTAACTGTTGAGGCGCATGAAACAGCGGGCCACCCAACGAGGCCGCCGCTCCTTCCAAAACAGCGAACTTCTCGGCCCTGGCCGTGAACAGCCGCGCCAGCCGATCGCAGGTTTCGAGAGGCGCTCCGCCGAGCTCGCTCACGTCGGCAACGCCGGCTGCTTCGGCAACGTCGGCCCTGACGTCTGACTTGGCCGCGATCGTCTCCATCGAGAAGACGACCTTGGCCACCACACGCTTGGGGACCGCATGCGCCACCGCCCAGGTCACCGGAGCCGTCAGGGTATCAACCAGTTGAGCCAGGCGACTCGGACCCTGACTCTTCCAGGTGGCAATCGCCCGCACCTGGGTTTCCTCGTAGGGACTGAGTGTGCTCAGAGGTCTCGTATCAGCTTCGTTCATGGCGATTCTCCGGAAGGTGGGCGATCGATGGAGTGGTCACGGCAGTGGGATAGCGTCGTTCCATATCGTCCAGGTATCGAATGAGTTGCTCGATTCCTTTGCCATGGATTTTAGGGCAGCGTTTGCCGAGCCAACGGTTGACCGAACGAAACCCTCGAGGCCAGAGCATCAGTCCCCCGGCGATCAAGGCCGGAGTGCCGACGATCCCGGGCAGCGCGATCCCGAGCACGCCGATCGTAACCAACAGCACACCGATCTCGCGGGGCATCGTCGCGAGACGTTCATGAAGCTCTCGTTCGACCGCGGACCCGGTTTCCACAGGCACCGTTGAACCAGGATGGTCGCTCATCAGGAAGCCCTCGGCAAGTCGTGTGACCTTGACCGTCCTTCGAGCCTCGGAAGCATGGCTCGCTGGCGGAGCCAATGCAGGCGACGGCGACGGCGGAGGCCCCCACTGGCCCGGCGGTAAATGCCGAGCGTGCCCAGGTTTGTCACGACCGCGGCAATCACGCTGGTAAACCCGAAGAGGAAGGCTCCTGCGACGCAGACGGCGTTCGGGATGATAGAGAGCCTCCGGGAAGTCGCCAGTCGGCCTCGACGGTCGGCGGCGGCGGCGAGAAGCCCTCCGAGCGAAGCCAGGTCACCGGACAGGCAGATCACCCCGGCCACGGACACCGACGGATCGGCCGACAGGCCGAGCGCGATGGTCACGTCGGCCTCCGCAGCAAACTCCGACACCGTTTCCGGAAGCCCGACGAGTGCAACCTTCCTGCCAGCCCGTCTCAACGACTCGAGGCGGTCGCGAACAGCCTCATGCTCGCCGTCCACCTGTTCGGTCCGCGGAAGGTCACCGTTCGCCTCTGGCGACCCGGCCACGATCACGTGCAGTGGCCGGCACTCCTGAATCTGCTCGAGGCCGCGTGCCGCTCGGCTCTTGGTCCCCGGGCTGAACTCGAATGTCGCATGGCACACTCCGTTGACCTCGAGGATGAGGGGCCGGCTTGCCTTGGTCAGGGCCTGGCCTTCTGCCAACGCCACACGGGTCTGACCGCGGTGACACACGATCCGCAGGCCTCGCTCATCGCCGAACGAATCGGGCACCATGTCAGTGAGATAGCAGCCGCGGTCGGTAGCCAGTCGCGCAAGCGCTTCCCGCCGCGGATCCGCGAGGTGTCGAGCCATGCTTGCAGCCAGCCTGATGATCTCGTCCTCAGTCGCCTTGTCTCGCGCCGGTGGGATGATTCTGGCCACTTCGACTTCGGGCTCATGAAGCGCGGAATGGCCGATGATGAGGAGCGTGTCGATGGCATGGAGTTCATCGAGCACCCGCGGTCCGGTGAGAAGGCAGCCGGCGCTCAAGCCACAGGCCATGGCGTCGAGATCTTCGAACGACAGGGACATTGCTTCGGCGCTGCCATAGTCGGGGCGGAGGATGGCCACTGCCGTGGTGACATCGCCGGCGAGCAGACCAAGACCGGCCGTTGCCAGCGTCGGTCCGGCAAACTGCGAGACGAGCTTGTCGCCATCGATTGTCGGCGTGAAACGGCCGGGCCGAAGCTCCGTGGCTGCGGCCAGGAGCCTCAGCACGCTCGCGGCTCGGGTTTCCTCCGTTTGGTGGTGTTCGATGGCGAGATCAACCGCTCCTCCGAGGACCACGCTGCCTGCCGCGATGCGGTCGCCTACGGCAACAGGCCGGCCACCGGCCACGCCTGTCAGGCATCGCTCGTCAATCACGCCACCCCCGGAAACCACGACCCCGTCAGCAGAAACAACCTCCCAGGATGAAAAGCGGAGCCGCTGTGCTGGGGTGACCAGCGATTCCGTGGAATGATCGCCCTGGGTCAGTCGCGGTGACACAGGCACGGCATCCTCCAGCAGGATCATCCGCTCCGCTTCGATGTCGCGGTGGTGACGTCGTCGCCAGAATTCGAACGACCAAGCCATGATTCCCGCCGCGAGAAACTGGCCGGTCGCCAGCGTGCCGAAGATGATCGCCGTCGCGACCACGGCCGGCCCGAGTCGAAGCCGACGCACATCCCCAAGGGCGCCGCCGATGGTCCGGAGATTGGTCCCCACGAGGAGCAGGGCGCTGACAGGGGCCAGTGCCGGAAAGACCAGATCCGTGGCTGCCAGGAGCGCAAGCGTCCCGGACTTCCCGGCCATCTGCCACGCCGACGTTCCAGATTCCGCGGTCGCCCGCTCATCGACGGCCCGCTGGAGAAGCCCCAAGAGGGCGTCGCCGTCACACTGTCGGATATCGACATGGACGACGAGGTCACTTTTCCATCCACTCAGTCGGACATCGTGGACACCCGGCAGCGTCACGATGAGGCGTTCGATACGACGGGCCAGCACCCGGTCGCGACGCAAACGTGGATGACGGAACCGGAGCCGATCAGCCGCGTCGGAACCGACGTTCCATGTCGTTAGCCTTCGCCCCACCCGTCGAAGGGTGAACTGCCGAGATGCTACGGCATCCATGGGGAGCGTGACGGATTGTCCAGAACGGACCGCATACGAAAGCTCGGACACCGCCGCCGAGAATCGTGGACCGGCGGCATCGAGTTCGATCGTTACCTGGCCAGTCCTGACGTCACAGTGGACGCCCATGACCGCCGGGCAGGCAAACGCCCGGGCGACGAACAGACATGCGTCAGAAGCGACGGTCAACCGTCGATCCCGTACCGTCACGAGGCCGCGACCGGGGTCGAGCCGCACCTCGGCGCGGCCATCGGTCATGGGGTTGCTACTTCCTCGATCGAACACGACTGTGGTTCACGAGCCTCCCAGGCCGGCTTGGCCGACACCCCGTCGGTGCCCGCTGCCTCCACCACGTGGAGCCGTTTGGTGGGCGGTCGATCGGTCACGGCGTTGGCCTCGTGAGCCACGGCCTCGGCGAGTACCCTTTTCCGCCGGGCCTCGGCCTCAGCCACCCGTCGCATCGGCCACAAGCCGTTGGCCACCGCTGCCATTGCCGTGACGTTGTTGAACAACACGCTGGCGTAAATTCCGAATCCGAGCGTGAACACGCCCGCCACGCAGAAGACGTTCGGGGCTACGATCATGTGCCAACTCCGGCGAACGTTGCGGTGGAGGTTGGCGGCAATGTCTCGCAGTTCGCAGAGATGGGCGAGCCCCTCGTCGAGAAACACGATGTGAGCCGTATCGGTCGCGATGGTGGACGCCCCGCGGAGTGAGATCGAGACGTTGGCTTTCTTGAGGGCGATGGAGTCGTTGATCCCGTCGCCCACGAAGCAGACTTTCTTTCCCTCAGCCTGGAGGCGGGCAACATAGTCGGCCTTGTCGGCCGGCAGCACCTGGGCGAAGTAGCGGTCCATTCCGAGCTGCTCGGCAAGCCGCTTGGTCGGTGCCTCGTGGTCTCCGGAAATGATCGCGATGTGCTTGATACCCCGTGCCCGGAGGCCAGCGACGATCTCGGCGACCTCGGGCCGAACGGCTGCCTGCAATTCGATCGCGCCACCGAGCTCGTTGTCGATGGCAACGAGCACCATCGTGTTGCCCAGCGCGTGAGCATGTTCGAGCGCGGCAGTGACATCGGCCGGAATCTCGATTCCCTCCATCTCGATGAATCGCCGGCTCCCCACTCGAATGAGCCGGCCGTCGAGCCGCACCGTGATCCCGAAGCCCACCTTCATTTCGGTGTCCTCGACCGGTGGCAGCTCGAGCCCGCGATCCTTGGCTTCGTGGAGGATCGCCAGGGCGATTGGATGATGGAATTTCTGCTCGGCCGCCGCAGCGGACCGGAGAACTGCGTCTGGGCTCCACGGATGGCAGGCGTGAATATGTCCCACTTCGGGTCGCTCGCGGGTGAGCGTTCCCGTCTTGTCGAACAGGACGGTGTCGATCTCGTTCATCAAGTCGAGGGCTCGGCCATCCTTGATGAGGATGCCCTTGGTCGCGCAGAGCGCGAGCGAACTGAGCATGGCCAACGGCGCTGCCATTCGGATGCCAGTGCCGAGGTCGCAGTTGACGATGGCGACGGCGCCGGCCGGTCCCATTGTGGCGTAGCCCAGGGCGCCCAGCGCCAGCATGGGAATCGCTGCGGTGTCGGCTAGCCGTTCGCCGGCGTGCTGCCGGGCCAGCTTGTACCCCGCGGTGTCGGTCAGGATCTTGCCGATTTTGGCACTCGCGGTCTCGGTGCCACTCGACTCGACGGCCACGAAGACCTTGCCAGCCACGAGGACCGTCGAGGCAAAGACCCGATCTCCGGGCCCCTTCTCGGCTGGTGTGCTCTCACCGGTGAGGGCATGCTGGTCGATCATCGCGAAACCTTCTGCGATGACCCCGTCCACAGGCATGACGTCGCCGGTGTTGACGACGATCACGTCACCCTGCGCGAGGTTCTGGAGGGGAACCTGCACCTCGACGCCGTCCTGGACCACCCACACGAATCTGGGTTGCTTCCCGAACACATTGAGAAGCATCTTTTTCGATCGGTCTTCCGTTCGCTTGACCATCGTGCGACCGAGCGCGAGGCACCAGATGAGCACGGCACCGGGAAGAATCTGGCCGGTTGCCAAGCAGCCGAAGATGACGACGACGTCGAGCGCGTCGCAGCCGATCCGGCGTTCCACGAACAACTGTTCCTTGGCGGAAAGGAAGGTCGGAATCGACGTGTAAAGGAAAAGCGCCGCCGACACGGGCATGAGCGGCGGGAAAGCGAATTGCGCCACCGCTGCGAGTGGAATCGATCCGGTTGCCAGCACCATCGAGAGATCGAGCTTGTCGAGCTTGGACGGGATCGTCGTGCCAGACAGCACGCCGTCAAGAATCTCTACAACTTGGGCCCGGGAGAGCTGGCGGGGGTCGTAATCGACCGTCACCGTCGCGAAGAACGTGTTGGTCGCATACTTCTCGATGCCGAGCACACTCATCAATTCCCGCTCGATGGCATCGGCCACTTCGCTGCGGCGATGGAGCAGTGGATGGGAGACACGGACGTGGCCCAGGCTCTCGCGGACGACGGTCCAGGCCGAAACACGATCACCAAACCGCTGTACCCGCACACTGCCACGGCGATCGTGAGCGATGACGGGCAGTTTCACGTCGGGAGCCGCATCGATCCCGGTCTTGGCCTTCGTGAGCAGGCCGGCGAGCCTGCCGAGGATGTCCCGGCCGCAGGCATTGGTCGCCGCGAATCGGAGCTCCGCTCTCGGAGCACGGCCTTTGTGGAGCCGTACGTTCTCGATCTCGGACACCGCAAACGCGCAGCGGAGAAACGTCTTGCAGGCATCGCTCGCAGCGTCGGCGAACACGCCCCCTTCGACATGGATGAGACCGGGCTGGGGAAAAGTCACACGTACATCCACGACGTCTCTCCAAATCTTTCTGGCGAAAAAGGACGAGATGCCACTGCGATCAGGCTGCCACGTCACCCACTGGGTTACTCGAATCGGCTGCCTCCGCTTTGGCAGCGAAGAACTCGGCTCCGATCGGCCCTTCGGCCTCTTGCATCGACTGCACGGCAGACATGGCATCCTTCATTGCATCACCGAAGGCCTGCTGCGCGAACACCATGGCTCCGGCCATGTACGGAGCGAGCTTTTCCTTCATCTGCGGCATAAACTTGTGGCCAATCGCACCGGCGGCAATGCCAGCGCAGAAATAACCGAACTCGGACCGGGTCATGGCGGAAATTCCTGTGCGATCAGGGGAAAGGCAGGGTGGAATCAGGCCGGGGCAACGGCCAAGGCGGGTATGGAGTCTTCGAGGGATGCATTGGTGACGTCGTGTGCATCACCATGGATCGTGGAGCGGGCGAGATCGACCCCGGCACGGCCGCCGTCGGTCAGCCCGTACACGATCGCGTTGTTTCGCGGCACGACGCTGGCCGCCAGGTAGGCCGGAAACGTGAAGGCGTATCCCAAGGCGAAGCCCGTTGCATGGAAGCCGGTTCCGACGGCCCGGGCGGCAGCCGGAAAGAAACCGTCGGCGGCCTTGCGGGCATCGGCAGCTCCAGCCTTGGCAGCCTCCACGATCGCCCACGCAGTCGACATGGTCGTCATGCCCTTCAGGCCGGGATTCGTGACTTGAATCATTGGAAAAGACGCTCCAGAGGTACCAGCAGCCGACAGTGAAACTGCACGGCAAAACGATCATCCGACTGAGGAAACGCTACTTCCCGTTTCACGCGGCCGCAAGTTATTGGATTATGAGAATTTGGCCATCAAGCGATGAACTGCTTCTCGGGATCTGTATTCATTGCAGATGCACCGTCGAAGGCGCCGCACAACCAGGATTCCCAGCCCCTCTGATGAGGCTACTGGCCAGTGTGCCCCAGGCCCACACCGTCATCCCGGCGAATGCCCCGGCAAGCATTCCTGGTGGCCCGGCCGGGGCGCCAGCCACCGCAAAGGCCAAAGCACTTGCCGCCAGTCCGGCCCTGTCTCCGGCGCGGCGGCAAGAATCCTTGTCACGGCCCGCCTGGTGGGCTCGCCATTCGGTCGCCAGGGCGGCCGCCTCACAGACCACCGCCGCC
>JBGTKO010000274.1:0-1653 GCA_041744595.1 Pirellulales bacterium
TCGAGGATCACGAGATCACGGAAGACGCCGTCATCCTCCGCCTCGCCCACAAACACACCGAGTGCCTCGCCCCCGAGCTCTGCGGCCTCCCTTCCCTCAACCGCCTCCCGGCCATCGGCGAAAAGGCCGCCTGCTGCGGCCCCACCGGCTGCTGCTGATCGATCACCCCTTCTAACAACATGGCAACCCGCATTGGAATCAACGGCTTCGGCCGCATAGGACGGCTGGCCTTCCGCGCTGGATGGGATTTCCCGGAACTAGAATTCGTCCACCTCAACGAGACCAGCGGCGATGGTATCGTTTCCGCGCATCTGCTGGAGTTCGACTCGGTCCACGGCCGCTGGCACCGCGAGGTCACCGGATCGGCAGATCAGGTCGTCGTCGAAAGTCACAGGATCAGCCACAGCAGCCACCAGGACTTTTCGCAGGTGCCGTGGGGCGACCTCGGCATCGACATCGTGCTCGAAGCCAGCGGCAAGTTCCGCACGCCGGAACAACTCGATGCTTACTTCAAGGCCGGCGTGAAGAAAGTTATCGTCGCAGCCCCGGTGAAGGACGGAGCGCTCAACATGGTGATGGGCGTCAACGACCACCTCTACGATCCGGCACAGCACCACCTGCTCACCGCCGCCTCCTGCACCACCAACTGCCTCGCTCCGGTGGTCAAAGTCATCCACGAGAAGATCGGCATCCGCCACGGGATGATCACGACCATCCACGACATGACCAACACCCAGTCGATTCTCGATACCCCGAACAAGGACTTGCGCCGCGCGCGGGCGTGCAGCCAGTCGCTGATCCCGACCTCCACCGGATCCGCCACGGCGATCGGCATGATTTTCCCCGAGCTGTTAGGGAAACTCGACGGCGTCGCGGTCCGAGTCCCCCTGCTCAATGCCTCGCTCACCGACTGTGTGTTCGAAGTCTCGCGTCCCACCAGCGTCGCCGAGGTGAACGCCTTTCTCAAGGAAGCCGCCGACGGCCCGCTGGCCGGTATCCTCGGCTACGAGACGCGTCCCCTGGTCTCGGTCGACTACAAGGACGACCCGCGCTCTTCGATCATCGACGCGCCCTCGACCATGGTCACCAACGGCACCCAGGTGAAGATCCTCGCCTGGTACGACAACGAGTGGGGCTACGCCAGCCGCTACGCCGAACTCGCGCGCAAGGTGGCCCATTCGCTATAAGGGGTGTCGGTGTTCCGTCGACACGGGTGTGAGCAGCACATCCGCCCTCTCCAACCAGAATCGAGGAACAACGAAAATGGCGAAAATGGCGAAAAGGGAGCCACGCAGAGCGAGTCCAGCGAAGCGCAGCAACCGCCTTAAATTTCGCTAATTTCGTCCCTTTCGTTGTTCCATTGCCGGCATCACGGCCCGCCCGAATTCTTGCTCCCTCACCTCCGAATGAACCCCGCCTCCAACCGGCGCAACTACGCCATCGTCACGATGGCTTACTGGGCCGACACCCTGGCCGACGGGGCGATCCGGATGCTGGTGCTCTTCTACTTCTACCAGCTCGGCTACAACGCGCTGCAGGTCGCCTCGCTGTTCCTGCTCTACGAATTCTTCGGCATCGTCACCAACTTCGCCGGCGGAGTGCTGGCCTCGCGCTTCGGCTTGAAAAGCACCCTCTTCATGGGGCTCGCCACCC
>JBGTKO010000275.1:0-3565 GCA_041744595.1 Pirellulales bacterium
GGCTTCGGTGCCGATCCGCAGCTTCGGGCTTCCCGCGAGCTCGTCGAAAAGGACGAAACGGTCCAGGGGGGCAACCGCCTGCTGTCGTTCAACTACCGACTCACAATCGAGAACTACATGGACCGTCCGGTCACCGTGCGCGTGGTCGATCGGCTTCCGTATGCCCAGCGTGAGCACGAGATCAAGGTCACGCTTGACACCGGCAAACAGAAGATCTCCGACGACACGTTCTACCTCCGTCGCGAACGCCCCCAGGGCATCCTCCGGTGGGACGTTGATGTGCCGGCCGGCGCTTCCGGAGAGAAGGCGAAGGTGATCGAGTATGGCTACCGGCTCGAGTTTGCCAGGAACCTTCAGATCACGACGCCCCAAGCCGATGGCGACACCCCGCTGCAACAGCGCTCCTTCGAAGACCTCGAGAGGATGCGTCAGTACCGTCAGTAGCCAGAGCCCCGCGCAACCCCCCGACGCAACCATTGAGTGCCCCGCGGCGTTGAATGGTGTATGGCTACCACGCATCACCGCTGCTGGGTTTTTTTGGCGCTCCTTTTTGGGCCGGTCGGACCGGTTGTCGCAGGGGACGCAAGTCCTGCCCCCCTGCGGTGCGACGACGGCACGTTTCTCCGTCGGGCCACGCTCGATCTCGTCGGCCGTCAGCCCACCGCTGCCGAGCTCGAGGGCTTCGTCGCATCCACGTCGCCTTCCAAGCGGGCCGACCTCGTCGATCGTCTCCTCGCCGATCCTGATTGGGCCACCAACTGGGCGAGGTACTTCCGGGACGTGATTCTCTATCGTCGTACCGACGACCGCGGAATGCTCATGGCCCGCCCGCTCGAAACCTTTCTCACCGACCATCTCGACAAGCCAGAGGCCCGCTGGGACCGCATCGCCCACGACATGATCACTGCCCGGGGCTCTCCGACCGAGCACGGTGAGACAGCGATCATCCTCGTGCAAATGGGCGAAACCGCCGACATCGCCGCCGAGGTCTCGCGGGTGTTCAACGGTATCCAAATTCAGTGTGCCCAATGCCACGACCACTTCACTGACCGGTGGAAACGGCCCGCGTTCCATCACTTTGCCGCGTTCTTCCCACGAATCCAGATCAACCGGACGCCGGGCCAGGGAATCGATCGCTTCGAGGTCGTGTCGCATGACGCCGAGCGACGCCGGTTCGGCAAGAAACCCGACAACCCGCGCCGCGGCCACCTCGAACACGAAATGCCAGACCTCGACGATCCCTCCAAGCCCGGTACCGTGATGGAACCGCGGTTCTACCTCACGGGCCACTCGCTCCCGCTGGGCACACCCGACAAGAAGCGACGCGAGACCATCGCCCGCCTGGTGTCGTCCGATGAGAATCCATGGTTCGCAAGGGCGATCGTCAATCGGATATGGACCGAGTTGATTGGGGATGGCTTCTATGACGGCATCGACGACCTCGGTCCCGACCGCGAGCCTCGCTCCCCCGAGTTGCTCGACGAACTGTGCCGCGGCTTTGTGGCTGCCGACCACGATCTCAAGACGCTCTTCCGCGGCATCATGGCAACCCCCGCCTACCAGTCCAAGGCAGTGTCTCGCGCCAACGCCTCGCGAGCCGTTGGTGCATCAAGCTGTCCACAGCGGCTTCGGGCCGATCAAGTCTTCTCGCAGGTCCTCGCGGCCCTGGGCATCGACGAAGAGATGGCCGCGGGCCGAATGAAACAGCGCATGGGCGGGAAACAGAAACCGCTCGCAACCCCTCGCGGTGGATTCAACCAGGTTTTTGGATACGACCCTGGCCTGTCCCGTGACGAGATCACTGGCTCCATTCCGCAGGCGTTGCTGCTCATGAACGGCAAGCAACTCGCCATCGCCCTCGACGGCAACCGCCCCACGCTGCTTGGCCGCCTGCTCCGTGAAGAGCCCGACGATCGTGCCGTGGCTGATGAGCTCCATGTGCGAACACTCGCCCGCCATGCGACGCCCGCCGAGATCACCATTTGCCTCTCCCATGTGCGGGCCACCGGCGATCGGGCCGAGGCCTTCGAAGACATCTTCTGGGCGCTCATCAATAGCGCCGAGTTCATTCACCGAAAGTGACAGCGGGGCCACCATGAACCTCTCCATGCCATCACGACGGGACCTCCTCCGACTCATGCCGGCGGCTGGCTTTGCTGCCGGTGCTCTTCCCTTTGCGGGTGTCGTGTCGCTCAACGCGGCTGATCTCAAGAAGCGGGGCAAGGCCTGCATCCTGCTCTGGATGGATGGCGGACCGTCGCAGTTTGAAACCTTCAGTCCGCTCGCAGGACATACCAGCGGTGGCGGCACGAAGGCGATCTCCACGAAGGTCCCCGGCATGCAGTTCGCGGAGTACTGGCCGGAAGTCGCCTCGGTTGCGAATCACCTCGCGGTGATCCGTTCGATGACGAGCAAGGAAGGAAGCCATCCGCGAGCCACCTACCTGCTCCACACGGGTTACCTCCCGAACCCGAGCGCCCGTCACCCCACGCTCGGCTCGATCGTGGCAAGTCAATTGGCATCGACGGCGACTGCCGGTGACCTGCCGCCGGTCGTGCGGATCGGTGGACGGGGCCGCGGTGACTCGGGCGCCGGGCTTCTAGGGCGGCAATGGGACCCCTTCGAGATCCGCAATGCTTCCGAGAGCCCGGCCAACACCACGCCACCGGTCTCTGCTGACCGCCATCTGCGTCGGCTCGGCCTCATGGAGCGACTGGGCTCCGGCTTCGCGAAGAGCCTGCCCCAGGAGGCGGCCGACCATGTGAACATCTACCGTCGAGCCACGCAGATGATCCTGAGCCCGGCGATGACGGCCTTCGATGTCGATGCCGAACCGGAATCGGTGCGGAAGGAGTACGGCGAGGGCCCGTTCGCATCGGGCTGCCTGCTGGCACGGCGGCTCATCGAGCATGGTGTCTCGTTCGTGGAGGTCGTATCGAAAGGTTGGGATACGCACCAGGACAACTTCGAGAAGGTGAAAGAGCTTGCGGGCGAAGTAGACAGGCCATTCGCCGCGCTCATCCGCGACCTCGCGCGGCGGGGCATGCTCGACGACACGCTCGTGATCTGGATGGGTGAATTTGGCCGCACGCCCCAGGTCAATCCTCGGGGCGGCCGCGACCACTTTCCGCGGAGTTTCAATGCGGTGCTCGGTGGTGGTGGTGTGACTGGCGGCGCGATCATTGGAAAGACCGACCGCAATGGCGTCGAGGTCGCCGATCGGCCGGTGAGTGTGCCCGATCTTTTCGCCACGTTCTGCAAAAGCATGGGAATCGATCCCACGATCGAAAACATGGCTTCGTCGGGCCGCCCCATCAAGCTCGTCGATGGCGGCGAAGCGGTGCACGAGATCTTCGGCTGAAAGGCCGCCCGCCGTGGCCGCCTGACGTATCATGGGGAGAATCCCTGCGATGGGCGTCACATCCCCGATGAACGCAGTCGCGGTCAGCCGTTCACCACGCCATAAATCAGGAGAGCCCGTGCTCGATGCCGCCGACGCTCCTTGACTACAGCCTCACCGGTGAAAACTCACACCGCGCCGTAGAGCTCGGGCTCGCCGAGGCTG
>JBGTKO010000276.1:0-1685 GCA_041744595.1 Pirellulales bacterium
GCGACGACGTCCTCGAGCACGATGAAGGGACGCGTGAAAGCGACCCTGGTCTTCCACGGGTTGGTGTCCACCAGCCCGCCGATCACGAGATCGATATGCCGCTCGCCGAGAGCCTCGAAGACGTCGATTCCATCCGCCAGCCGCCACTCGATGCGGGCGCCGAGCTCCTCGGCGAACGCGCGGACGAGGTCGACCTCTATCCCCGTCGGAACGCGGCCGCCGGTCTCGGTCCATGGTGTGTTGGCGATCACACCAACGCGATCGACCCGCCGGTGGCCCGCTTGAGGGTGCCATCCGGGTCGCGCGGGATGTCATCGCATCCCGCGAGCAGGCTGGCGGCGAGGATCGTCGTGCAGATGCCCGCGAGCATTCCAGCGCGCCGGAGAGATATGACACGATGAACGGCGGACCTGAGAGGCATTCGGCCACAGCCATACGGAGCGACACGCCTCTCCAACGGCCTCGGAACGATCGGGTTCCGCAGTGCCTTCCTGGCCGACACGGCTGGAGCTGAACTGCCGCTCGTCAGCTCCGCACCACTTCAACCTGATACCGGCCGAGGATCTGCTCACGGATCCCCGCCGACACCTTCTCCTCCTCGAAAGCCTGCTTGAACAGCGCCATCAGATCGAAACTGGCGAACTCGACAGCCGCTCCACGCTCTTCTTCTGCTGCCCGCTGCACGACCAGCTGCAGGCAGTCGACCGGCACCTCAAGGCTCTCGCCCGGCTGCAGGACCACCCGCAGGCAATTCTCCCGGTACGCTCCTGGATCGGCAAGCACCTCCTCGAGCGAGGCGGTCACGTAGAGATCGGCCCCGGGATCCTCGCCGTGGGCGAGCGGCACCATCGATACCGATCACGTGCACCGTCACGCCGTCGCGGACGAAGCGCTGCGGCAGGTGCACGTGGCCGGTGTAGACGGTGGTGATGCCGGCGGCGGCGAGCTCTTTCGTCGGCACCAGATTGAACGGGTCCGAACGCCCGTCCGTGTCCCAGTGACCGAGGGCGATCGTCTCGCCGTTGAACGCGAAGCTCTCGACCAGGTCGGCAGCGGCGATCGTCGGGGGATTGCGAGGGGCCTGGTTATCATCGGACCAGCGTGGTCTGCCCCGCCCGTACAGCGTCCACGACCTCATGGATAGCATCGATCACCACCCGCGGCTGGTCGACGTGGATGTAATGCGTGCTGTTCCCGACTTTGATGTGTTTGCCAGAAGGAAAGAGGCCGCCAAGATCATCCTGGGCCGTCATCTGCGACGCCCAGAGCGCATCCGCGAACGCCTGCGTCACCTCCGGCGGCAGCTGTTCGGAAGCGACAACATCTGCGGTGAGCTGCGGCAGTCCAGCGGTAAGCACGACAACCGGCATCGGCCGCACCCGCCGAGCAGCCCGAATTTGTTCGAAGGTCTTTCGCATGTCGTAGTTTTCGGGGCCGTCGTTCAGCCTTTCGAAGACGGCTCGTTCGTCGGCGGTCAGGCCGTCGTAAAGGTTTTCCGAGAGCGCATCCACGAGAACGAGACCGGCGACGTCGTCGCCGTGCTGGCTGGCGACGAGCCTCGCGATCAGACCGCCCATGGAGTGACCGACGAGGACGTAGGGCCCGGGCACCTCTGCTGCGGTTAACAGGGCATATAGATCCGCCGCACTGGCGGCCGCCGTGACTGGCTCCGGCACCGGATCGGT
>JBGTKO010000277.1:0-1730 GCA_041744595.1 Pirellulales bacterium
CCCGGAGCACCTCCCGTCGCTGGTCGATGCGATCCGAGCCGCCGGAGTGTTCGTGATCGACGGCGTCTTTTCCCATTTCGGCAACGCCGACGACGTCCGCGGCGAGCACTGCGACACGCAGTTCAACCGCTTCAGCCAAGCAGTCAAGACGCTGCAGTCTCTCGGCGTCGATCCGCCGTGGATCCATCTCTCCAATAGCGCCGCGACCCTGTCGCGCCATGAGACACACTTTTCCATGGTGCGGCCGGGCATTGCCCTCTACGGCATCGTGCCGCCCAGCACGCCGGCGCCGGAGCTTCGCCCGGTGATGCGGCTGGTGACGCACGTCCTGCAGATCAAGGAGCTGCCGGCGGAGTATCCCGTCAGCTACAACCAGACGTTTGTCACTCGTCGGCCGAGCCGCATCGCCGTGCTGCCGATCGGCTACGCCGACGGCTACAGCCGCAGGCTATCGAACAAGGCCCAGGTGCTCGTGCGTGGCCGACGCGCGCCGATCGCAGGCCGCGTTTGCATGGATCTGACGATGGTTGATGTCACCGAGATCGACGGTGCCCAGGCCGGCGACGAGGTCGTCCTGTGGGGACGTCAGGGCGACGCGGAGATATCCGTCACCGAAGTTGCCGAGTGGCAGGACACGGTGGCGTACGAGGTCGTGAACCAGCTGGGCAAGCGGGTTCCGCGTCTGGTTCAGTCATGAACGCGCCCCGTTCCTCGATGCGACCGCTGAGTCTACTGGGTCTGAACTGTTTGCGTGATGCGACGATTCCGATTCCTCTCCCCCCGGGAGAGGTGAGGTGAGGGAATGAGATGTTAGACGAAGTCTCCTTATTGAAACGTACGGCACCGCTTCGAGGCTGCAAGAGCAGAGGTGGCTTCGCCCTGTCATTTCATCCCCTCACCTTGCCTCTCCCGGAGGAGAGTGTCGATTTTCTCGAGAACAGCGGTTCAAATGCGAAATCCGAAACGCGAAATCCGAAACAAATTCGAAGCTCGAAATCCGAAACGAGCTCAAAATCAACGATTTCGAATTTTGCGTTTCGCATTTGTTTCGGATTTCGGATTTCGAGTTTCGCATTTTCGCCGCCTAGGCTGCGTTTATCGACACCCTCTGAGGGAGAGGGATCAACTTCGCGGCGTCAGGATGCCGAGTACGATCGCGACGATGAACAAGGCCGGCACGTCGCCGACGAGGTGACCGTGCTCGTGCTCGTCGACCAGTGCTTGCACCGCCATGATGCCGCCGTGGACGACGCTCGACCACACGGTGAACCAGATCAAGCTGAGATGAGCCTCGGGGTTGCGCGCCGCCCACAGCAGGAAAACACCGAGGGTGGCGTAGATGCCGATGATCATCTGCTCGTACTCGTGCTGGCCAGGCGTCCACACCCAGCCGGAAGGCCAGACCACCATCAACGGGTAGACCAATAGGAACGCCATCCCGGTGACGACGAGGGCAATCTGCAACATGCGGCGTCGATCGTTCATGGGAACCTCCCAGCCTCAGGGTCTGATCTCAGGGTTTGCCCGGACATCATACTTTCGGTTCGCAATAGCACGGCGTCGTCAGCTCGACCTCGCTCTTCGCCCACACCTGGTCGAAGCGGGCGCGGACCTGCGCCGCTTCCTGTTTCTTGCCCTGGCGCTCGAGGCTGCGGGCGAGGCCGTAGAGACCCCAACCGTTCTCGGGCAGACGGTCGAGATCGTCGCGGAAGACCAGCTCCGCTTCCTTG
>JBGTKO010000278.1:0-19237 GCA_041744595.1 Pirellulales bacterium
TTCCACGAGCACGACGCCGAGGCGGTTCAGTATTCCGGCGACTTGGCGGCCGCGTGGAGCAAGCTCGAAGAGACAGCCGGCCGGCTGGCTCTCATCATCCACGAGACGAGGTTGGCCGCCGGCGAGCGTATCGACGCTGACACTATCGACGAGGCCAGCATGGCCTCCGCGATCGAGCTCGTCGGATGGTTCAAGCACGAGACGCGTCGCGTCTACCGGCTCCTGGCCGAGCCAGCGGAGGATCGAGTGATCCGCCAGGCTGATGATCGACTCGCGGCTTGGATTGCCAGCCAGGGAGGGACGGTGGCGACGAGAGACGTGATCGCCGGCTGTCGGTGGATTCCTGACGCAACGGCAGCGGAGGCGGCTCTCGGCCGGCTCGCGGAGGCTGGCCGGGGTTCTTGGCGGCCAGTGGAGCCTGGCGACGCCGGGGGACGGCCAACCCGGATTTTCACCCTCAGAGCGGAGGCCGTGTCAGCACAACCTCGCCGAACCCGTGAAATACGAGGTTGTGCTGACGCTGACGCGTGCCATGAAGCGGAAATAGAGGCCGCCGGCCAGGAGGAGTACCTCGAAATATGAGCCTCTCTCTCGCTCGCGTCGCCAACCTCCGCCACGAGGATCTCGGCGAAGCCGTCTACGTTGGCCGTGCCAACCCTCGCCGCGGGCTGGCCGGCTCAGCCTTCGGCAATCCGTTCACGATCGGCCAGGACGGCAACCGTGCCGAAGTGATCGAGAAGTACCGGCAGTGGATTCTCGGCCAGACGTCGCTCCTCGTCAGGCTCAAGGAGCTACGAGGCAAGCGGCTGGCGTGTTGGTGCTCGCCGGAGCCGTGCCACGCCGACGTGCTCCTTGATCTCGTAGACGCCGACGAGCTCCTCGTCGAGCTCAAGGCCGCTGACGTGAGCGTAGAGGCAGTGGACGGGAAGCTACGGCTACGGCCTGCCTCACGAGTCAGTGAGCCTCTCAGGCTTCGCATGGCCTCTCGCAAGCAAGCTCTCGTGTCGCTCGTGGAGGCTCTCGCGATCGCCGGCACCGTGGATGCCACGAGCCAGAAGGCTGATCGCGACGAGTGCCAGCAACCCGTGGCCGATACCGTCGAGGAGCCAGCCGCTCCACGCGTCGAGTGTGAACCTCTCAGGCACGAGCCAGTGGCCGCCGGCCAGGACTCACGAGGCTGGACACGTCTCGCGTGCCGAAAGTGCGGCCGGTTCTACTCCTACGCTCCACCTTCCTCGTCAGCCTTGCGGCCGGCACTGGAGACGATATAGCATGATTGCCGAAAGGGTAAGTATGAAAACGCTCTCAGAGCAAGTACGAAACGCGATCGAGCGAGCCGGCGTCAGCCGCTACCGCATCTCGAAGGAAACCGGCGTCAGCCAGCCGGCTCTCTCGCGATTCATTCACGGCGAGCGTGGCCTCTCGATCGAGGCTCTCGACGCAATCGGACTCTATCTCGGCCTGTCGATCACAACCCAGCGGCCAGGACGGCCGGCGAAGAAGAAGGAGTAACCCCGTGGCCACGCTCAGTACCGAAACCTACGTCCGCAAGAGCGGAAAGAAGATCACGACATATCGCGTGCTGATCGGTGGCGGCAATCGTCCACGCCAAACGATCCGACTCGGCGAAGTCAGTGAGAAGATCGCGAAGGAGGCCAGGAGCCGGATCGAGGCACTGGAGAAGGCGGCTCTCCACGCGTCACAACTCGAGCCAGCCACAACGGCCTGGCTCGATGCGATTCACGACACGATCCACGAGAAGCTCGCCAGGGTTGGACTCGTCGAGCCACGCGAGAATCGGAGCACGGGAGCGTGGACGCTGGAGAAACTGTGCCAGACGTTCAAGGATCGAGCGAGCGTGAAAGCCTCGACTCATGCGGCCTATGCTCAGACTCTCGACTCCCTCAAGGCCTGGCTCGGGAAGGATCGAGACGTTGCCACGATCACGCCGGCTGACGCTGACGAGTGGAAGAAGGCAATCTCGACGGCCACGAAAGGCGAGGGACGCCAGAAGAAGAAGCGGACAACCGCTGACGGCCGGCTCTCGCACGCGACGGTGGCAAAGCGTGTGAGCGTGGCAAAGCAAGTTTTCGGCAAGGCTGTGCTGTGGAAGGTGCTCCCGCACAACCCGTTCGCTCATCTCACGGCTGGCTCTCAAGTGAACGAAGCACGCCAGAAGTACGTGAGCGTGGAGGCGATCGAGCGGATTCTGGACGCGGCTCCTGGCGTCGAGTGGCGTGCTCTCATCGGGTTGTGCCGATACGCCGGCCTCCGCTGTCCCTCCGAGGTTGGCCTCCTGACGTGGGATGACGTCGATCGAGCAACCGGCAAACTCACGGTGCGATCACCCAAGACGGAGCACCACGCCGGCGGTGCGGTGCGGTTCGTGCCGATCACGCCGCGGCTCATGTCGCTCCTCGTCGAGGCCTACGAGGCCGCTCCTGACGGCAGTAAGCTCGTCGTGCCGATGGCCTCGAATAAGGCCGTGAACCTTCGGACAGGATTCGAGCGGATCATCACGAAGGCTCAGTGTGAGGCGTGGCCTCGATTGTTCCAGGCTCTCCGTGCATCCTGCGAAACGGATTGGGTTCAACGGTTCCCGGCTCACGTTGTCGCCAAGTGGCTCGGCCATTCGCCGAGGATCGCTCAGGCTCACTACCTCATCACAACGGAGGCAGACTTCCGTGCAGCGAGTGGCGGTAATTTACCCGGCACAAAAGACGGCACAATCAGTACCCCCCAGAGGCCGTCAGGAGCCTTCACTCGTCAGGGTGCCGATAGCGAAACTCTCGGGAAACCCGAGAATCTCGCACTACTGTACACATGTTCCATGGGCGATACAGGACTCGAACCTGTGACCCCTAGCTTGTCGAGCTAGTGCTCTAACCAACTGAGCTAATCGCCCGTTCAATCGGTAGGGCAAGTGTCGCGCGTGGAAGGGCGCCCGTCAAGCGAACCGCGCGGTGGGCGACGCTCAGGGCATGCTTGGCTTGCGGCCGCGTCAAGGCGGCGGATACCCTGCGTCTTTTCCGCGAAACTCCCGCCAAAACACCACTGCCCGACGGCCACACTCCACTATGCCTACCGTTCGCCTTCCCGATGGCTCGACTCGCGACCTTGCCACCCCCGCCCGAGTGGCTGATTGTTTCGGTGGCGCAGCCGCCGATGGCGGCGGCGGAAAGAAGGCCAAGCGGCCTGTGGCCGCGGTGTTCGACGGGAAACTCGTCGGCCTCGACATGCCGCTCCCGGCCGAGGGCACGGTGACTGTCGAACCGCTCTATGCCGGTGACCCACGGGCGCTTCCTGTGATGCGGCACTCGGCGGCGCATGTGATGGCACGGGCCGTGATGCGTCTCTTCGAAGGCGTCGAGCTCGCCTTCGGCCCGACCGTAGGGCACGGATTCTATTACGACATGCGGGCGAGCCGTCCCATCACCGACGAGGATCTCGCGGCCATCGAGGCCGAGATGAAGCGGATCATCGAAGCCGATGAAGTGTTTGAGCGGGTTGAGGTGTCGCGCGAGAAGGCCGTCGAGATCATCCGAGGGCTCAACCAGCCCTTGAAGGCCGAGCATGTCGAGACGGGCCTCGCCGAACACGCCACGCTCTCCTTCTATAGACAGGGGGAATTCGTCGACCTCTGCCGCGGGCCACATGTGCCGAGCCCCGGCTGCATCGGCGCCTTCAAGCTCACGAACATCGCCGGCGCCTTCTGGAAGGGCGACGCAAACAATCCACAACTCCAGCGGCTCTACGGCACCGCCTGGTTCACGCAGGAGGAGCTCGACGCCCACCTGGCGGCGCTTGAAGAAGCGCGCAGGCGGGATCACCGCGTGCTCGGCAAGCAGCTCGATCTCTTCACCACGAGCCCACTCGTCGGCTCGGGGCTCGTGCTCTGGATGCCCAAGGGAGCCACGCTCCGGGCCACGCTCGAAAGTTTCGTTCGTGATGAGCTGGCGGCCCGTGGCTATGAGCCGGTCTACACTCCCCACATCGGTAAGGTCGATCTCTACAAGATCTCGGGGCACTATCCCTACTACGCCGACAGCCAGTTCAAGCCGATTGTGATGGCGGAAGACGAGCAGTATTTACTCAAGCCGATGAACTGCCCGCACCACACGCTCATCTATAAGGCACGGCCTCGCAGTTATCGCGAGCTGCCGCTGCGGCTGGCGGAGTTCGGCACGGTCTACCGCTACGAGCAGTCGGGTGAGCTCGGCGGCATGACGCGGGTTCGCGGCTTTACCCAGGACGACGCCCACATTTTCTGCACGCCTGAGCAGGTGGAACAGGAAGTTGAAGGGTGCATCGACTTCACGCTCAAAGTGCTCGAGAGCCTGGCGTTCGAGAACTTTCGGGTGCGGCTCGGGTTCCGTGATCCATCGAGCGACAAGTACGTTGGCCCGCCGGAGCGGTGGGACGAGGCCGAAGCGGCCATCGAACGCGTAGCACGCCGAATGAACCTGCCGGGCTGCGAGCCCGAGCCAGGTGAGGCAGCCTTCTACGGACCAAAAATCGACTTCGTCGTCAACGACTCACTTGGCCGCGAGTGGCAGCTCGGCACCGTGCAGCTCGACTACAACCTGCCGAGTAGTGAACGCTTTGATCTGGAGTACATCGGCGCCGACAACGCCAAGCATCGCCCCGTGATGATTCACCGGGCGCCGCTGGGCAGCATGGAACGGTTCGTGGGCGTGCTCATCGAACATTTTGCCGGTGCGTTTCCGCTGTGGCTGGCGCCCGAGCAGGTGCGGGTCATTCCCGTGAGCGAAAAATCCTCGGCGTACGCTGATGTCGTTAAGGCGAAGTTCGAGGCGGCAGGTCTTCGCACCGGAATCGATCAGGCTGCTGAAAAGCTCGGAGCCAAGATCCGTACAGCGCAGCTCGAGATGATTCCGATGATGGCGGTATGTGGCCCGCGGGACGAGGCAGCAGGTACGGTGAGCCTCCGCGACCGGCTCGATGGCGACTTGGGCGCCATGAGCCTCGAGGCCGCGATCGAAAGGCTTCGCGACGAGAACGCCCGCCGGGCCGTGCGACACAAGCCCAAACCTCTTGCCGTCGCGGCCGAGACCGCCGGCGACACGAACGACTACTGATGGGGACTGGCTCATTTTCCGAAGGAAAAGGTGCCTGTCCCTTCCGACGTTCCGGACGAGTACTGACGCGTCCCCCTACCGTCCTTGAAGCAGGGAAGTTATCCTCCCGGCCACGCGACGTGCCGCCCGGCCGAGGTGGATCGGGCAGCAAGCCGTGACTCTCGAAGGGCGGAACCCATGGGCGGCAGTCTCCGGTCGGTGGCGGCGGTGTTTCGTAGCGGGATAGCCAGGCGGAGCATGACGGCGCTGGCGGCCGTTCTCGTTGCACTCGCAAGCACAGCGGCCTTGGCTGCCGATGAAGCGCCATCCATCAACGGCGCTGATACCGCGTGGATGATCGTTGCCACGGCGCTCGTCCTCTTCATGACGCTGCCGGGCCTCGCGCTTTTCTACGGCGGCCTTGTCCGTTCGAAGAACGTCCTCTCCATCTTCGTGCAGTGTTTTGCTTTGGCTGGCGTGATGACGCTTCTCTGGGTCGCCTATGGCTATAGCCTCGCGTTTGGCAACGGTGGCTCCTATCAGTGGGCCATCGGCAATCTCGACAAGGCTTTCCTGAAAGGCATCACAGTCGATTCGATCAAGGGTACGATCCCGGAATCGCTCTTCGCCGCGTTTCAGATGACGTTTGCGATCATTACGCCGGCCCTCGTCGTCGGCGCCTTTGCCGAGCGGATGAAGTTCAAGGGGATGCTTCTGTTTTCGATTCTCTGGTTCACGTTCTCGTACCTGCCGATCTGCCACATGGCCTGGGGCGACGACGGAGCCCTGTTCGTGGACTGGAACGTACTCGATTTCGCCGGCGGCACCGTCGTGCATGTGAACGCCGGCATCGCAGGTCTTGTCACGTGCATCATGCTCGGCCGACGCAGCGGCTACCCGAAGGACGTGATGCGGCCGCATAACCTCCCCTTTGCGGTGATCGGCGCTGGCATGCTCTGGGTGGGCTGGTTCGGTTTCAATGCAGGCAGCGCCTGTGCGGCCAACGGAACCGCGGCAATGGCCTTGCTCGTGACGCATGTTGCCGCGGCCACGGCGACGGTCGTCTGGATGGTGATCGAGATGATGACCCACGGCAAAGCCTCGGCCCTCGGTGTTGCCACCGGAGCCGTTGCGGGACTCGTGGCCATCACGCCTGCGAGCGGCACAGTCGGCCCACTTGGTGCCGTCGTGATTGGCGCCGCCTCTGCAATCGCCGGATACTACTTCGCGACCTCGGTCAAACAGCGATTTGGATACGACGACTCGCTCGACGTGTTTGGCGTGCACGGTGTCGGCGGGGTCGTGGGTGCGCTGCTCACCGGTGTCTTCGCGGCGAGCGAGCTGGGCGGCTCTGGACTATCCGAGGGCTTCTCCATTGGCACGCAGGTCTGGGCGCAGGCCAAAAGCGTGCTTGTCACGATTGCCTGGAGCGGTGTTGTCTCGGCGGTCGCATTCATCGTCGTCGATAAACTCGTCGGAATGCGGGTGCCGATCGAAGTCGAACGTGGCGGCCTCGACCTGGCCGAACATCACGAGCAGGCGTACGAGATCGTGTAGGTTCTCCTCGGTTTTCCCTTGGCTCTCGAGAAGCCCCCTGGCGCGAGCCGGGAGGATAGTGGAAGGGTTGACGTTGAATCAGAGGCGGGCTCGCCCAACAACCCGCCGTCCCCACGCTTGCGCGAGGGGCTTTTATGGACAGTTAGCCACCCTCTGCCGTCACGATTGAGCCCGCTGATGCCACGATTCGTACTGCTCGAGCATGTGGGGCATCCGGATGATCCGGTGGGACTTCACTACGACCTGCTGCTTGAAGATGGAGAGGTGTGTCGCACGTGGCGGCTTGCAGGGATCCCTTTCCCCGGTGGTGAGCCTGTGGTGGCCGAGCCTTTGCCGCCGCATCGGCGCGCGTGGCTCGATATTGAGTCGGATGAGGTATCGGGGGACCGAGGCTTCGCCCGGCGAATCGATGCGGGAACCTATGAGATGACCGAAGGGGGCGAGCCCGACAGCCTCGATGTCATGGTTTCAGGAACCCTCCTCTCTGGACGTATCATGGGCGTTCCCCCGGAGTCAAAAAATTCATGAAGCCGCGTGAAGTGCTCGCAATGTGCCGCGAGAAAGAGGTCAAGGCCGTCGATCTGAGGTTCGCCGATTTTCTCGGTGCCTGGCAGCACTTCACGATCCCCGTTGGCAAGCTCGAAGAAGAAACTTTCAGCGACGGACTCGGCTTCGATGGCTCGAGTATCCGTGGCTGGCAGTCGATCAACGAAAGCGACATGCTCCTCGTGCCCGTGCCCGATACGGCCTTCATCGATCCTTTTGCGGCGACTCCCACGCTCGCGATGATCTGCGAGGTGCAGGACCCGATCACACGGGAGGACTATTCCCGTGATCCGCGGAACGTGGCTCGCAAGGCTGTGAACTATTTGAAGAGCACCGGCATCGCCGACACCTGCTTCATCGGTGCCGAAGCCGAGTTTTTCGTGTTCGACAACGTGCGATTCGATCAGAATGCCCACGAGGGCTTTTATCACGTCGACTCGTCCGAGGCCGAATGGAACCGTGGCCGTAGAGACCGGCCGAATCTCGGCTACACGTTGCGGCACAAGGAGGGCTACTTTCCCTGCCCGCCATCGGACCAACTCATGGATCTTCGCACCGAGATGACGCAGACGATGATCGGCTGCGGAATCGATGTCGAGGCCCAGCACCATGAAGTGGCGACCGCCGGGCAGTGCGAGATCGACATGCGATACCAGGATCTGGTCCGCATGGCCGACCAGATGTGCCTCTACAAGTACATCGTGCGAAACGTGGCCCGCCGTCATGGCAAGACCGCCACGTTCATGCCCAAGCCGATCTACGGTGACAACGGCTCCGGGATGCACACCCACATCTCCCTCTGGAAAGACGGGCATCCGCTTTTTGCCGGCACGGGTTATGCCGGGCTTTCTGAGACGGGGCTCTACGCCATCGGCGGCATCCTCCGGCATGCCCCCGCGTTGCTTGCCTTCACGAATCCCACCACGAATAGCTACAAGCGGCTCGTGCCTGGCTATGAGGCACCAGTAAACCTCGCCTATTCACAGCGAAACCGCTCGGCCGCCTGCCGGATCCCGATGTATTCCGCGAGCCCGAAAACCAAACGGGTCGAGTTCCGCTGCCCTGACCCGACGAGCAACCCGTATCTCGCCTTCGCGGCCGTTCTCTTGGCCGCGATTGACGGCATCCAAAATAAGCTGCATCCGGGTGACCCGCTCGACCGTGACATCTACGACATGACATCGGAGGAGCTTGCGGGCGTCGCGAAAGCCCCAGCGTCACTTGCCGAAGCCTGCGACGCGCTCGCGGCTGATGCAGATTTTCTGCTGCGTGGCGACGTGTTCACCGACGACGTCATCGCCCGCTGGCTCGCGTGGAAACGTGACCGCGAGGTCGCCCCGATGCGTCTCCGGCCGCATCCATACGAGTTCTGCCTCTATTTTGATGCGTGAATGGCCTTCCATGGCCTGTTCAACGTGGCGTGAAAGAACCGTGAAACACGCGGCTCCTTCGCGAGGTCGTCGCTTGCGACCGTACAACGCATGACCGATTCAGGATAGGATAAAAATCCTGGAGAGGAGTGCCTCGCTCTCTGAGTTGTCGTGGGCGGGAAAGAGGGAACGATGAAGGCCGTCGCGAACATGGCACGAATACCTCGCGTGAGATTCTCGGCGATCTTTCTTTCGCTCGCGGTGACGGGCACGGTCGCTTCCGCGGCGCCACCCGCAGCCACGACACCCGAGTTTGAGCGGGACATCCTCCCGATTCTCAAAAGCCGCTGTGTCTCCTGTCACAACGATGAGAAGCATCACGGGCACCTGAGCCTGCACGATCGGGCGGCGATCGAACGGGGCGGTGAGTCCGGTCTGAAGATCGTCAATGTGCCGTTCGAGGAGAACGAGATCTGGCGTCGGATCGCGGATGAGGACGTCGAGGTCCGCATGCCTGCGGAAGGGCCGCCACTGGATGCGGAGGATGTGGCCACCATCCAACGCTGGGCTCGCGCGGGAGCGCCATGGCCTGCAAGAAGGACACTGACCGCACCGCCGCCACCGGACGATTCGTCATGGTTTCAGCGGCTCGGAGCGTTCATTCCGACGTGGTTCGATCCGTTCTTGGAGCAGGTTGCTATCGTGCGGGCCAACTATGGCAGTGTGATCTACCTCACCATGGCCTGGCTGGCATTCGTGGTCCTCACCCAGCGTTGGAAAGCGAGCGATGCCCCCTCGCGGCTCGTGTCACTCGCTCGCCGCCATGCGACGCCAGCCTGCTATGGCTTTCTGGCCGCGGCAATTGCTGCCTGGGGCGTCTGGCTTCATGTCGCCCGGTTGCATGCCCGTGAAGCACAGCTCGCCGCGCGGATCGCCGTGCTCGAAATGGAAGCCAAGAAGTTCACCACGCCGCCCGCCAGCTTTGTCGAACTCCTCGAGCCGCTACGGCCGAAGCACCCGCCGCGTCTGGGTGGAACGTATTATCGCGGGAACGACGAACGATCGCCGAGACTCTTCAACGGTGGTTTCTATCGCACCGCAACGATGCACCTGGCCCTTTCTGATGTCGAGGATCGTCGTCTGGCGTGGGGCGACACGCTGCCCTCCGACGAACTCTTCATCCGCCTCGAGATCGAACGGGCGCCGATGGCCACGCCGACACTCTTTACGCCGACGCTCATGGCCAAGGCGTTCCTCTCCCCCTGCCGCCCTGCCACCCGCACGCCAGGCCTTGAAGCCATGGTCTATCCGCTTGAGACTCTCGAGACTGGCGAACGTTGGGTCGGTCGCGTCCCGGTGAAGCTGCCTAGTCCCGATGCAGCCGGCGACATGCTCCTCTCAGGCGAGTTGTTCCTGTACCACGGCGTGCCCGGGAAAGAGCAGATTTCTGCGAGGCCGCATTTTGGCATGTCCTACCGCATCAACGTGAAACGGGGCGTGATCCAACCTGGCTCCGATTTGTGGATGGGATCTCTCTACAAGCTCTCGAAGGTTTTCTATCCGCCGCCGGACAGGATTCTCCCGAACGAATGGTTCGACTCGTGGGAGATTCCGGTCATCGAAGGTTCAAACAGCACTGATCCGAAACTACTCGGCGTCGAGGAGCATCGCGACAAACTGAAATAGAGCCTTCGCCGTGCGGCCTGTTTTTTGACCAACGCTCTGCCGGACGAAAGCGGCCCGTGAACGTGCCGCTGTTTTCGGCGATCCAGGAGCCAGTCATTTTGGAGCTGGCGGCGTGCTTGGCTGCTGGCTGACGATTAACTGGGCGAGCGTTTCCGATAGCCGATGGAGCGACTGAGCGTCCGGCAGCGTGAACGTGAGCTGCGGGCGGCCGTCGGACGATGGCGTGGCGCAGCCGGCCAGCCGGGCATGGACCGATTCGACAAGCTCAGGAGGCGGCGAGGACGGTTGTTGGTTGACCAGTTCACCGAGAAAGTGGAAGACGGCGCCGAGCATTTCACCGCCCGCCGCCGCGAGTCGCTCGTGATGCGCAACTGCGGCCGTCGCTTCGACAAGCTGAGTCCGATCCACGGCCGCCGGCGCCTCCTGGCCGGTCAGGACCTCGAGCCGGCGGCGGAGTTCCTCGACACCGCTGACCATGTCCACGGTATCGACGTCGGATTCCGGATCGAGTGCGGCAAGTGCCAGGTTCTGCTTGCAGTCGAGTGTGGCAAGCAGTTGCTCCTCGATGGTCTGCTCGGTGACAAGCACGTAGACCTGAACGGGCTGCTTCTGCCCCATCCGATGGGCGCGGCCAATTCGCTGCTCGAGGATAGCCGGGTTCCAGGGCAGATCGACGTTGATGACCGTGTTGGCCGCCTGAAGGTTCAGACCCGTCGAGCCGGCGTTGGTCGTGATAAAGAGCTGGCAGCGGGGATCGTGTTGAAACATATGCACCAGCTCCTGCCGCTTTTGTTGGCGGACGCTGCCGTCAAGCCGGACGTAGCAACGCCTTTGAGCCTCGAGAATTCGCTCGATCCGGTCGAGCATCGACGTCCACTCGCTGAAGAGCACGACCTTGCAATCCGGCTCGGCAAAGATCTGCTCGAAAAGCTCTTCGAGCCGTTCGAGTTTCGTGGACCAGCCCGGCTCTTGCTTATCGACCAGTGCCGTGCTGTCAGCCGCCATCCGGCACATGAGGAGCGCCTGTCGGAGCCGCAGCAGGTCCATCTCGCTGATATAGGGCTTGCGGACGACCGATGCCACGATCCGCATCTGGGCGGCATGAATGTCGGCCTGTTCCTGCGTGGGCATGATCCGGACGATTTCGGTTGTCCGTGGAGGCAGTTGCTCGAGCACCTGATCGCGGGTGCGGCGGAGGAGCACCGGGGCGAGCCGGGCCCGCAGATCCGCGAGGTTCTTGAAGCCGAGCACCCGCCCTTTCTCATCGACCATGCGATGTCGGTTGAAAAATCGAAAGCCCGGCCCGAGCCGCCGGTCATCGACAAACTGGACGACACTGAAGAGCTCGTCGAGACGGTTCTCCAGCGGTGTGCCCGAAAGGACGAGGGCAAACCTGGATTTCAGGCCCTTGATCACCCGTGTCGTTTGCCCCTCCCAGTTCTTGATCCGCTGCCCTTCGTCAAGCACGATCAGATCCCATGGCACCGTCTCGACCGACGCGAGATCCCGGAGCACCTGCTCGTAGTTGCAGATCGTGAAGAACGTGCCGTTGTCGTATTGAGCCGGCCGCTCTTTCGCCTGGCCAACGACCAGTTGGCACGTGCGACCGCTGAATCGCTCGATCTCGTTTCGCCATTGCGACTTGAGCGATGTCGGGCAGATCACCAGCACGCGGCTGATGCCTGCTTGGCGGGCCAACAGCTCGGCTACGCCGATGCCCTGAATCGTCTTGCCAAGGCCCATGTCATCGGCCAGTACGGCCCGCCCAACCCCGGCGGCGAACGCAATGCCGTCGAGTTGGTAAGGCAACAGCTCCGTCTTCAAGAGCGTGGTTCGCAGCGGGTGCCCGACAGGATCGCGGCGGATCTCGGTCACGAGGTGCTCCATCCGCTTCTGGAACAGCCGCTGGTCGATGAACTCGGCTGCGTCTGGATAGATCCGCACCGGCCAGCCAGTCCGCTCGAGCCGTTTGATCCGCTGGAGCAGCCCGCCGATGTCGTCGAGATCCCGGTCGAGCAGCGGGCGAGCAATGGATTTGGCCTCCTCATCCATCCGTGTCGGCGGCTCGAGCCGGAGTGCGCAGTCATCGGCATACGCGAGCCGCAGGCTGAATCCTCGCCGCAAGGGCTTCTTGCGAAGCTGAGCCGGCGAAAACTTCCGCTTGATCGCACGAAGGCCGTAGAGGATGTGTTTGCAGGTGCCGAGCGTGTTGGTCCGGTAGTCGGGGCAGGAGCAATACGACAGCCCACGCTCGGTGGATCGCAGCGCGACCCGGTAGCTCTTTCCGGAGAGCACGCTCGTGATCGTGTAGTCGGTCTACGGGATCGACGGATTACTCGACACGAGCCTGAACTTCTCGGTCTTGGCCCGTTCGGCGCGATCGGCAAGCGCGGTCGCGACCAGTTCCTGCTCGTCCATGCTCTCGACCGGGGTGCGCTCCTTGGGCGGAGCCGCGAGCCCAAGAGCCATTTTTTCTTCAAGGATCAGCGAGAAGGCAGCACCGGCGTGCTCGCAGGGCTCAGAGCAGGCCGCGCAGTTCCAGTGCAGCCGGTCGCGGGCCGACGCCATCAGCGTGATGGAGACGGTCGCGTCGGAAAGCCGAAGCTGAAAAAGGTCGCCCTGCTGAAAGACCTGCTCCTCGATCACGATCTCGTGTCGGCCACCCTGCCGGATCAGTCGAGCGCCATCAGGGCCAAGGAGCTTGCAGGCCTGCTTGAAGGAAAGTCGCGAGAGACGGTCGCGAAGCGGGCGGGTGTCTTCGTGGTGGATCGTCATGGTGTCCTCCGTGCCGGCGGGTGTTCAAAGCTGTCGCTCACATCATTGCTCATCGCGAACTGTTGGCCGAAATCCAAGTCAGTTTCAGGGGCAAGACATTACCAGCAGGTCTTGCCGCCGTTCACCGCGATCGTCTGGCCTGTCACGAACGATGCTTCGTTGCTGGCGAGATACACCGCGGCCCAGCCGACATCGTCGGGGGTGCCCCAGCGGCCGAGCGGAATGGTCGCAAGGTAGGCGTCCTTGTTTGGCTTGGATTCGTTCTCATGCCGTTCCACGGGGATCCAGCCAGGGGCAATCATGTTGACCGTGATCCCGAACGGAGCCAACTCATGGCACATGCTGCGCGACCAGCCGGTTTGGGCTCCCTTGGCAGCCACGTAGGCCGAAAACGGAGCGAGCCCGAGCAGGAAGGTTTCGCTCGTCATGTTGATGAGCCGACCGTGGCGGCGAGCTTTCATGCCGGGTAAGGCGCGGCGGGCGAGAAGGTACGGGCTCTTCACGAAGTAGTCCAGCATCTCCTGGTGGAAATCCCAGTCATACTCCTCGATCGGTTTTTGAGGTTGCGCGGGCGTGGCGTTGACGACGACGATATCGACTGGACCAAGTGAGGCCTCGATCGCGGAAAACATCGCGTCGATCTCGGCTTCACTCGTCACGTCGGCACGAAACAGCTCAGTGTTGATGCCCGCAGCAACAAGGTCCGTGTGGGCAGCCTCGGCTCGGGCGGCGTTCTTGGCGTAGTTCATCGCCACCTTCGCCCCGGCGAGACCGAGACAGCGGGCCATCCCCATGCCAAGTCCGGTCGTGGAGCCCGTGACGAGCGCAGTGCGGCCCGCGAGTGAAAACGGGGCAGGTAGCATCGAATCCTCGGCGAATGAAATGGGAAGATCATGTGAAGCATGGCCAGTTCCATCCTTGGCCGCTTGTGCAGATAGAATGATGTTCTTGCGGTCGGTCGGCAAACCTGACACTTCGCGATGTCCATATTCTTGTCCCCATTCATCCGCGTCATTGCCGCGGTGCTGACTGCGGCGTTGGCGTCAATTCTGGACGCGGCCGAGGTCGACTTCGTCCGCGATGTGCAGCCCCTGCTCGCCCGCCGCTGCTATGCCTGCCATGGCCCCGAAACTCAAGAAGCTGGACTGCGGCTCGATAATCGCGAAAACGCCACCGCCACGCTCGAGAGTGGAGCCGCGGCGGTCGTGCCGGGCGATGCTGCGACGAGTGAACTTGTAGCCCAGATCACGTCACACGACCCCGACACGAAGATGCCCCCCGAGGGCTCGCGGCTCTCGGGCCACGAAGTGGCCGCGCTCACTAAGTGGATCGAGGGCGGTGCCGAGTGGGAAGCCCACTGGGCTTTTGGAGTCGTCACGCGGCCGGCCGTACCGCACCGGAAGGCGCCGCAGGGTGAAGTGCCAGGTGTCGCTGATTCGCTGGCATTAAAAAATCCGATCGACGCCTTCATCGATGCCGAGCTTGCGGAGCGCGGCTTCGCCCGTTCGCCCGAGGCTGACAAGCGCACGCTGCTCAGGCGGGTCACCTACTCGGTGACGGGGCTGCCGCCAACCGAGGCCGAAGTGCAGGCGTTTCTCGCCGATGACTCCACATCCGCATGGGAGAAGGTGGTCGATCGGCTCCTCGCCTCACCACACTATGGCGAGCACCAGGCCCGCCACTGGCTCGATCTTGTCCGTTACGCCGAGACCAACTCGTTTGAGCGGGACGGCGTAAAGCCCAATGTGTGGCGATACCGCGACTATGTGATTCGGTCCTTCAACGATGACAAACCGTACGACCGTTTCGTCATCGAACAGCTTGCCGGTGACGAGCTGCCAGAGCCCTCGGCCGACGATCTCATTGCAACTGGCTACTACCGGCTTGGCCTCTGGGACGACGAGCCGGCTGACAAGCTTCAGGCCCGCTACGACTGGCTTGATGACATCGTCTCGACCACCGGCCAGGTGTTTCTCGGGCTCACGATCAACTGCGCCCGCTGCCACGATCACAAGATCGATCCGGTGTCTCAGCGTGACTACTACGCGATGCTCGCGTTCTTCCACAACGTCACACCGATGGGTGAGCGGCACATGAACCCGGCTTACATCGAGCGGCCCATTGCCCTCCGCGACGGCAGCATCGCCGAGGTGGAACACCATGCCCACGAGATTGAACGCCGCCGTGCCGAAGTCCAGGCCAACATCAACGCCATCAACCGGCGGATCAAGGAGCACGGGGAGCAGGCACTCGACGAGCTGGCTCGAAAGGATCTCGCTGAATGGAAGCAGCTTCTGGCCACGCTCGATGCTGCGAAGCGGAGCCAGCCCAAGGCGCTCGTTGTCACGGAGCACGGAAGCAAGGCTCCCGAAACGTTTGTGTTCTATCGCGGGAATCCTCACGCTGCCCCAAAGCCGGAAAACCGCGTGGAGCCGGCGTTCCCTGAAATCCTCGAGCCACCGGCTCCTGTGATTGAACCACTGCCGTCAGCCCGCTCGGCCGGACGACGCCTGGCGCTCGCTCGGTGGATCGCATCTCCAGAGAATCCGCTCACGGCCCGAGTGATCGTGAATCGAATCTGGCAGCACCACTTCGGCCGCGGAATCGTGCGAAGCCCCAACAACTTTGGCCTCATGGGTGATCCACCCACGCACCGCGAACTCCTCGACTGGCTCGCCGCGGAGCTGGTGGGCAATGGCTGGCGGCTCAAGCCCCTTCAGAAGACGATCCTCATGTCACGCGCCTACCGCGCTGCATCGACGGCCATCCCTGAATCGCTTGCGGCGGACCCGCTGAATGATGCCTTCTGGCGGTTCGACATGCGGCGGCTCGCGGCCGAGGAACTTCGCGACTCGATCCATGTTGCAAGCGGTGCCTTCACACAAACAATGTTTGGGCCGAGCGTCTATCCCGATATCCCCAAGGAAGTGCTGGCCACGCAGTCGCGGCCGGGCGATGGATGGGGCAAGTCGTCGCCTGAGGACCAGGCCCGCCGGAGTATCTACATCCACGTCAAGCGGTCGCTTATCACGCCGCTGCTGGCTGACTTCGACGTAGCCGATCCCGACACGTCGTGCCCTGTGCGGTTTGTCACGACGCAGTCCACCCAGGCCCTCGGCATGATGAACGGCGAGTTTTTGCATGCCCAGGCCCGCGTCTTTGCCGAACGAGTCCGCAAGGAGGTAGGAGGCACAAACGCCGACCAGACTGCCGCGATGGTCCGCCGAGCGATCGAGATCGCACTCGTGCGACCGGCAACGGATGACGAAGTTGCCCGCGGTGTCGCCCTCATTGAAGACCTTAACGCAAAAGAAGGCGTTGGCCCCGGCCGTGCCCTCGAGCTTTTCTGCTTGATGGTGCTTAATCTCAACGAGTTCGCATATCTCGACTGACAGGAGCCTTGTTGTGGACAACGAATCTGGCAGCGGTGGGCGAAGCGCATTCTGCCGCCGCACACGTCGAGAATTTTTCTGGGAAGCCGGCGGGTCGTTCGCCGGGCTCGCCCTTGCCGGCATGCTCGACCAAGGCTTTTTGGCAAAGCAGACCCACGCGGCCACCGGCGTGCCTTTCGTCAATCCGTTGGCTGCCAAGTCGCCAATGTTTGCGGCAAAGGCCAAGAGCGTGATCTTCCTGTTCATGTACGGTGGCCCGAGCCACGTCGATACATTTGACTACAAGCCCGCGCTCTATCCGCTCGACGGCAAGACGATCCCGGTCAAAACCAAAGGCCGCGGCGGCGAGCGGAACGAAGGCCGCGTCGTCGGCCCCAAGTGGAAGTTCAAGCAATACGGCGAATGTGGCAAATGGGTGAGCGACCTGTTCCCCAACGTCGCCCGTCATGTCGACAAGATCGCCTTCATCCACTCGATGACCGCCGACTCGCCGATCCACGGCTCGGCGATGCTGCAAATGAACTCTGGGAAGATTCAGTCGGGAGCACCCTGCCTCGGGTCGTGGGCAAACTACGGCCTCGGCAGTGTGAACGAAAACCTCCCCGGCTTCGTCGTGATGCTCGATCCGACGGGGGGCCCGATTTCAGGTGCCAAAAATTGGTCGAGCGGCTACATGCCGGCCACGTACCAGGGCACGATTCTCAGAAGCAAGGGGCCACCGATCCTCGATCTCGCGCCCCCCGATGACATGCCACTCGAAGCTCAGCGGGCGATGCTCGATGCGCTCCGCGAGGCCAACACGGCCCACATGCTCTCGCGCGGCGACAACAGCGAGCTTGCGGCGCGGATTGCATCGTATGAGCTTGCATGGAAGATGCAGGAGCACGCACCCGAGGCAGTCGACCTCGCGAGCGAAACGGAAGAAGCCCAAAAGCTCTACGGACTCGACAACCCGCGCACCGCCGACTTTGGCCGTCGCTGTCTCCTCGCCCGGCGGCTCGTGGAGCGAGGCGTGCGGTTCATTCAGCTCTACTCCGGCGGCGCTCATAACGACGACAACTGGGACGCCCACGGCGATCTCGAGAAGAACCACAACTTTCATGCGGGCAACACCGATCAGCCAGTGGCGGCTCTCCTCGAGGACTTGGAGCGTCGGGGGCTCTTGGACGAGACGCTTGTCATCTGGGGGGGCGAGTTCGGCCGGCAGCCGACAGCCGAATACGCCGAGGGCACAGGCCGCGACCACAACGCCTTTGGGTTCACGATGTGGATGGCCGGCGGCGGGATCAAAGGAGGTGTGAGTGTGGGCGAGACCGACGAGCTCGGCGCCGCGGCGATTTCACCAGGGCCGGGCCACGGCAACGGCGACAAGCCAGGCTTTCATGTGAAGAGCCTCCACGCGACGGTACTGCACCTCTTGGGCCTCGACCCCAACCGGCTCGCATATTTCTTCGGCGGCTTGGACCAGAAACTCGTTGGCGTCGAACACGTCGAGCCCATTCGTGAGATTCTGGCCTGAGACAAACAAGCAAGGCTGGCGCGTGCAGTCCACGCTGGCCGTGGCTCGGGGTTGCCCTATCCCCCAGGAGCCCGGTGTCTCCGACACCGGGTCAATACGGGCCGTCCGGATGGCGGCCAGCTCTCGCGATAGGCTACCAGCACTGTCACAGATCACCTGTTGGCTTGTGACTTGGTTCGAGCCACAGGCCGCGGTCGTCAGTTTTGCGATTGGGTTCTTCGCCGGGGCGTGGTGGACCGCCGTCATCAGTCCCGTTCCAGGATACCGCGTAGACGCTCCATCCCTCGTCACTGATCCTCACGATGAGTGAATTGTCTTTGAGAAACGGGTCGCGTGGGATCGCAGGCAAGTATTCCGGCACAAGCGACTCGACCGAGTCGGGCAACTTGCCGTGGGCCAGCCTCGCCCGCGTGGCCGCGACCAGTACGGTAGCTGCGCGCTGCTGGACTCGGGAGCCGGCATGGTTCCACACGAGTCCGCCGATTGGTAAATGAAACAGCTTCGAAACGATTCCCGTTGGGCGGCCCTTCTCGATCTCGTCGCGGACACAAGCGTCGACATCGAAATGCGAATCGCCTGACGCGGCAGATTTGCGGGCCATTTCATGGCACCGCTTCATGCGGGCTCGGTACGATGCGAAGTCCGGCCCCAACACGAAACAGCGGTAGAGCATGGCGATCGGGTGGAACCGATGACGGACGGGAGGAGATTCCCCAGGCGGTTTGTCATCGGATGTCATCCATGTCACGTCGTAATCCCCTTCCGCGTGGCTGGTGAAAGCGTGGATCGCCAGGGCTTCTTCGCTCGCGAGGTGCCGCTCGAAGAACGCGGTGGCCTGGATAAAGTCGCCACGATTGACGGCGTCGAGTTGGCCGGCCTGCTCGGTGGAAACCATCGGCAGCACGCCCGCGAGTGTTTCGCGTGCCTTGTAGTCGATTGCGCTGCCCAGGAGGCCGTCAACCAAGAGCGGCTCTTGGGCTACATGACGCGCCATGCGCTCGAGCCGCACGATGTCTTCGAGCGCGGCCTTGACGTTCCCGTCGATCGCCAGCCTTCGCGCGGCGATCGCCAGAAGAAGAGCCGCCCGCTGAAGTGGACCGGTCTCCGACCGTCGCCAGACTTCTGAGGCCTTTGACCAGTCGCGGTAAAAACAGCACTCGGGCCGGTCGGCCCCCTGTCGCAGCAAGTCGATGGCTTCGGCATGCTCGTCCAGGAGATCGGTCACTTCTTCCGAAGGAACATCCACGGAAGAGAATTTCAAAAGTGGCGAATTCCGGCCTTTCATGAGTTCTTCATCGACAGCCAACAGTTCGA
>JBGTKO010000279.1:0-20907 GCA_041744595.1 Pirellulales bacterium
GGCGGGCCCATCAAAGCCGAGGAGTGTGGACGGGAGCCGTGCGGCCATCGAGGCTGCGAGCAACGGACCCCCCTGCGGGTCTCGCGAGCGGGTGTGACGGCGGACATCGGCCACGAGACCTTCGACGAGTCGATCGGCTGCGGCAGGCGGCATCGCGGCCACGGCTGGCAGGTCGCGGAGGAAATCAGCTACCTGTTCGATTTGCGAGTGGCAGGCGATGTCGCCTGCCAGGCCACTCGAACGGGTGTGACCAACGAACGCGCCCGCATTCCGGCAGGGCATGTCGAAGGGATCGAAGCCGGCATGGGCCGCTGCCTCGAGGGCCACATCACAGGCTGTGGAGAATGCAGGTTCGGGATGGTTTCGCAGAGCCTCGGGAAGTCGGCTATCGGGCCGTGGGCCCCAGCGATCGAGGAGACAGGCGATGTCGGCGTAGGTCTTGTTGAGTCGGCCTGGAGTCGGATCGTAGAGAAGGTCTCGGTCGAGCCTCGCTGCGGGGATCGGCGCCACCAACGACCGTCCCGTCAGAATCGTATTCCAGAGGGCATCGAGTGAGTCGCCGCCGGGGAGCCGGCATGCCATGCCGATGACGGCCACGTCTGCACGGCGGCGTGGAGGTGGATTCGTGTGCCGCTGCGGAGCGATCATGACGGAGGCACCTCGGTCGAAGTGGCAATTTTTTGAACGGCCGAGACAAGGTCGGGAGTGCGACCGTTTGCCGAGAAGACGACAAGCCGACCATGGCGGAAAGCTTCGCTTGCCGAGATGATCCCGCGGCGAATCTCGTCGAGCGTGTGGATCGAAAGCCGTACCCGCGCGTCGGATCCTTCCGGCAGGCCGAGCCTCGGATGCGAGCCTGCGGCGTCGAGCGACCAGGTGCCGCCGCCGGGGCCCGATACCTCAAGGCAGACGTGGCATTCCGCGGCTGTGGCGTCGTGCGAGCGCAGACCTGTTCCACGGTCGGTGCGTACCGCCGGCAGGTCACGCTCGACATCGAAGCTCGGCACCGAGACGGTCGGCCGCGGCCACCCAAAGTTGGCATCGAGGGCGAAGTCACAAAGCCGCCTGAGCATCCCCGCATCGACGACGGGGCAGGGGAGGTGGCCAGCCGCAGCGGATGTGTTTGCCGTGTCAAATTCGGGATCGTCTCGCCAGTAAGCGGTGTAGGTCGCCATTTGGTCGCGAAACGAGTTGGCCAAATAGTCAGGAAGGTTTCCCGTCGTGGAGGCGAGGGGCTCGGCGGAGCGATCCTGGTATTGCCTTGCGAGCTTGGCCACGATGCTTTGCTTTGTCACCTCGGCGATCTCTCGGACCGGCACGCGATGGGCAGGTGTGAGGTGATACGTGTCGCCGTGCAGCCGCGGGTTTGTCACGACGTGGGTGGCAATGCGGGAGACCCAGTCCACTGGCACGAGGTTCTTTGCCTCGGTACCTGTAAGCCCAAGGGCGGCCATCCAGAGCGCCTCAGGAATCGGTGGCAGTCCTGCCATCGATGGCAGGAGGGCCGCCATCACCCGCAGTGGCGTGTAGAAGCCATGGAACGTGCTCGTGTATGACGTGAGGGAGTCACCGACGATGATTGCTGGCCGTAAGACCGTGGGGGGCTCCGGAAATCCGGCAGACCGGACGATCCCTTCGGCTTCAAGTTTGCTCGCCTCATAGTCGTTGCCGAATTCTTGACCGCAGGCCCCATCCGATTCGAGAATCCGGCCGGTCCGCAGGCCGCAGACATACGCTGTGGAGACATGATGGAACGTTGGGATGCCAAGCTCGCACGCGAGCTCGACGAGGTTGGTGGTTCCACCGACGTTCCCCTTCCACGGTTCCTCGGTGCGTGGGCCGCCCGACGTAAACGAAAGGCTGGCCGCATTGTGGAGAACGCTTCGGCATGAACGGCCGATCCAACGACGATCTTCGGGCCCAAGGCCGAGCCCTTGTGCCGACAGGTCGCCCGGAAGGACGACGGGTCGTCGGAGGTACCGGCCTGCAAGGCGGTCCTGGCGGGCCATGATCGCTTCGATTCGCGCCCGGGCGTCGGCGGTGCGAGACGGTCGGACCACCACGGCGACGTCGGTGCCGCGGTCAAGCAAGTCGCGCAAAAGGTACTGTCCCAGGAGGCCAGTGGCCCCTGTAAGCAGCATGAAATTCGGCATTCGGGCATTGGTCCGAGAGGGAAGCAACCTCCATAGATTGCCCTAAAAAAATGTCAAAATAAAGAGGCTGCAAAATTTGGGAAATGTTTTTCTGCAGCCCGAGTGCCCGGATTGCCCGCAGATCCTTAGTCCAATGTTGGCCTTAAAATCCCGAATTCCGCCGAATTCGTGGAAGATCTGCGAGTCGAGTGCCGTCCCCTTGCGGCCCCACGAAACCCAGAGGGGCTCTAAACTCATGCCCTGGTCACGACCCCTCTCCGGAATTCAGCCATGCCCCTTGGCAATCTGCCCTCGCGCAACGCGCTCCAGCCCGCATTGCAACTTCCTCGCAAGCAGCTTTCAACGTTCGCGATCGTCATGATCGTGGTCGGGGTCGGACTGGCCGCTCTCCTGGGGCTGATCTTGTTGATCGTTGCCGCGGGGGTTTTCTACGCCTATTCCAGCACAACAGAGGAGCCCACCCCTCAGGACAGGGAGGTACTGGTGACGGCCGGTGATTTGCCGGAGTCGCTCTGGACAGAAGCGATCGATCCCGTCGGAGAGGCGGTCACGAAGACCCGCTATATCGACAAGTCGGCTGATGTGGAATACGAGTACGAGCACACCGACCCTGACGTGCCCCTGTACATGACCTGTATCGTCCATGATGAAACGTCCCCTGCCGACGCCAAGATGCTCTACGCGACGCTCCGCGTCAGCATGCTGGGCGCGATGCGGCTGACCTCCGGGGGCGATGTCCAGCAGGTCGATCGCAACGAATTGTTCCGCTGGGGCGATCATTCCCAGTGTGGGTTACTCGTGAGCAATGGCTTCACGGTCGGGAACTACTTCTTCGCCTGCCAGGGAAAGAAGGTGTTCTGTTTGCTGATCGCCGGCGTGGGCACGGAGGATGCCGACGAGCTGCGAGAACTGCTCCGGCCGCGATTGGAACAGCTACGGCAGCACTCGCTCTGATTCGCGTTCGGGCTGAAGCCGCTTCAGGTCCCTACCGGGTTGGCCGGAGGAGCGCCTCGGCGAACTGAAGGCGGACACCGAGTGCCTGGTCGTACCGGTTTCGCAGATCGGCAAACTGCTGGGGAGTGGGCTGCGATCCGTAGAGAAGCCGGAACACTTCGGCGACGTACAGATCGGGGTTTCGCCCCGTCCGTTCAAACAGTTCGGAGCTACTCAGAATGCCTGCCTGGACACTCGTGAGCGTCCGGCCTCGCATCATTTCCGCCATCCACACATCGGTTTCAAAAGCCCGCGGCGGACGGCCGAGGTAGGTACGGATCCATTGATCGACCTGATCGCGAGGCTGGAGTGAAGGGTTCAGGCCCGCCGCAGGGGCCGTGGCGCTGGTCGTGCCCGGTATGTTGACGACCTGAGGGGTGCCGATGAGGACGAGGTCCACCTGCTGGTCGCGGTCGATCGCTGCAAGTGGCGTCGGTTGCCCGGTCTCCATCACGATCCGACCACCATGCTCGCCACGAGCGTCCATGGCATAGCGATGACCTGGCGTCAGGGCGGGGAGATCGAGCCGATAGCTCATCGGAAAGCTGGCAGCCGGAAGCTGCGTTTGCACGACGGCGACGTTTTGCCACTGCGGGTAGGTGATGTCGAGTACCCGCACGATGACCACACCCGATGCCGGCAGTCGAGCACGACCATCCGAAAGAAGGCGGCCCGACACGCTCCGGGACGCCGAAGCGAACCGGAGCGGCACATTCGAGAGCATCCCGGAACGGCCGTTGCGGATGAGAAGCTGGACGCTCTCGGTCGGATCGACGCGGCGGGCGATCTCGTCACCCAGGTCAAAAAGCCGCTCCCCGACAAAGCCAACCTGATAGCCCCCGACCGCGACAATCGTGTCGCCCGATTCGAGGCCAGACCGTTGGGCGAGTGAACCAGGCCCGACTTCGATGACCTGCACTCCGACCGCCGTGTTTTGCACGTTGATTCCCATACGGTATGCGCCGGGACGTGGGGGTGCGGGACGCTGATAGGACATTTGCATCCCCTGTGGCCCCCAACCGGCTTCGTCCCGGGTACGGAACTCGTCTGCAATCGAGACAGTGCTCCCCATGACGCCAAGGATCACCGTGGTCACCCAAACAATGGCTTCGCACCACATGATCTTCTTCATCGCTCTACCGGCCAACCAAGCCGTTCCTTTTGGGCATGAATCTCACTGCGGGACAGCGGCACGAGTGCATCCTTAGCCATGTCGAGTTGGCCAGGAAAACTCAGGACGTAGGATACGAATTCGCGAAGTGAAGGAGGCCAGTCGCCAGCAGCGGGCGGCATCACAGCGATATAGAGTGGACGGAAGTCTGGTGTCCTTTCGGAACCCGGCACATCGCCGACAACTCCTGGAGCAATCTCGAGTGGAACTTTTCGGAGTCCTGGTCGACCGGCCGTGGATGTACCCACGAGCCCAAGACCCCCGCGGTCGGCGGCGACCGCCTCGGCGGCCCTGCTGATCGAGTTGTGGCCCGTGATGGCTCCAGGCCAGCCAGCTTCACCCCCGAGGAGTCGTTCGAGGTAGCGGCGGGTGCCGGAGCCCGGCTCGGAACCGTGGACATTGACCGGCACAGCGGCCTGCGCGGAGGCGTCTGTCCAGGCGGACCAGAGAGGAGGATCGCGGCCCACAGCCATCGGAATAATGCCGGTTTCGGCGTTCCACGGAAGGGCCGCCACCGGGTTCTTCTCGTTGACGATCCATACGAGCTGGTCGAATCCAACAGCGATAATGACCGGCTTTCGACCATTTTGTTCGCCCGCTGCTGCGATTTCCTCGTCGGTGATCACCCGGCTCAACAGGGCAACGTCTGCCGCGCCTTCAACGAGGGCTCTCCACCCGGCATCGGTACTCGTGCGGTCAATGGTCACATTCGCCTTCGGGTGAACCTGCTTGAAGCCGTCCGACCAGAACGCAGCGGCCTGATCGAGCGTGGCCGACCCGGCCAGTCGAATTGGCCCTTCGACCAGGACGACCGGCCGGTACTCCATCGTCGCCAGTTCGACGAGTGGGCTTTCCGGGGTTGACGGACGATCGGCCACGCTGGCGGCCGAGTCTGCGTGGCCAACCGTCCCGCAGGCGACAAAACCGGCAGCGAGTGCCACGGCACAAAAACGCGAGCAAGATGTGAGGTACTTCATGCTGGAAGCGTAGCCGCCGCAGCCATGATCTGGCTACGCCAGCCCACGGTCACCCCTTGGGCTTGTCGTCGCGTTGGGGGACGGATTGACCGGTGTCGAAGACACCGGGCTCCTGAGGGGCTACGGTCGATGCCGCTCGATGACAAGGGGATCGGGGGCGCGGATGTCACCGATGCGGAGCGAAGCGCGGCCGGCGAGAAGGTCATCGACCAGATCGCCCACCACCTCCTTCCGCCATCCCGCCGCCAAGAGAGGCCGCCGATCGGGGTCGCCGTACCCGAGCTTCCATGCGAGGAGATCACGCATGTCCGACGACGTGCCGACAAGTGCCGGCGCGAGTTGCATCTGGCGACAGACCCCTGCCACCGCCGTTGCCAAAAACTGACCCAGCATCGCCAGGTGAGATGGCGGCGCCCGGTGCTTCTCACCGCCTGGAAGTTCGTCCTCGGGGCAGTCGAGCCCACGCTCAATTGCGGTGGCAAGGCCCTTCATGATGTATCGCAGGTCGGATCTTTGCATGCCACGAACGGCGCCAATGGCATGTTCATCGGCAGTTTTCCGTTTGCACAACTCCACGATCAAATCGTCCCGGAGGACTCGCTTCGGCGGCATGTCCCGCTCGGCGGCCACGGCGTCTCGCCAATGCCAGAGCTCGCGGGCGACCGCCAACTCACGGCGAGACAGGCCGCTCAGCCCCGCCACTCGCCTCCACCGCTTTCGCACGAACGACTCCTCGACGTCGTCCTGCCACGTCGCCATCTCCTCATGCATCCATGCCGTGCGGCCGAGTGTCTCGAGCTTCCCGTCGAGCTTTCTCCAAAGCTCCTCGAGGTGCCGCACATCGTCCACGGCGTACGTGAGCTGGGCATCGGAGAGAGGCCGCTTCCGCCAATCGGTTCGGGTTTCACCCTTCGACGCTTCTGCCCCGAGGAATCGCCGCACGATCGCCGCATAGCCCGCCGGGTAGTCATGATCGACGAGCCCGGCAGCCACCTGAACATCAAAAAGATCGGCCGGCCTGTCACCAATCGCATGGAGAATAAAGCCCATCTCCTCGCGGCCGGCATGGACGATCGTCTTGCGGGTCGGCTCGGTGAGCAGCCGCCAAAAGGGCTCGATTTCAAGGACGGCCAGCGTATCGACTACCGCCAGGATGCCGGGCGCTGCTATCTGCAGGAGGCAGAGTTGGCTGCGGTAGGTGTGCTCGGACACAAACTCCGTGTCGAAGGCGAGGAACGGTTCGTCGGCCAGCCTGCCCACGAGCTCACGGAACTGAGAATCGGTCGTGATGACCTCGAAGGAGTCACGGTTTTTGGCTGGCTTGCTCAAGGGCGGCGTGACGGAGGGATTACAGGAAGATGAACGCGGTCAACGCGAACACCGGCAGCAGAATGCAGCAACTGTACAGGGCGTAGCCGAAGAAGCTCGGCATCCGAATCCCAGACTGCTCGGCGATCGCCTTGACCATGAAGTTGGGGCCATTTCCGATGTAGGTCATGGCGCCGAGGAACACGGCACCGAGGCTGATCCCCGCGAGTCGGCCGACCTCGACGTTCGCCATGACGGTATCCCCGGGGGCAGTCAGTGCCTGCGCGGTCTTGAAGAAAACGAGGTACGTCGGCGCGTTGTCAAGCACGCTCGAGAGGCCACCGGTGATCCAGAAGAAACCCATCGGCGAACTGATGCCAAGCTCTGCCCCGCGCTCGTTGAGCAGGGCAAGGGCCGGCTGCATGCAGATGAAGATGCCGACAAAGAGCGCGGCCACTTCCAGAATGGCAAAGTACGTAAACCCATTGCGGCGGCGGATGTCGGATGAACCGAGCAGGAGCGAGAGGCCGACCAGGGCCAGGAGCGTGGTCTCGCGGAGATAAATCCACGGATGCCACGTGGTCCCCGGAAACTGCTTTGAAGGATCGAGCAGCGCCACGGCGGCGATCACGCCTGCCATCAGAAGAGCGTTGGGCCAGAGCCCCGAGACGCAGAGCTTCCGCTTGGTCGATCTGTCGTGAGCCTTGTCACGGCACGCCTCCCGTGGGTAGGCGAAAAATTTGTCCCAAGTCCAGTAGATCGCGAGGACCGTGGCATTCACGAAGAGCCATTCCTGCCAAAGGGACATCGTCCAGAGGAAGTCCACGCCCTGGAGGTAGCCGAGGAAAAGTGGCGGATCTCCGATCGGAAGCAGGCAACCACCGCAGTTGCACACCAGAAAAATGAAAAACACGACCGTGTGGACGACATGCCGTCGCTGCCGGTTGGTTTCGAGCAGCGGCCGTATGAGGAGCATGGCTGCCCCGGTCGTGCCGATGAAGCTTGCCGCGAGCGCGCCGACCCCGATGAAAGCGGCATTGACAGTGGGTGTCGCTTCGAGGTCTCCCTCGATTCGCACGCCACCGGTGATCGTGTAAAGCGCGAACAGAAGGAGGATAAAGGGGACGTATTCGGCCAGAAGGGCATTGGCCAGGACTGTTCCCACGACGCCCCAAGAAGGACCGGCTTCTGCCGCCGTGACCACGTCGTGGGCTGGGAAGTGGAGATCGACCGCGTGCGGATGGAAGACGAGGTAATAGGAGAGCGTGACACAGGCCAGGAGTGATGCAACGAGGAGTTTGCTCGAGTTGTGTTCCCACCAGTGTGCCATGCTCGGGATGAGCGGCAGGACCGCGATGACACCGAGCAGCACGGCAAATGGGATCACCATGAAGATCGGCGGAGCAGGGCCGGCCTCATGGTGATCCGCAGCAGGATGGCCGGGCTCGTGGTCGCCTGCATCGTGGTCGTGGTGAATTGGTCCATGATGCTCCACATGGCCGGTTGCTTGTGCCTGAACCAACAAATCACGACCATGCTGGGGCAAGCCGGCGGCGGCGGCTGCGAGGTAGGCTGCGAGGGCGAGGCCAATGCCGACGAGCGTGCGAACAGAGGCAGGAGTTCCGGCGGTGCCGGCCGCGTCTTGATGCGAGGGAAGGTCGTGCATGGGCGGGCGGCGAAAGGCGAGTGGGCGAGAGAAGGTGGGATTCATCCAGAGACGCGAAAATGTATGCCAGACCGGCGTTTGACGAAAGCGGAGTCGTGCAAGTGACGCGCACGGCGGTCCGGAAACGGCGCGAAGTATGGCTCCGGGGCAACGTCAGGCCCGGTGTGGCCGTCGGGTTGGTTTCAACGATCTCAGGGGTCGGAGTCATCGCCGCCGCCGCCGCCTTCGGTCTGTCGTCGTGGCTCGTGGGCGGGCTCGCCGTTGTCGTCATACTCGCGCTTGTCAATGCCGGAGTGGCCGTGTGGTCCGCTTCACAGCCGCGGCTTGCCAGGGCCGATGACGCTCTCGAAGTACGGCTTGCCCCGTGGCAGATCGAGCGGGTGCCGCTCGAGGTCGTGGAGTGCATCTTTCGTGGTTCCGACCCGATTGTCAGGCCCGGCGGAGAGGCGGAGTCTCCGCAATTCCGTGTCGGCACCGTCGTCGTGCGACTCGCCGAGCGGGCAAAGGCCTGGCACCGTCGCCCCACATTCAGGCAATGGGGCACGTGGGACGACGGTCATCTCGTGATCGATGGCCGGTGGTGCGAGCCGCTTACCCGTGACACGGTACAAGGGATCGCGACTCGCCTCCTCGAGGCAAAACGCGAGGTTGCCGCGGAGACCAGTCGATGATGCCAGCTTCCGGTCGGGTACGCGAGACGAGGTGGTCGCGAGGATTGCTCGTCAGCGTGCGGAACGCCACCGAGGCTCTCGCGGCCTTGTCAGGCGCGATGATCGTGGATGTGAAGGAGCCTGCTCGTGGCCCGCTTGGACGGGCCGATGCAGCCGTGACGGCCGAAGTGATCGAGGCGGTTGCTGGCCGGGTCGCCGTCACACTGGCAGGTGGCGAACTGGCCGATGGCTTTTCGGGCATTCATCAACACCTCCTTCACGTGCTTGATCGGATGCCACACGAGGCGGCGCTGCCAGTGGCGGTGAAGGCCGGCCCTGCGGGCCTTGGTATCGGGGCGTGGCTGAAGGCGTTCCGAGAATTCTCAGAGGGACTTCCTGAAGCGATCGAGCCTGTTGCGGTCGCCTACGCCGATTGGCAGGCAGCGTCGGCCCCCTCACCGCATGACGTACTCACGGCTGCGGCCGCGGCCGGAGCAAGGACCGTGCTGATCGATACGTTCGACAAGTCTGGCCCAGGACTGTTCGGCGCGATCGGCCAGACGGAGTTAGCTGGGTGGGTCAGCCAGGCACGCAACCGGGGGCTCGGGGTCGCTATCGCCGGAAAGCTGACTGAGGCCGAGGTGTCCCTTGCAATCGACCTCGATGGAGACGTCGTCGGTGTGCGGTCGGCAGCGTGCTCCGGCGGCCGGCTCGGCTGCATCGATGCGTCGCGAGTAAGAGCCCTTGGTATGCTCATCCGGGTCGGCCATGAAACCAGGGCTTGCGTTCCGGAAGGAGACTCGATTTCGTGAAGTCGCTCGAAGTACGGATACCGCACAAGCTCGAGAAGCCTGAAGTCCGCCGCCGGCTCGATGCAGCCGTCGAGAAAGTCCGCCGCGACTATGCCGACAAGGTCCGCCAGCTCGACGCCCACTGGGAAAGGGAAGACCGGCTGGCCGTCAAAGTCGTGGTTCTCGCGATGAATATTGTGGGCGAGATCGATAACGAGCCCGGCGAGGTCGTGGTGCGAGTCGAGTTACCCGGGATGCTGACCATGTTTGCGGGCAAAATCCGAACAGGCGTCGAGGAACGGCTAGGAGGGCTCCTTTCCCCCCCGTCCTGAGGGCGAGTCGCGGCCGCTCAAGTCTGCATGACCGGTGCGAGTCGACTTTCTTGCCAAATGGCGCCCATTTCCGCGGCATTGGGCAGCATCTGCTCCGCCGGGAGGGTAAAGTTGAGCGATACTCGTGGTGAAGTATTGTAAACGGACAAGCCATGCCACCCCTGCGCACCTGTCAGACGTTGCCCTGCCTTGTCAACTGGCTCGCGGTCTGCGCCATTGCCGTGGCAGGAACCCTGTTTGGAGGAGACCGCGGCGTTGCCTTCCAGCCGGCAGCCGACGACGATCCGTTTGCTGACGAGTTGAATCCCTTCGGGCCTGGCACGGCCACCCCAAGGCCGACACCTGCCCCTGTGCCCGCTCCGGCGCCACCGCCCGTAACGCCCCGACCCGCGGCACAGCTTCCGGTGCCGTTTCCCGATGCCACGATGCCGGAAGATCCTTCGATGCGGCCACCGAGCCGATCGACCGCGGCTGATCGCGGAAGTTGGGAGGCCTCGCCTGCCGAGGCACTGCTCCTCGAGGCCGAGGAACTTGACCGTGCCGGACGATTCGAAGAGGCGCGGGCCAAGCTCCGCGACGCCATCGAAAAGGATCCGAAGCTTCCGATCGCGTATCTCGCGCTCGGTGTGGTTTCGCGTCGGTTGGGCGACTTTCAGGGATCTGTCGAGGCGCTCTCTCGAGGCATCGCTCTCGATCCGGAGGATCCCGAGTTTTATCTCCGTCGTGGGATTTCCTGGTTTCATCTCGGGCTTTACGGCATCGCGATGGAAGATTTTGAAGAGGCTGCCGGAATTGCCTATGACGATCCCCGTCCCGAGCTCTGGCGTGGCCTGACGCTCATGGAGCTCGATCGTCCGCTCGAGGCGATCAACGCCTACGCGTCGTCAGTCCGCCGCGATCGCACGTTCATGATGGCGTACCTCAATCGGGGCCTGGCCTATCTGGTTGCCGAGCAGCCACGCAAAGCGGAGTTTGACTTCGACCAGGCGATCCGACACGACCCGAGCAATGTCGAGGCCTGGTTCAACCGGGGTGTGGCCCTGGCTCGGCAAGGGCGGTTTGCCGAGGCTGTCCATTCGTATGAGCAGGCGCTCCGACACGATCGGTCGCACGAGCCATCCCGTCGTAACCTCGAAGCCGCCCGCCGCCAGTTGCGGCGGTGACTGATCTTTGTCAACGAGGGTCGATGTAGTCGTCGTTGCCGCGCTGGCCGACCTCCGGGACGATCTTCACGTTGGTGAGGTCGGGGAGTTCGACCCGTTGCCGCCCCATGAGGACTTCGAGCGCGCGGGGTGTGATTCGTTTGATACTCGGTAGCGAGAGCGTGCCCCTGGTTCGCGCGAGGACGCGTGCGATGTCGGCCGCATGAGCGCCGGTGAGCGACGTGAGTCCCTGGAGTTCGACGTTGTCGAAGTGCTTGACGATCAGTTCGGCAATTGCGGGCGAGTCGAGCCGATTCCGATGGAGCAGGGCACCGAGCTCGAGCGGGGCGGTTCGGGCAAGCAGGGCTTCGGCTGCTTCGGGGGTGATCTCGGTGACCCCCGTGAGCACGAGCGTGCCGCGGTGGGGAGCGAGGGCATGGGCCACGTCAGCGGTGAGTGCCGTCACGCCTGGAAGTGACAGCGTTCCCTCAAAGGCCGCCAGTGCCGCGGCAACGTCGGACGAGATCGTCGTGACCCCTTCCAATTCCAGTTCATCACGGGCGTTCGCGGCGAGCGCCGCAGCGGTTTCGGCATTGAGCGAACGGAGCCCCGGGAGACCGAAGTCTCCGATCCGCGGCGCGAGAACGGCTGCAACCTCAGGTGGAAGCCGCTCAATCGCTGGAAGGGTCACGTGACCCTTGTGCATGACGAGCGCCGCCGCTTCCTCGATTGTGAGTGCCGACGCGCTCCCAAGGATGAGGTGGTTTTCGTGATTGGCGAGGGCCCGAAGTACGTCTGTCGGCACGGAGGCAACATGCGGAAGGAAAATCGCATGGTTGTGCTTGGCAAGCTTCAGGGCGGCCGCCGCGGAGAAGGAATCTGGCCCTGGGAAGACAAGCTGGCCGTGATGGTTGGCGATGATTGCAGCCGCTTCAGGCGTGAGTGTGGCTGCTCCACCGAGTGAGAGCCAGTAATAGCCAGCTCCGACAAGCTGCTTCGCCACCTCGGGCTTGATCTCCTCGATGGCAGGGAGGGAAAGCTCGCCCCCTTCGTTGCCCCGGAGGGCCTTGGCGATTTCTGAAGTCAGCGTACGCACCGCCGGGAAAAATGCGTGGTCCTGTCTGGCGATCCGTTTGGCGAGTGAGACCGAATCGAGTGAAACGAGGTCGGGTAACAGAAGACCGCGTTCTGCCTCCAGCTTCGCCAAGGCGTCAGCCACGTCATCGGGCAGCGTCGTCAAACCGCCGAGAATCAGGCCTGTGCCCTCATGTTTTGCCAGTGCTCTCGCGGTTGGTGCCGAAAGCTCCCGCAGATGGGGGAACACGAGCAAGGCCTCGCACCCAGCGAGATCTTTCGCTGCCTCTGGAGTGATTGTAGAGACGTTCGGAAACTCGAGGGCTGCTCCCCAGGAGCCTTCGCCAAAATGCCGGCAGGCTGCGGCGGCTTTGGGAGAGAGCTCGCTGATCGCGGGCAGCGTAACCACGCCATCGTAGACCTCCAGCATCCGCATTGTGGCGGCATCGATGTCGAGAAGGTTTGGGAGCTCGAGAAACTCGGCGAAGTATTGCCGGAATGCCAGCCACTCCGGATCACGAGTAAAGAAGAGGAAGGCATCGAGGCTGCCCACCATGGTTGGGAGATTGGCCTGAGACACGGCATGGTGGAGTGCCAGGATCTTGTCTTGCGAGACACCGGCGTCTGAGAGGGCCTTGTCGATCGCTTCCCGTTCTTCGTGGACGGATGGTTTGTCGAGCTGCCGCTCCATGCGCTCGCGAACGGTCGCACGTTGAGCAGACTCGATGGCATCAGCAGCACGGACTCCGAATGTCGTGAGCGTCACGGCAAGGGCGATGCAGCACAACGGAGTCGGCATCGGGCGAAGCATGCGTAAAAAATGGATCATGGGGTATGTCTCACTCGCCAGTGGCGCTACGATCAGGAGCAAACACGCGAAGCCGTCGGTCATCGAGCTGCCACGCGAGGCCGAGTGGCCGGAGGATCGCGTCGAAGAGCTCGTCGCGTGAGACTTTCACGACATCGGCCCGCACGATCTCGCCGAGGGCAATGCCGCGAGCTCGGAGCGACTCCCGGTCCAATTCAATATCGAGGTCGAGTTGTCGGGCTATCGCCATGAGAGCTTGATCGAGTGGGGCCTCGAGTTTGAGCGTGAATTCATCGCGGACCTTCACGGTGCGAATGGGTCCGGGCGGCTTCTTCACCGGCGGCTGTTTGGATGGGCCGCCAGCGGCGGGTAAAAGCTCGGCATCGATTGCGACGATCCGGCCGGACGCTCGCCCAGCGGCGCCGTTCCAGACAACACGCCGATCGAAATGGGCCAGCACGAGATCGAGCCGTTCAGCCAGTGAGAGGGGTGGCAACTCGGCGGCGGGAAAATGGTCGTGCGGAATCGTGTCGATACCCTCGATATCGAGGCCAGCGGCCGAGGTGAGGCTTGCCACGAGGTCCCGTGGGCGAGCTGCTTCCTGCCAGGTCCACGTGTCGGCCGCCGTGAGTCGGCGGCGGAGGTTTGGCGGCGCTTTCCCAAGTCGAAGCCGGCGGTCTGCATCGGCGAGTGTTGCTCGGCCAGCGATCGACACGGGAACGATACGAATCGTTGACTCGAGCTCGTCGATAGCTCCGCCGGCCTCGGCCGCGACCCTCGCGAGGATCTCCCGCAGCGACTCGCCCCGCACCGCGAGCGTCACGGGCACCTCGGGATCGATGCGCCGATCGAGAATCACGGGCCGGCCCGCGAGGGATGACACCCTCGCTGTCCAGGTACGGAGTGGAACGCTGGTCCATGAGGCATGGACCTCGGCGTCGAGACCGGCCACGGTTCGTTCCAGTGGTGCTGCCTGAGCAACGCTGGCGAAGGCGACCACCTGAGCAAAGGCAACGAGTAGCCGCATCCGCGGGTGCTCCACAAGCATCGAAGGAATGGTATCGAGGATACCGCGCCGTCTACCGGGGCACCGCCCACGCCTTGCTGCGGCCCACGGCATCCGACCAAGTGGCCAGGAGCCGCTGTCGTGACACTGGGTCGATTGACGGCCGAAAAGTTCGCTCGATCCGGCGGGCGCCGGCCACTGCGGTCGTGTCGGGATAAAACCCTGTCGCGAGGCCGGCGAGGAGTGCCGCGCCCAGTGCTGTGGTTTCACGCACGGCGGGTCGCTCGACGGGAATCCCGAGCAAATCAGCCTGAATCTGCAAGAGAAGGTTGTTTGCTGTGGCGCCGCCGTCCACACGGAGTCGCCGCAGCGGTAGCCCGGCGTCGGCCTGCATGCTCTCGACGACATCGGCCACCGAGAGGGCAATCGCCTCGAGAGCCGCCCGGGCGATGTGGCCTCGGTGGGTCGCGCGGGAGAGCCCAATGATCATGCCGCGGGCCGTGGGATCCCAGTGAGGACCACCGAGCCCGGTGAGTGCCGGCACGATCACGACCCCACCGCTCGAGTCGACGCTCTCTGCGAGCCGCTCGATGTCAGCCGCTTGCTCGATGAGTCCGAGGCCGTCACGAAGCCAGCCGACGAGTGCCCCTGCGATGAATACGGAGCCTTCCAGGCAGTAGCGTGGAGGTGGCTCTTCTTGACCTCCCACCGCGACCGAGCAGACCGGTGTGGTCAAAAGGCCGCGGTTGCTCTCGATCCTCGCGTCGCCGGTGGCGAAGACGAGAAAGGCACCAGTGCCATACGTGGTCTTGGCATCGCCTGGCTCTTCGACACCCTGGCCGAAAGCAGCGGCCTCCTGGTCGCCGGCGCATCCGGTGATCGGAACGGCGGCACCGAGAATCGCCGGATCGACCGTGCCGAACAAGCCGCTCGATCGACGCACCTCAGGAAGGATGGCCCGAGGCACGTCGAAGATGCGGCAAAGCTCATCAGACCATGCCATGTCGTCGATGTCGAAGAGAAGCGTGCGGCTCGCATTGGTCGCATCGGTGGCATGCACGCGGCCGGCAGTGAGCCGCCAGAGGAGAAAGGTATCGACGGTGCCAAACAGAACTTCGCCACGCTCGCAGCGGTCCCGGAGGCCGGGAATGGTCTCGAGGAGCCAGACGATCTTCGTGGCGGAGAAGTAAGGATCGAGAATGAGCCCGGTTCGGCGTCGGATGACGGGGCCGTGTCCAGCGGCTTCGAGCCGGCGGCAGATCGGCGAGGAGACACGGCTTTGCCAGACGATCGCGGGGGCGACCGGCCGGCCCGTCGCCCGATCCCACAAAATCGTCGTCTCACGTTGGTTCGTGATGCCGATGGCGTTGACGTCGTCAGCCTTGATGCCGGCGTTTGCCAGTACCTCGCGAGCACAGCCAATCTGGCTTTCCCAAATGTCTTCCGGATCGTGCTCGACGATGCCGAGGTCTTCGCCGTCGGGGCCGGTCGCCTCACGGGCGTGCTGCGGAAACTCCCGCTGCACGGTCGCCATCGGTATCCCGTCGCGACCAAATAAAATCGCGCGGCTCGATGTCGTGCCCTGATCGAGCGCGAGCACACATGAGCCACGTGCCCTGTCGCAGAACGTCATGTCGGGCCCTCCAAACGCAGCTACGCACGAGCTACGCAACGAAGAGCATAAGCCAGGCGGCTGGGCACCGCCGGCCGAGAACTCAGAAACGTCGAGCGGAATCAGCAGGCGCGAGGCCTTCGGCGATCTGGACGCGTGTGGTGTAGCGACCCGGATCGGCAGCAAAGGCGTCGCGGGTTTCGGGTAACGCGAAGAGGTACATGCGGGACTGGTAGCTGACGCCCAAGGCGCGTCGACCTGGCTCGGAGCGGCCCGATTCGAACGCCAAGACCGGGTCATCACCCGAGAGTGCCGGCGCGTATCGGTCCGGGTTCGCCATGAACGCCTGCTGCTGTTCCGGGCCTGCAAAAAGGTAGGTGCGGCCGCGGTGACGGACGCCCCATTGGGCGCGCCCCTCGACCCAGGCGCCGCGTTCAGCGATGGTCACCGCGCAATATCCCTCCAAGCCGAGCGATCCCTCCAAGCCGACCGGCATCGAGCCCTGAGGGGCCGTAGCCGACGCCGTAGATGCCGTAGCGGACGGTACGGCTGGCGGTTGTGACGCGAACAATCCTCCGGATTGCGGGCGAGCCGGGGGCATTTTTGGCGGAGAAGGGGTGGTCGGCTTCGCGGACCACCAAGAGAACACATTGACCGGCTTCTGGAGGGCGGCCATGAAGCTCGAAGCCGCAGGCTTCTTCTCGGTCCCTTCGTCCGATGCGGTTGCGGAAGCCTCCGGCTCGGCTTCTGCCGCGATGCCGGGCGTGCCCGCCAGCCAAGGATTGGCAGAAGTGACAGCGGGTTCGATGCTTGGTGCTGCTGAGGCTAAAGGAGCCCGCGGGGCGTACGGGTCGTTCGCAACGGGGGGCTGGAAATGGGCGTAAGCGGATGCGGCAGGCTGCTCCGGCTGCCAGGCCGGAGGCGTCCGCGGGAGCGTGGCGTCGTTGGACGCGGCCACAGCATAGGCCGGCTGCTCTTGGACGACAGGCTGCTGCGGAGCGACCGGAAACCGGCCAGGGTCACGGAGCGGCGAGGCCTTTCCTTCGGCAAAGCTCGAGAGCTGACGCACCTTGTCCACGACGCTCGTGTCGTCCTGAAGCGACTCCGACTCGAGAGACCCACCGAACGTTGCAAATCCGACGGCCTCGCCCTGCTTGGCCTCGTCGCGGTGGGGCGCGGTAGCGGCCGAGACCTGTGCGGCACGGGCTGCAGTTGCTACGAACTCTGCCGGGGTTGTCGGGCAGTCAAGGCGAGAGACCGGTGCGCCGTTGTTGCCGATCACGGCAATACTCGGAACCGTCTGAATGCCAATATCGCGGATCAGATCAGGCTCCGAATCGACGTCGATACGAACGGGCTCGAAGCAAGCCGCGATGACGGCTTCCACCTCCGCGTTTGAAAACACCGCTGCACTCGGTTCCTCGTCCCATGTGGCAATGAAGAGTGCGAACACCGGCTTCCCGCTTGCGGCAGCAGCCGAACGAGCTGATTGGTAGTCGCGGTGCCAATGAATCTCAGCAGCGGCCATGGTCGGGAGTGCGGCGATCACCGCAGCGACCAGGAACCCTGGAAGAAAACAGTGGCAGCAGTTGGCAACGCGTCGGCCCTGTGCCTGGTTCGATACCTTGATATTGATTCGTGCGCGGATCATGGCTGCGACCTCATGTCGATAGGGCGGCCGCCCGGCTGGGAGCCGCCCTTGCCTCGTGTATCGGTTAGACCGGTCGGAGGAATTGCGACGAAAATGCGAGAAGGCGTGATTTCTCACTTTTTCCGACGGAATGACTGTTCCTAGGCGATTCAGTGGCCTGTGTAGCTTCCCTCGCTTGACAGGTGCCCGACGTCACTGGATACTTCTAAAGTCCCTGACGATTGCCAAAAGGAAAAGGCTTCTTCACCTCTTCTGGCCGCCGGGGGAAAAGGTGTTTTTTCCGTCTCGGAAGGTGTCTGGGCGGGTTGCGGTTTGAGATGGTTTCGTTTCGCGGCGATGTTTTCGTCGCAGTGGCTGAGCCTCTCGCAGCGGTCCCGTTCCTTCATGTCGTCGAATCGACGGCTTTCGTTTGAAAGGGTTTCCGCGAGGTGGCGAGGTGCCGCCATGGGAAGCCTGGGACCAGTGGAACCTGATCGGTTCCATGGTTTGCCGACCATGGCTCGAGGGCCTCGGTCGGGGGTTCTGGGATGACGTCTCGGCAAAAGGTGCTTCTCCCCAGGTTTTTCAGCAGCGGTTGGCTCGGATGCCAGGCCGTTTGTTCTTTTTTAGGATCCAGGAGGGTTCGGAGTTTCCATGTCGAAACGTAGGCGATCGCGAGGACGGCCTGGCGGCTATGGCGGACAAGGCTTCGGTGGCCAAGGTGGGCCGCCTGGCGTCCAGGGGCAGGGTGGTGGATATGGCCGACGAAGGGGCCGTTATCGCCGTGGCGGCGGGGGTGGCCCTCCGCCCACAGGCGCCGGTGCCGTCGGCATGGATAGTGATGGAATGCGACCGCCAGAGCCTGAGTCAGAGGTAGCTGAAAATGGCGAGCCGATTCCGCTCGAGCCGGGCGTTGGTGTACTCGAGATGCACCCCAACGGGTACGGCTTCCTGCGGAGCGCGGACAACAACTACACACGCGAACAGACCGATCCGTTCGTCCCCGCTCAGTTGATCGATCGGTATCGCCTTCGTGAGGGCGTGCTTCTCAAGGTGCTCGTGCAGCCCGGCCGCCGGCAGCAGGGGCCGCGAGTCCGCGAGGTCGAGGAAGTCGAGGGCATGCCGCCCGACGACTATGTCAACGTGAAGGCGTTCGATCAGCTCACGCCGATCAACCCCGAGACCTGGCTCAAGCTCGAGACCGGGCAGCAGCCGATTACGACCCGCGTGATGGACATCCTCACGCCGCTCGGCAAGGGGCAGCGGGCGCTCATTGTTGCTCCGCCTCGGACGGGGAAGACGGTTTTGCTCCAGCAGGTTTCGCAGGCCATCGCTGAAAACCATCCCGAGCTCTCGCTCGTGATGCTGCTGGTCGATGAGCGTCCAGAAGAAGTCACGGACATGAAGCGGAGCGTCAAAGGCGACGTGCTCGCAAGCTCCCTCGACTGCGATGTCGAAAGTCATGTGCGGCTGTCACAGCTCGTAATCGAACGGTGCAAGCGGATGACCGAGACCGGTAAGGACGTCTTCCTGTTGATGGACTCGATCACTCGGATGGCGCGGGCCTTCAACAAGTGGGTTGGCAACACCGGCCGCACCATGTCGGGTGGCGTTGACATCAAGGCCCTTGATATTCCCAAGAAGCTCTTCGCTACGGCTCGGGTGTTCGAAGAAGGGGGCTCGTTGACGATTGTCGCCACGGCCCTGGTCGATACCGGCAGCCGAATGGACGAGTTGATTTTTCAAGAGTTCAAGGGCACAGGGAACATGGAGCTTGTGCTCGACCGGAAGCTCGCCGACCGTCGGGTGTGGCCCGCAATCGACATCTCACAGTCGGGGACGCGGCGGGAGGAGAAGCTTCTCGACCCGAACACCCTTCATGCGGTGAACATGCTCCGTCGCACGCTCTCGAGCATGCATCACGTGGATGCCATGGAGCAACTCACCAAGCAGCTCGCGAAGTTCAAGAGCAACCGCGAGTTCATCACGCTCATCGCGAGCTCGCGAGACGACTAGCCTTTTTTGTTTACCCCTTCGCGCGGGCTTCGAGGCGGCCGAGCCAGTAGGCGTACTGAGGGTCCCCGCAGCGGAACGAGAACACGGCGTCGGGTAGCCGGGATTCCGCCGGCCCGTCTGACTGGACGCGCACAACGAGCGCGCCGTCCGACCGTTTCTCGATCGAAAGCCGCTCGTCGGGAATCCGAACCGGTTCGGCGCTGCTGCTCATGGAGAGTACCTGCCATACGGGCCGCCGTGGGACGATTGGCCCATCGGCGTCCCCTGGAGGAGTATGGCACTCGAACCGATGGATTGCCAGCGCGACCCACGGACGCACCAAAGGGCGTTCATGCTTTGCCACCGACGCCGTTTTTTGACATGCAGACAAAAAAGCCGGTATCATCGATGATTCTCTACTCGACCCATCTTCCGAGAGCGCGGGAACCAGGAGCCCTTCATGACGCCATTCGCGTCCGTTGCTGACGATTTCTACGTCAACATGAATCTGGCGACGGAGATGGATCTCCCTTCGCAGAGGGAGACAATTCTTCAGTACTTCGAGCAGGTGCAGCGACGGTATCCGACCATGCGGAAGTTCTACTGCCGTGAGAAGCGGGATTTCGTCCTCGAAGAGGACAAGGACCAGGGCCGCTACCGATGGACCGCCGTGGAGTCCCGGCGGCTCTGCTCAGGCCAGGTCAATCCGTCGTCGATTGACGAGGCTTTCGCGCAGCACAGGCTCGTTCTCGATCTGGCGCCGGCCTTCCTCTCGGTGAGTCCGCTCGATTGTGAGGCGCTCGATGTTCTTTTCGGTTTCGACTTCGCCTACCGGGGCAACCACAACGCTCTCTTGGCGGAAGCCCTTGGCGTCGGGCCGTCACTCGAACGCTTTGCCGATATTCCTGGAACGCGGGTGATCAACCATGAGCCGTCCCTGACGCTTGCCCTTGACGAGGAGTGCCGCACCCAGGTGCGGATTGGAACCGAGACCAGGACCAACGCCTTCCAGGTACGGACGGGGGAGTTTGCCGAGGAGCAACTGAGCGTGTACGTCACTGCTCGGCAGTACGGAAGCCTCGAACCGAATACGACCTACGTCGAGTGTCTCGAGCGGCTGACGGCCATTGCCCACGAGGTCGTCGAAAACTGCGTGATCGAGCAGATTCTTCGCCCTCTGGCACGCACGATCTCGCTCAAGTAATGCCCGTCAGCGGCTACGGTCGCTTCGCCCCGACGTTTTGTTCCGAGCACCGAGGTTCCCGGCAATCACAATGCCGATCGCCTCGACCCAGCTCGGGACGTCGAGTACGGTGCCAAGCCCGCTTTCTTCGAGGACGTCGTCCGTGTCGTCGTGGCGGGAGCGGGGTGTTCCCTCTCGGACAGCTTCTTCGACGCCGAGGAACTCCAGACCTTCGTCATCCTCGTCGTAGCGGCCTGATACCGGAGCGAAGTCGGCCCGCGGACCACGCTCTCGACGGGAACGTGACTCGCCGGCATCCCGACGTGGTTCTCGGCGAGTGCGGCTCGCTGGCTCCCGCCGGCTCGGCTGCGATTCACCGGACGGGCGGCTACTCGTGCTACGCGAGCCGCGGCGTC
>JBGTKO010000280.1:0-1506 GCA_041744595.1 Pirellulales bacterium
ACTCGAACTGCCACGCCATCTTGCTCGCCGACCCACTCGCTGGCGCTTCGAGCTTGTATTGATGTCATTCCACCGCTGGGACTGGCGCCTCTTCCTTCGGCTTCTCATACTTCGGCGGCTTCGGTCCGGTCGTGCGTTCGATCTTGTGGATCTCATGTACGTCCCCCTGGCCGCCGAGTGTGAACGTGCGACGCAATAGTTTCTCGTCGTCGGTGCCCCAGTTCTCGAACACTTTGACGATGGCTCGCGTCTGGGCGCTCAGCCGATTGCGGTCGGACGAGTAGAAGTGCGCCCGTACCTGGTAGGTGCCCTGGCCGGCCTTGGGCAGCGTGTACATCTCGGGGCCGTAGCCTTGCGTGACGTCGGTCGAGAGATGCCCGCCTTGGAGCGTGCGCTGGTGACTGTAATAGCACTCCTCGCCGTTTGGTTCGATGACGTGCATGTCGACATCGGTGTCATTGGTGTTCCACATCATGATCACCACGATATCGCTGTCAGCGAGCTGCACGCGCTCCTCGATTTGCGGCAATCGTGCGGCGACGTAGTCCTTTAACTCCGTTGGTGTCTGACCGCGCTCCATACTTCGCAGCAATCGCAGGTACTCGGTGGCCGCGATCCGCGGGAAGTCGCCGAAGCGGGGATCCCACGTGCTGCCGAGTGCGACCTCATAGTAGACCAGCGCCAGGTCGTGCTTGCCGAGCGACTGCAGCGCGTCGGCCATCGCCAGGTAGGTCTGCGGCTCATACGGCCGGGCTTCCGATACGCGACGCAGCAGGTAGTAGGCATGCCGGTTCAGCCCCCAGTCCATCGCCGAGAAGGCCACATCGCGGGCCAGCACCCAGTCGCCGGGTCGCAGTTCGACCAGGCTACTGGCGCACTTCAAGGCATCCTGCGGGCCGTATGCCGCGTGGCGGCGGTGGGCCTCGGCCATAATGGCGTCATAGTCGATATCGCGGGCGGCCAGCGGTTCGCGGAGGCTCTCGGAAATCGACTCCCAGGTGCGGTCCTGCACCTGCAGACTGGCCGAGCCGACGTCAAACGTCTCTGCCGGCAGCTTCTCGATCGCGGCCGTCAGTTGCTCGCTGGTTTCAAAGCCTTGCGGTAAGACTTCGGGCAGGCGCGACATCCATTGCACAAACCGCGCCTTGGGATCGGCCAGCGTCTCGGCAACTTCGTCGAGCTTCTGCACGATGTACTCGGCGGCGGCCGTCTCGCGGATCACTTGGGAATCGTCTTCCGGCTTGATGTCGAACTGCCGGTAATCCTCTTCGCTTTCCAGCATCAGCAGCGAGCAGCTTTGGCCGGTGATGCGGAACTGCCGGGCATACGGTATCGCCACCATCTCGGCCTGCGTGCCGAGTTCTTCCAGACCTTCGACGGCGACCTGCCCGTACTGCCGCGGCGCCAGGTCGCTGGCGATGCGGTGCTCGACGGGCGTGTTCAGTTCCAGCGTCTCGTCGCCGCGACGCAGCGTGAGCACAATCGGTGCCTCCGCCTCAGGCATGC
>JBGTKO010000281.1:0-1995 GCA_041744595.1 Pirellulales bacterium
GGTCGATTTTCCTGCCGTCATGGAGCGAATGCGTCGACTTCGGGCCGGCATCAGTCCCCATGATTCCGCCTCGCGTTTTTCCAAGCTTGGCATCGACGTGTACCTCGGTGACGGCACGTTCACCGGGCCTGAAACCGTCGACGTTGCAGGACAGACGCTCCGTTTCGCCCGCGCCGTCATTGCCACGGGGGCCCGAGCAAAAGCACCGCCGATTCCTGGTCTGGAGGCGGCTGGATACCTCACGAACGAAACGGTTTTCAGCCTTACGCAGCTTCCCCGCAGGCTGGCCGTCATCGGGGCGGGGCCGATCGGGTGCGAGCTCGCCCAGGCCTTTGCACGATTTGGCAGCGAGGTCTCCCTCATCGAGGCGATGCACGGGGTCATGCCCAACGAAAACCCTCGGGCGTCGGAGGTGATTCGCCAAGCCCTTGTCCGCGACGGCGTTCGGCTCTTGTGCTGTGGCAAGGATCTCTCTGTCGATACGAGCCCTGCCGGCAAGTGGCTTCATGTCGATTCGCATGGAGAGCACTACGACCTCACGGTCGACGAGATTCTGGTAGGGGCAGGACGGACACCGAACATCGAGGGCCTGGGACTCGAAGCAGCGGGCATCGCGTTCGATCGCAGTGGCGTCACGGTGAACGACCGTCTCCAGACGACCAACGCTCGCGTGTTTGCAGCCGGTGACGTCTGCTCTCGGTTCAAGTTCACTCACGCCGCCGACGCGATGGCGCGGATCGTGATTCAAAACGCCCTGTTCTTCGGTCGCAAGCGTGCGAGCAAACTCGTCATTCCGTGGTGCACCTACACCGATCCGGAGGTGGCTCATGTTGGCCTCACCCCCCGAGAGGCCGACGCGAGCGGCATCGCGATCGACACCATTTCGATTGATCTTGAGAATGTCGACCGCGCCCTCCTCGATGATGAAACTTCGGGCTTTTTGGAGGTGCATGTTCGCAAGGGAACGGACCGCATCGTGGGCGGCACCCTCGTGGCAAGGCATGCCGGTGAGTCGATCTCGGAGCTGACGCTCGCGATGACCGCTCGTATCGGACTCAGGTCTCTGGCGAGCGTGATCCACCCGTATCCCACGCAAGCCGAGATCATCAAAAAAGCGGGAGACGCCTTCAATCGCACGAGGCTCACTCCGCGGGTGAAGCGCCTCTTCGAAACCGTCCTCCGCTGGCGTCGCTGACCTGCACGCCTGGTTTCATCGGCGCCCCGATCCGGAACCTGCCGGTGGCGGGGCGGGCCGTGACGTGCTCCCACCCGGCGCGGCTGCTTGCGGGCGAGTCGCCCCGATCGCCTCGTATTTGGCAGGGTCTGCCATGAACTCGCGTTGCTGGTCGGCAGACGGAAAGCGATACCGCAGGCCCTTGTGGATGCTCGTGAACTCCGGTCGCCCCGGCATCGACTGCCCCATGCCGACCGCGCACACGACACAGTTTCCACCGTAGGCGAGATCCGAATCGGCGAAGGACGCTGGATTCGCTGCGAACATCGCGCGGGCATCGGCGTTCGAAAACAGATAAAGCCGATCACCTTGCTTGCTTGCAAACTTCACGCTGCCTGGAACACGCTGGCCGTTCTGGGCATAGGCGACGACGCAGTCGCCGCCGAGGACCGGAACATACTGGGTAGGGGTCGCCGCAAACGCCTGCCGCTCCGCGTCGTCCACGAACGCGTACGTCTTTCCATCAAACGTGGCGACGAGGCGTGGATTGCCCATGGACCACGCTCCGCTCGCGTGAAGTGCCACGGGGCTATACCCACTGAGGGCCAGCGTCCCGGCAGGCTGTGCCGGGGCCGTCTGGGTCGTCGTCGATCCTGCGGCAGGAGGCGGCCGCTGGCCTGATCCCTGCGGTGGCCGCGCTGGTGGCCTCGACGGACGACTCCCGCTTTGGGCGAATCCAGTCGCGGCAAAAATCATGGTCATCGTGGCAGTCGTCACCCACGCAGTCGCATGGCGTCGGTGTGAAGGGTGTCGAGGCATGA